>JAGKXA010000045.1 GCA_021151615.1 Cellvibrionaceae bacterium | reverse complement strand
AATATGTAATGGCCGCATCTCGGGGCCAAATGGGGCTGCCATACGTTTAGGGCTGCCACATACCACGCTTATTTCCCGTATGCAGAAACTCGGGATTTCTAAAACACACACCTCCGGTAAAGATAAAACCAGTTAAAAAGCTCAATTTTTCAAGGTTTTGATCAAGCATTAAACGGAGATGTCGCACAAGCACAGGAGATGTGCATAAAGAGTTAGTGGTCATTAACCTTAAAGTACCGATAGACACGAAATATTCATATTGCAAGGTTATTTCACACAAAAAGTTTGCTTCATTTTGATTCGCAAACTTGTTTATAGACCCAAATAAAAAAATCTACTGGCAACATCCTTGTATACCAACTAAAAGCACCAATTTATTGGCGCGAAAATGCACCATAACTACCATCTGCATACAACAATGGATCCACCTCTGCCCCATTAATAATCACCCGATGAATGGCGCCTATAACTATTTTATGGGTTCCGTAGGTTGTGACCTGATCTGTCTGACAGATAAACACCGCCTGGGCATCCCCCAACACTGGCAGGCCGGTATCATCTTCCTCCCAGTTACCCACTTCAAAACGATCTCTTGTCGGTTCACGCCCAGCACATATATTGGAAACATCTTGCTGGTCGCGGGAGAGAACATTGACCGCAAACTGACTACCCTTGGTTGCGAGATGCGCTTGCTGGGAGACTTGCTGATTAATGCAAACCAGCAGTGAAGCTGGGGAATCAGAAACAGACGTTACAGAAGACACGGTCATTGCAAAACGCTGACTGTTATCAAGCCGGGTGGATAACACACAAACCCCCGAGGCCAAACGGCGCATCCCCAATTTCATTGAAACCGCTAAATTATTGTTTTGCATAAAGACTCCAATACATGTAAGTGCTTATTCTGACTAGCTAACCTTGGTCATACAAGCCTGCAATCCAGTGCAATACTGCATTAAGCGACCAGACATCAGAGTCGCACAATCTATAGGAGCTGAAGCAATAGGCAAAACTCAATGATTAGGGACGATAACTACTATCGTCACAGTCGAATAAAAAGATCAGAGTGACCTTCAAGATCGAGACTGAAGAACCGCAATTCCCTGTGATTAGATATAACTTTGCATAGACCTTGCGCAAGCTGATTAGAATTTAACTAGGCGCGCTAAATATTTTATTTTGTTGCACTTTTTTCGTTGACGAGCCTAAAACGCATCGCTATTATGCGCACCACTTGAAACGCACTGTGTTTTAAGTCGTCGGAGTGTAGCGCAGCCCGGTAGCGCGTCTGTTTTGGGAGCAGAATGTCGGGGGTTCGAATCCCTCCACTCCGACCATCTTTTTATCGAACCTGCCAAGGTTTTAAACTCCAGCATGCGCCCGTAGCTCAGCTGGATAGAGCACCCGCCTTCTAAGCGGGTGGTCGCAGGTTCGAATCCTGCCGGGCGCGCCATACTGGGTAGTTGATGCAACCCACTTTTCACTTAACAGTTTAAAGATAGAGAGCAATCTCGGTGTGGTTTGTTTTTTCTTGCTACGGTGGCTGTAGCTCAGTTGGTAGAGCCCTGGATTGTGATTCCAGTGGTCGTGGGTTCGAGCCCCATCAGCCACCCCATACTTCCAATCCTCGCTTTCAATTCCTGCTCTACTGACACCTTCTATCTATATTTCTTTTTTGTCTCAAGCAATCAACAATTAAATTTTCTTGGCGCCACATAGTTGCTGTGGGAAAATATCGCTCATTTCAATTCCAACCTTTTTTAATTCATTTGCACAGGTAATTAGCGCCCATGTCCGCACTCGTATTGGATGGCAAAGTCCTTGCCGAAAAAACCGAACAAGAACTCTCTGCTCGCATTGCCGCCTTAAAAGCGCGCAGCAATGGTCAGACTCCAATCCTGGCCACCATTTTGGTAGGTGATGACCCGGCCTCTGCAACCTATGTAAAAATGAAAGGTAATGCCTGCACTCGCATCGGCATGGAATCCTTAAAAGTTGAAATGCCCCCCTCAACAACCACCGAACAATTGCTAACCAAAATTCAGGAATTGAATAACAATCCCAATGTTCACGGCATTTTGTTACAACATCCAGTACCTCACCAAATTGATGAGCGCGCATGCTTTGATGCAATCAGCGCAGAAAAAGATGTAGACGGCGTTACCTGTCTGGGCTTTGGCCGAATGAGTATGGGTGAAGAAGCATATGGCTGCGCTACACCAAAAGGTATTATGCGTTTGCTGGAAGCCTATGGCGTTGAACTATCCGGCAAACACGCTGTGGTAGTGGGCCGCAGCCCAATTTTAGGTAAACCAATGGCACTGATGCTGTTAAATGCCAATGCAACAGTTACCATTTGCCATTCACGCACACAAAACCTGCCGGAATTAATTAAGCAAGCAGATATCCTGGTTGGCGCTGTTGGCAAACCGGAGTTTATTAGAGCCGAATGGATTAAAGATGGTGCAGTGGTTGTTGATGCAGGCTATCACCCCGGCGGCGTTGGTGATATTGAATTAAAGCCCCTGGTAAACCGCGTTGCTGCCTATACTCCAGTTCCTGGTGGGGTCGGCCCAATGACAATCAATACACTGATTTACCAAACCGTAGATTCGGGCGAAAAGAAAATTGGCTAATTCTCCAACCACCAGTCCGTTTGATTTTATTTCCAGTCTTATTTTTTAAGGAGCAAAAAGATGCGTCATGCAGTTATGTTGATGGGAACTATCGCAATCAGTAGCAGCGCTTTTGCTGTCGAGCCGGTGAAATACATCTGCACCCAGGATAAGGCAGAGCGAATTATTGAAGTTAGCTATAGCGGTGAAAAAGCTGCCCCTTGCTCAGTGAGTTATACCAAAGATGGAATTGCACAAAAACTGTGGAGCTATGAAGTTACTGAGGGTCAGTGTGAAGTTAAAGCTGCTGAATTTGCCGAGAAACAAAAGGGCTGGGGTTGGAGCTGTACACCGGAGCCATCAACGCCATCTAACCAATGATAAACATCTGCAATTAATTTGCAGTAATTGCAACAAAAACAAAAAGCAGGCGCCAGCCTGCTTTTTATTTTCAAACGATTGCCCGAGAGATCGAAACTCAAATTATCGAATAACTAAATGACTGAATTTTTACCCATTATTTACCGTGATGAATACCTGGTGACCGTCAACAAACCGAGCGGCCTGCTGGTTCATCGCAGTGAGATTGATCGCCATGAAACCCGTTTTGCTATGCAGCTGGTACGCGATCAACTGGGGCAACATGTATTTCCGGTTCATCGTCTGGACAAACCCACTGCCGGTGTTTTGGTGTTTGCACTCTCTGCGGAAATTGCAAACAAAATGGGCGATATTTTTTTTCAGCACAGATTGGAAAAAACTTATCTTGCATTGGTGCGTGGTCATGCCCCAGCGTCCATCGTTGTGGATCATCCATTAACTGAAGAGCTGGATAAGTACGCAGACAAAAAAGTGCGCAGCGATAAGCCAGCGCAGGCAGCAGTCACCGAGTTTAAAACCCTGGCAACTATAGAATTGCCATTTAGTGTTGATAAATACCCAAGTACACGCTACTCATTGGTAGAGTGCAAACCAAGGACCGGACGCAAACATCAAATACGCAGGCACCTGAAGCACATTAGCCATCCAATTATTGGTGATGCAAAACACGGCAAGGGAATACACAATCGCTTTTTTCAAGAACAATTTAATTGTGCTGGTTTAATGCTGGCAGCCACCGAATTACACTTTAATCATCCCGTGACTCAAACACCTTTAAAACTGATTGCACCATTGGAGGAAAAATTCACTCGCCGGCTGCATGACTTCGCCTGGCACAACGCCATACCCTCCTCCTGGCTGGAGCCCGTTTAACCATGCGTCTCGATAAATTTTTAAGCCAATACACTGATTACTCGCGTTCACAAATTCAGCAATTTGTTAAAACCAATCGTGTAACTATTAACGGAGAAATAATAAAGAAAGCTGACCACAAGCTGGGCGGTAATGAACAGGTAATGTTGGATAATCAACCGATTGAAGCCTTTTGTGCACGCTATATTATGCTTCACAAACCCTTAGGTTATGTGTGTGCAAATAGTGACAGTGAACACCCGGTGGTAGTGGATCTTTTGGATATGCCACGCAAACAGGATTTGCAAATTGCCGGACGCCTTGATATTGACACTACCGGTCTGGTGTTACTAACCGATGACGGACAATGGAATCATCGCATTACTGCCCCCAAACGAGAGTGCACAAAAACTTATCTGGTGACAACGGCAGATCCAATTAGCAAAGAGGCAATTCAATTGTTTGCGCAAGGAGTACAATTACACGGCGAAAAAAATGTCACCCGACCAGCGAAGCTGGAGATCATCACCTCACACACCGCCCGCTTGCAAATTCATGAAGGAAAATATCATCAGGTAAAACGTATGTTTGCGGCAGCGGGAAATCGCGTTGTACATCTGCATCGTGAAAGCATTGGCTCTATTAAACTGGATCCACAACTTGCTCTTGGCGAATATCGCGCACTTACACAAGCGGAAATACAGGAAGCAGTGAAATGAGTGATCTGGCATTGAATTGGATAGTGAATGCACTACAAACAAACATCACCAATGGTAAATCATTGGTATGGTGCACAGATGAAAATGCACTCAATGGTTTGCCGCAATTTTCATGTTCCAATTTGCAATTGATCACAAATCGTTGGGATATCGCTGAGCAAGCCAAAGCGCGCAATCTGCAGACACAATTTTCTGACTTTGATTTTTCCCGACACAATGACTGCTCTCTGGATGGTTTTTTTTATCGCGTATCCAAGGAAAAAGCCTTGGTCCATCACTTACTGAACCAGGCATGGCGCTGCTTGAAAATTGGCGGCGAGCTCTGGCTATCCGGCTTTAAAAATGATGGAACCAAAACCTATATCGAAAAAATATCCACATTATTCAACTGCGATAAAAATATTAAAAAGAATGGACAGGTTTATACCGCGCAACTGATTAAACGCTCGCCGTTTGAGGAGCAGTTACAACTGGATAGCAACGATTACGAACTCACACGCCCTATCGCATTGGATTCAGGCTTAGCGCTGGTCAGCAAGCCAGGGCTATTTGGCTGGAATAAAATCGACGTCGGCAGCGCACTGCTCATCGCCCAACTGGAACAGGCAATGAGTAATCGTCCAACACCGCAAACCGGTCTGGATCTGGGCTGCGGTTATGGATACCTGACGGTTGCTGCCAACCAAATTCCTTTAACCTCCGCTAAAAACTGGATTCTGACCGATAACAACGCCGCTGCACTGCAAATTGCGGCAGCAAACCTGGAGCTTAATAGTATTAATGGGCAGGTAATCAGCGCCGATGCCGGCTTAGGCATACCAATCAAGGCCGATCTACTGCTGTGTAACCCCCCATTTCATCAGGGGTTTAGTGTGGATAGCGACTTAACCGATAAATTCCTCACTAACGCCAGCCAACTGCTCGCAAAAGACGGTTTAGCCCTGTTTGTGGTCAATCAGTTTATTCCCGTGGAACGCAAGGCCGCCCCCTTGTTTAAGCAGGTTAAAACCCTAATCGACGACGGGAGTTTCAAGGTGATAAGCCTATCCCATTAAGGTATTTCTATAGGTTATTGCCCAGCAAAAATACAGCCTGTGGAATTAATAGACAGCTTTGAATTCATTGGCATTTTTTTCAGGGAAAAGGTGTAAAAAACGGTTGACCAACCAAAATCGCCTCTATATGATGCGCACCACTTCCGCAGAGGAAGTTACCGTTCCGCCTTAGCTCAGTCGGTAGAGCAAATGACTGTTAATCATTGGGTCGCTGGTTCGAGTCCAGCAGGCGGAGCCAGAATTAAATGAAAAAGGCCGCATAATATGCGGCCTTTTTTATGCGCGATACATTTGCAACCGTCGAGATTGATGTCCCCCCTAGCGGTTACCTAACGAACATCCTTTTAATGGAGCTTCCTATGTTTAAAGTGAATGAGTACTTCGGTGGTGCAGTTAAATCCATCGCTTTCCAAACTGAAACCCTGCCCGCTACTGTTGGTGTTATGGCCAAAGGTGATTACGAGTTCGGCACCAGCCAAAAAGAATACATGACAGTAGTAACTGGTAGCCTGACCGCAGTATTGCCTGGTAGCGACAAGGCACAAACTTTTGCGGCCGGCGAAACATTTATTGTTGAAGCAAACCAACGCTTCAAAGTAACTGCCGATGTAGAAACTTCTTACCTGTGCAAATACGAATAAGATTGTTTGCTGCATAAGGGTTAGTCAAAAAGAGCGCGAAAGCGCCTTTTTTATTTTTCTTATTCCATTTTTTAGCAGAAGGCAGGCAAAAGCGTTGACCTAAACAAAGTGCATCGCTATTATGCGCGCCTTCTTGCAGGAGATGGGCAAGAGATAGCCGTTCCGCCTTAGCTCAGTCGGTAGAGCAAATGACTGTTAATCATTGGGTCGCTGGTTCGAGTCCAGCAGGCGGAGCCAAAATAAAAACTCGCAGTTTTTTTGTGAGTAAAAAAAGCCGCACTTTTATCAAAAAAGTGCGGCTTTTTTATTACCTCAATTTTTTAATAATCACTCCAATTTAGCCTGAGCCAAGGGCATACATGCAGTAAAGGTATTTTGTGGATGATCAAAAAATTGCCCCAAATTTTCCAATAGACACACATCACTACCCAATACCGAGTGCGCCAGGTTTTCGTTAATCCTCAATTGAGTTTCAGGCCAACGCTGATGAATTTCCCTGGCCCAATTAACAGGTGTAATGGGATCTTTTGCGCCTGCCAATATCAAGGTCGGCGTCTGCGGCTGAGCTAATTGCAGCGGCATAGTACTGCGCAACTCATGACATAACTGATAACGCCATTGATCGCGTGTGTAATTCTCCAGCATCGGATATTTAGCAACCGCTGCGGCATAGTTCATTTCAGATAATACCGGGTTATCCGCACAATCTACCGCAGTAAAGGTAAGGCTATTGAAATCCGCACTGACACTATTATTTAAATACGGTTCGGCCAAAGGCTTGAGCAAATCGTTACGCCCCTGATGAACACCAACAATCGCATCCATAATTTTGGGCCAGTCTGCAGGGTCGTAAATTCCCGCGAAAACAATCGACAAAAAGCGATGGTCATTGACCAGCCAGTACAAAGGGACTTCACCATTCCAATGCCTGAGCGTTAAGGAAACGGGGCTTTCACGCAAGCGCTGCAACGCGGAAACAAACAACTCCTGCAGGTTGCTTTTGCTAAGCCCGATTTTTTTTGCACACTCGAGCTGCTCCGCGCAACCGCTGAAAAAATTCTGCATTGCCTCATCAAGTACTTGTGGCCAGGTTTGCACACCACCGAAACCGGCAGGATAAATTGAATCAAGCACCATCGCCTTTAAACGCACGCGCTGTGGTGCAAGTTGCTCCTGACGAGCCACCTCCAGCGCAAGGCGCGTACCGTAAGATACACCGATAATATTCCACTCAGCATATTCCAGTTGCGCCATTAATGCGCGCAAATCCTGTGCGGAAAGAGAAGTACTAAAATAACGATAATTCAGGCTACTATTATTTTTTACTGCTGTATTAAAACATTGCGCTGTGACCGCATAGGATTGCGCCAACTCATCACGGAGTGTTTTATTTTCACGCATCAATTTTTGATTCGTACGATTGTAATCTGCGCAAACCAGCGCAGGTTTACTACGCCCGGTACCGCGAGTATCAACCAAAATCAAATCACGTTTGGTATTGGCCAGACGCATCCAGTTTAACCAGCGCTTTATTCCCTCACTGTGCAAACCTGCACTTGCTCCCGGGCCACCTTGCAAATATACAATCGGATCTGGCTTTGTGGATGAACCCTCCGCACGTAGAATGACCACAGGCAAAACAAATTGGCCATGTGCTTTTGGGGTATGCAATTCACCGCAACTAATTGTGGCCTGCCAATCGGCATCAAACCAACAACTGACTTTTACGAAGCGATAATTTTCATTGTCGCTTGCAACGGCATTTTTGTGGCTGACTACATCCGAATTAATGAAGTACGTAAATGCACTCGCGACGATGAGTGTTGCGGCAACCCCCAAACCAATCATTGCGCGCATGCGAAATGCCCCTTGAGTTGTGGCCAGGGCAAAGCCCAAGGTTCACACCAGTCACCAAGTGCCTCAACAAAATCATCACCAATAAAATATTCCCCGTCGCGCGGCAAAACCGTAAAACGGTAATCTTGATCATTAAACGAAAACGCAAGACTAAAAGCGTGCAGATAAGTGCGATCAGCCGGGCACTGGCCACCATAAAGCTCATCCCCCAAAATGGGGGCACCCAGACTTTTTAATGCAGCACGCAATTGATGTGTTTTTCCCGTATGCGGCTTAAGGATGAACAAGCGCCTGCCCTCCCCTATGCCCTTGCTGAAAAACTGGGTAATCGCCGGGTTTGTAGCCTCGGGTAAAAGCTTCCAGGCACCGCGCCTGGCTTGGGCCATATCCCCTTTTACCAATCCCTGTTTTTTGGTGGGCTTCTTGTCACTAATCGCCAGGTAATATTTTTGAACTTCACGCCTTGCAAAGGCCTGGGTTAATGCCAGATTAGTCGCCGCGTCTTTCGCCATAACCAACAACCCCGAAGTGACTTTATCCAAGCGGTGAACAGGAAATAACTCGGCAAAACCTTCGCGTTGCTTGAGGGTTTCAAACAGGCCCGGGGTACCGGATTCACTGTGAAAACTGGTATCAGGTTTTTTATAGATCACGACAAAATTCGGGTGGTTTTCAATGATGTCGTACATAAAGGCAGGCCATAAAATAACTGGTGCAAGAATATCAGTCATAGATTTTTTCGGCCATAAAAAGCCGATAGATGTGACGCAAAAGACTAATCCACCCCCTAGCGACAAAAATCGCCATAGCTATAATCAAATCAGGTGTCCGCCTTGGTTGCCGACATGACGGGTTAACCCTAAGAGCACTTATTTCAGCGCTCCATGTTTCGATTTGTGCCCAGCTGACTGTTATGCAGGAAGCGCTAGCGGCCAAGCGAGCAAACCAATCACCTGCAACCGGCGGCCACCTTTTTTATTCCCGCCCACTGAAATTTCTTTCAACAGTATTTCCCAATCGTCGTTATAATTCGCACGCACAATTTCAGTATGCGACTATGACGAAAGAACCTGAAAAAAATACCGATTTTTATCGCACCCAGCACAAATTGCGCCTGAGCTATATGCCTTGGTTGTACGCGCGTTTAAAACCCGCTCACCGCCTCTGGGCACAGAATTGGCAGGACGAATGGCAAGCCTACTTGTGCGCGATGGAAACTATCACCATTGGCCAGAATTGTTTTATCGCACCGGAGGCCCGACTTTTTGCCGAGCCAGGCCGCACTATTGTCATTGATGATAACTCGTGGATCGCCGCAGATGCGGTTATCCACGGCCCCATCTCGTTGGGTAGGAATGTATCTATCAACCATCACGTAACTTTGGATGGTGGCACTCAGGGAATAGTGATTGGCAATAATTCGCGCCTTGCGGCTTACACTTATGCCTATGCGTTCAATCACGGCATGGATAACGAGCGTCTCATCAAAGACCAACCAGTTACCTCCAAAGGGATCTATATAGGGGAGGACGTATGGATCGGCGCCCATGTCGGAATAGTGGATGGTGTGCATGTTGGCGATGGAGCTGTAATAGGTATGGGCAGCCTGGTGACAAGGTCAGTTCCAGCCTTCACCAAGGTTGCAGGCAATCCCGCACAAAAAATTGGAGTGCGAAGCTAATACTAGAGAACACGATAATCAGGTTTACCGAAACTCGCGCAGATTAATGAGAATTAATACAAGCCTACCAATAACTTAACTAGAATTAAGCCATTACGACGCATTGGACTCCGCAATGAAGTTAACCCTCCACTACATTATTTTGGGACTACTGGTTCTGGCACCGCCCGGCCAGGCGAAACAACAACTCAAAATCCTCACCTGGGAAGGTTATGCTGATGCCGATTTGGTAGCAGAATTCGAGCGACAAACCGACAGCAATGTCGAGATTACTCTAGTTTATTCGGACGATGAACTCTGGAATCGTATTAGCCTATCACCCCATCACCGCTATGACCTGATTGCGGTAAACACGGCTGAACTGCAGCGTTACATAGAAAAGGGACATCTACGTCCAATTGATATTGCGTCTATCCCAAATATTCAACAACAAGATGCCCGTTTTCAAAATCGCAACCAGATTCCGGGGCTTATCAATCAAGGCAGCACTTACGCTATTCCCTATACCTATTCCGAGATGGGATTGATTTATAACCGCAAACTGGTCCATCACCCACCGGAATCCATTAATGCGCTCTGGGATAAAACCTACGCAGGGAAAGTTCTAGTGTTTAATACCAGCAATCATAACTTTACCTTGGCAGCACTCAGTCTGGGGATGAGCAAACCTTTTCAGCAAACGGATGAAGAATTAATCGTTTCAGCACAGCGACTAGTAGAGTTGCGCCGCAACCTGCTCACGTTTTACTCCTCGCCGCAGGAAGCCGTAAAACTGTTTAAAACTCAGGATATCGCTTTAATTTATGCCAACTACGGTAGCCAGCAAGTCAAGGCTCTGGCCGATATAGGTGCGGATGTCGGTTACACGCTACCGAAAAACGGCACCCTCGCCTGGCTGGATTGCTGGGCAATTAGCAAGAATGCCGGGGCACTGGCAGAACAGTGGATTAATTTTATGCTGGGCGAAAAAGCCAGCCAGCGATTAACTAATACTCACGGCTTGGCTAACACCCATGGAGCCTCTTTAGTACATCACAATACCGAACTTATCTGGTTAGAGCCGGTTGAAAATGGTGAGACTCGCAATCGACTGTGGGAGCAAATTATTTCTGGCGATGTAATGGAAAGGTTTGCTTTATGAGTTCACGGCTAGTTATCAAACTCACTATCTGGATTGCATTACTCAGCTTATTAAGCGCGAGCATCAATGTGTACGTCACTTACAGCCAGGGCCGCACGCTCTTGATTCAATCCTCACAGGATAAATTAGCCACCGCCACGCGTGTGCTGGCAAACCGTTACGCTTTTTTTATCGAAGATATCGGCAAAGATTTATTGTTCATCTCTCGTCTGCCGGCTGTTAGTGAAATTGCCAATCACGCCAATCCTGCTGATGCATTGAATCAACGTGCCCGGCTTGCTTCAGCATTATCCGAATTACTTAACTCACACAAAGAATATAATCAGGTACGTTTTATTGGAGCAGCTAATCACGGGCTCGAGCTGGTGCGTATTGATAAAACCGAGAATTCAATTAGTGTTGTTGAAGGTTTAGCCCTGCAAGAAAAGGCTCACTTTTCTTACATCTACAAAACATTAAAACTAAAACCGGGTGAAATATTTATTTCCGCTCCCAAACTTAATAAAGAGCGGGGACTACTGGACGGTTATGGTAAGCCCAGCATTATTTTAGCCACACCTATTTATACCAATACCAACACTATCTTTGGGGCAATGGTTATCAATGTTGATATGACGAGCATGTTCAACATGATTGAAACCGATGTGCCAGACAATATCGATGTAATCGCCACCAACTCACTGGGCGATTATCTGCTCCACCCGAATATAGAAAAAACTTTTGGTTTCGACAAAGGCGCACGATTTACAATTCAACAGGATTTACCCGTCGCCCAACGGATATTTTCGGGTGAACTTAAAGAGTTAGTGGCCGAAATGCAAGACCTGCGCACGCCGGAAAAACAAGCGGTGATTTCGCTAAGTAAATTGCCCTTTGAATGGGCAGCAGATGAAAATTATATAGTACTGGGATTGGTGAGCAACCTGGATACAGTCTTGCTTGAAAGCCGCCAACTGGGGATCACCGCACTTAAAAGTGCACTGGTATTTGGTTTGTTATTCGTACTCTTGTCACTCTTCCTGGCCTGGAAAATATCCACCCCTCTGCGCCAGATGGCAACAATCTTTGCTCGTTTTAAACAAGGCGATCCTGTACCTGAAGTGCACCTGCAACGCAATGATGAACTGGGTTTACTCGCACGTAACTTTTCATTGATGGCAAAAAAACTTAACGCGCAATTAATGGAATTAAATAGCCAGCGACAGTACCTTCACAAAGTCGCCCATCACGACCCGTTAACCAGCCTGCCCAATCGCATTTTGCTGGAAGATCGTATTGAACAGGCATTGATCAGTGCCCGACGTGATAAAATGGAAATTGCCGTTATGTTGGTGGATCTGGACGGTTTTAAACCGGTGAACGACAAGTTTGGCCACGATGCTGGTGATCTACTATTACAAGAATGCGCCATTCGTATGCTGGGTTGTGTACGTGAGACAGACACAGTCGCACGCTATGGTGGCGATGAATTTATGATTATTATTTCTGCACGCGATTTGCAATTGCGCGGCATGAGTACGCGTCATATCAGCCGACAGGTCGCTGATAAAATTCGCAACTCACTCAATCAAGCATTTTTTATTAACAATAATGAAATCCATGTTTCCTGCAGTATCGGCATCGCCCTCTATCCGCAAGATGGTGATGACAAACTCAGCCTAATTAAACACGCCGATTCCGCTATGTACACCGCGAAATCGCTCGGTAAAAATTGCGTTAAACATTACAGCGACATTGGATAGGACTACTCCACATGACTGATTCCCATTGGGCTCTCACCCTGCTCACCTGGCTGGAAGTTATTTTTATTACCGTAATCGGGTTACTGCTGCTCGCTGTGATCATTATGTACATCACCGATATTAGTCAAAACACTCATACCATTCGTAAAAACTATCCGGTGTTGGGACGTTTCCGTTATTTCTTTGAACATTTGGGAGAATTTTTCCGGCAATATTTTTTTGCACAGGATCGCGAGGAAATGCCGTTTAATAGAGCTGATCGCTCCTGGGTTTATCGCGCCGCAAAAGATATTGATAACAATGTCGGCTTCGGTTCAACGTTGGATCTATCCAAACCCGGTACCTTGCTGTTTTTAAACTCGGCATTTCCCATTCAGGAAAAGGATGCGCTTATGGCCTCGCCAGTTACTCTGGGGCCGTTTTGCGATACGCCTTACACCACCCATTCGATTTTCAATATTTCTGGCATGAGCTACGGCGCCATATCCAAACCGGCAATTCTCGCGTTATCACGCGGAGCCGCAAAAGCGGGCTGCTGGCTCAATACCGGCGAAGGTGGTTTATCGCCTTATCATCTGGAGGGTGGATGCGATCTGGTATTTCAAATTGGCACTGCAAAATACGGCGTACGCGATTTACAGGGTAATCTTAGCGATGAACGCTTGCGCGAGTTGGCCAGCAAAGCCCAAATTAAAATGTTTGAAATTAAACTGAGCCAGGGCGCCAAACCGGGCAAAGGCGGCATACTTCCCGCCGAAAAAGTCTCTGCGGAAGTAGCCATGATTCGCGGCATTCCCGAGGGACAAGCGTCCATTAGCCCGAACGGACACACGGATATTAATTCGGTAGCGGATTTGCTCGATATGATTAACCACATACGCAATACCACGGGAAAGCCGGTAGGTTTTAAAGCAGTACTCGGGGAAAAACACTGGTTAATCGAATTAATCAGTGAAATTCGTGTGCGCGGGCTGGAAGCAGCCCCGGATTTTATTACGCTCGACAGCAGCGATGGCGGCAGCGGCGCAGCACCTCAGCCGCTGATGGACCATGTGGGCTTGCCTATCAAGGAGAGCCTGCCCTGGCTTGCCACTTTATTGCAGGAAGCCGGCCTCAAGGATCGCATCAAAGTTATAGTGGCGGGCAAACTGATCACTCCGCACATGGTCGCCTGGGCACTTGCATCCGGCGCCGATTTTGTGAATAGTGCGCGCGGTTTTATGTTTGCGCTGGGATGTATCCAGGCATTGCAATGTCACAAGAACACTTGTCCAACCGGTATCACTACCCACAACGCAAAATTGCAAAAGGGGCTGGACCCAAGCGATAAGGCCGAGCGTGTTGCCGCCTACCAGCGCAATATCACCAAGAGTGTGGCCATGATTGCCCACTCCTGCGGCCTTGCCGAACCGCGCCAGTTGCGCACTGAACATATTCATATTGTCGGATCCGATGGAATTCCCATCCCCCTGAACAAGCTTGGTCCTTACCAGTCCAAGGTACCAACACACAATGCGTTAATCGCGAGCGACGCGCTTGCTGATAAACCTTAAGCCGTTGCGGAGATATTCCCTATGAAAAAGTTATTTGGTCTGTGTACATTTTTGGTTCTCTCCATTTTTTTTGCTTTCAATAGTGCGCTGGCTCAAACACCTATGAATGTTGTGGACAAACAGGCAACCACTATCGAACCTAAAAAAGAAATCCAGATTAAAGAATTGGGTTGGATGGATAAAAATCGCATGGATCAGGAAACAACCAAAGTTAACGAGTTGGCACAAACCAAATTGGGTACACCTTTGCGCCGCGACCTGAGCGATTTAAGTACACTGCAGCGAATTGTCGATAAAGAACTGGTGGCAATGGATAACTTTGAACTACAACAGGCCATGGGAGTGGTTTTAGGTAATGTAATACTGGCCGACTTCCCCAATACCTTTGAGTGGAAAATCTATGAAGACGAGTTGGGCCGCAGTCGAGCCCTGTGCGTGCGCAAAACAAACGACTGCTTGTTCCCTGTAACTATGCTGTCGCGCCGCATGGAGGTGGGTACCAAGCCGGATGTCAGAAAGATTTATGACGATGCCCTTCTACGCATGGAAAAGCATCTACCTAAACTGCCTTATGATGGCGGCATTATGTACCGCTTGCCGCGCTAACCATCAATTATTGTTTACATTGGGCGAAGAATTTTTCTACCCCTGTCGAAAACCCCCGGAGCATTACGACTAACTCAGGCGCAATGCTCCTAACCTACAAATCCTACGCACTTTACCTACCGGCTATTTACATTTACTGACAGCCGTTGGCAGTAAATAGCAATATGCTTTGCGCCCCAACCGGCTTCTACATATCAGTATTCACACAATGGAAACACATCATGACTGATTATTCGACCCATTCGGTTCCCTCGCGTATCTCATCCGGGGAGTTCATATTACTGGTTGCATTAATGATGTCGATTGTCGCCATCTCTATTGATGCCCTATTACCTGCGCTGGGGTTTATTGGCAAAGAAATTCCCCTGAACTATCCAAACCAGATCCAATACGTAATCAGCGCATTATTTTTAGGTATGGCACTGGGGCAGTTGGTTTGCGGGCCTTTATCCGATGCAACAGGCCGCAAAAAAGTACTCTACGGTGGCATCGCATTATTTTTTTTGGGCAGCGCGATTTGTTTTTTCGCGACCTCAATTGAAGGCCTGTTAATTGGCCGCTTTGTGCAAGGCCTCGGAGTTGCCGGACCTTATGTATCTGCCATTTCCATTGTGCGCGACAAATATGCTGGCAATGAAATGGCACGCATCATGTCGCTAGTGATGATGATTTTTATTATGGTGCCCGCCATAGCACCAAGCCTCGGCCAGGCGGTACTACTCATCAGCTCATGGCGTTATATTTTTGTACTTTACATTGTTTACGCATTAATTATTGGTGTATGGATTTTCTGGCGACTGGAAGAAACACTGCCAAAAGAATATCGCATCCCGTTTACCCGTACCGGGTTTATCGATGGTTTCAAAGAAGTCATCAGCAATTACTCAACCATGTGTTACACCCTGTGCATGGGATTATTTTTCGGCAGTTTTATGGGCTACCTGAACTCATCACAACAAATTTTCCAGGAGTTATTTAATACCGGGAAATTATTCACTGTGTATTTTGGTGTATTGGCGCTGCTGTTTGGTGTGGCATCCATGGTGAATGCGCGCTTTGTGCAAAAATGGGGAATGGAATACTTATGCAGCCGCGCCACCCTGGGCATTATTTTCAGCTCAGCGATTTTCCTGGCATTGCAATTAATCACTGCCCCCAACTTATGGATGTTTTTAGCTTACGCTGCCGTACTGTTTTTTTGCTTCGGCCTGGTGTTTGGCAATGTGAATGCCATGGCGATGGAACCTATGGGACATGTTGCAGGTATCGCCTCGGCAGTAATTGGGGCCAGTTCATCCATACTCTCGATGATCATAGGCACAGCCATTGGCCAGATGTATGACAGCACGCTGATTCCCATGACCTGTGGATTTCTGTTTCTGGCGACACTCTGCCTGGCGATACTCAACCTCGCCAAACAGCGCAAACTGACCGAACCTGATCCTGCTGTTTAATTCTCTCGCCCAATAAAACATAAAAGTTGCTGGCTTATTGCACAGCAACTGCGTACCATGCGCGGCGACACCCTTAAGGTCAGTGTCGCCCTCCATTTGCAAACCCTGGGTTTGCCACATCTCCGCTCGCCAGACCTTGCCCGCCACGCGGGAGGCCGAGCCACAGGAAATACTTATGTCTTTTGAAAGTCTCGGTCTTAGGGCCGATATTTTGCGTGCTATTGCCGAAGCGGGCTATAGCACACCCACCCCTATTCAAGCGCAAGCCATTCCCGCCGTTCTAAAAGGCGGTGATATCCTGGCCGGCGCACAGACAGGTACCGGAAAAACTGCAGGTTTCACCCTGCCCTTACTGGAAAAATTAAGCCGGGCCCAAACAGAGAAAATGGCAAAAGGCCGTCGCCCGGTGCGCGCCCTGATCCTTACCCCTACACGCGAGCTGGCAGCTCAGGTTCACGAGAGCGTGCGCACCTACAGTAAATACCTTTCATTGCGTTCAACGGTAGTGTTTGGTGGTGTAAGCATTAATCCGCAAATGATGAACCTGCGCGGTGGCACCGATATTTTGGTAGCAACACCAGGCCGTTTGCTTGATCTGGTTAACCAAAACGCAGTTTCCTTACGCGATGTTGAAGTACTGGTGTTGGATGAAGCCGATCGGATGCTGGATATGGGCTTTATTCACGACATTAAAAAAGTGTTGGCACTGCTACCAAAGCAGCGCCAAAACCTGCTCTTCTCCGCCACTTTTTCTGACGAGATTAAAGCGCTGGCCGATAAATTATTAAACCAACCCAGCTTGATTGAAGTCGCGCGCCGTAATACTGCATCAGAACGCGTGACCCAGCGCGTCCACCCAGTGGATCGTAATCGTAAACGTGAACTGCTGGCACACTTGATTGAGCAAGGTGACTGGCAACAAGTATTGATTTTCACACGCACCAAACACGGCGCAAATAAATTAACTGAACAATTGCTGGATGATGGCATTCGCGCCGCAGCGATTCACGGCAACAAAAGCCAGGGTGCACGCACTAAAGCATTGGAAGATTTTAAACAAGGAGAAATTCGCGCACTGGTTGCCACCGATATTGCTGCGCGCGGCATCGATATCGATCAACTACCCCATGTTGTGAATTACGAATTACCGAACGTACCGGAAGATTACGTCCACCGTATTGGTCGAACTGGTCGCGCTGATGCTGAAGGAATTGCAGTTTCACTGGTATGTATCGATGAAGATAAATTTTTGCGCGATATTGAGAAATTAATTAAACGCGATATCGATAAAGAAGTGGTTCCCGGTTTTGAACCAGACCCTAACGCCAAACCCGAACCTATTGTGTTGGGGCGCCGCATGACAATTGGTGCAGGTGCAGCAAAACCCGGTAAAAGTCGTGCCGAAAAACCAGGCGCCGCCAAGCTGGCACTGGGACAAAAACCAAAGAATGGCAATGGAAAAAAACCATCTGGCAATAACCAGCAACCACGCAATAGTAAACCAACTACTGCATCCACACATCGCAAAGGCCAGTCCAAACCGCAGCAACAACGCGCAAAGGCAAACAGCTAATGCAGCAAAAAATCCCCTCCAGCTGCACTGGAGGGGATTTTCCGGATTTCGCCGCTATTTAATTAATTCTGTTGATACGTATATTGTGTCTAACGCTGCATATCGTATTTACGCATTTTTTCAACCAGTGTAGTTCTTCTCACGCACAACTTATCCGCAGCACGCGCTACCACGCCACCGCAATCATTTAACGCCTGCTGGATTAAACTCATCTCCAGATTGGTGATGTACTCGCGCAAGTCTATACCCTGCTCTGGCAATAACGGAGTGTCGTTCATGCTGACATAACTGGCACTCGCACCAGCTGTTGCCGTTCCATTTACCTTCACAGACGCATGGACAAAATCTTCATCAGTCACATCGACATGACGATATTTGGCTGGTAAATCCTGCACGCCGATAACACCAAAGGGATGCATAATCGCCATGCGCTCTACCAGATTGGCCAACTCTCGCACGTTGCCACTCCATTCATGTTGGCAGAGCGACATAATTGCCGCCGAATTAAAACGAATAGAACCACGCTGCTCACTTTCCATGCGCGATACCAGCTCGTTAATCAACAAGGGAATATCTTCAGCACGCTCTTTTAGCGAAGGCAATTCAATTGGAAAAACATTCAAGCGATAAAATAAATCTTCGCGGAAAGTATTATCAGTAATCATCTGTTCCAGATTGCGATGAGTAGCGGCAATAATGCGCACATCCACCGGCTGGGTTCTATTACTCCCTACACGCTCGAAGCAGCGCTCCTGCAATACACGCAAAATCTTTACTTGCATGTTTAACGGCATATCGCCAATTTCGTCAAGAAATAAAGTGCCACCTTCCGCCATTTCAAAACGGCCTGCGCGTGAATTGATCGCGCCAGTAAACGCGCCCTTTTCATGGCCAAATAATTCGCTTTCCAACAGCTCTGCCGGAATAGCGCCACAGTTAACGGGGACAAAAGGTTTATCACGACGGGGAGAGTTGTAATGCAGATTGCGCGCTACCACTTCTTTACCAGTACCGGACTCACCGGTAATCAATACTGAAACATCTTTATCGGCAACTTGTGCCATCATCTCACGCACATTCTGGATTTCACGGCTGGTACCCACCAGGCTGCGGAATAGATGTACCGGACGACGCTGAGGCTGGCGTTTGCTGCTGGATTGGGCCTCACGATACAGTTGGGCACGATGCAAAGTATCAACCAGCTTGTTATAGGTTGGAGGAACCGACATAGTCGCTATCGTCATAAAACGATAAGTATCTTCCAAACCATCTGCCGTATTCTGGTTTTCTTCACCGACCAATACAACAGCCAGTTCATCATTCCAGGAACGAATCTCTTTCAATAACTGCGCCAGGGATTGATTGCTATCGCGATAGTCGCCTATAAAAACAGCCACATAATCTTCACCGCCATTTTCTTCAGCAACAGCAGCTTGCCAAGTATTACTGGGCGTAACCAGTGTAGTTTCACTAAGAAAATCCAGCAGGATTTTTAGATCGTGCCTACGTGACGGATTATCGTCAATAACGAGAACTTTGTTGTTGCGCCACATACCCCAAGACCTTTTCATTTCGTGCCTAAGCTACTGAAAAAACGCTAGAAAAACATAATCAGTGCGGCGAGATGAGTTATCGGAGTAAGTAATAGACGAGGCAGGGAATCAAGTCAAATTTATGGCGGAAACTTTTTGGCGTTTTAACAATAATCAAACAAGAAGTCCATTTATTCGCCAAAAATATGCCTTTTCCAAGAGCTGATCGAAATGCTTTTTTGAACATTTACGAGGCTAACAATTAGAAATTACCCAATTAGTTTTTATGATTTATTAATTTAGATTTGAGCTTAGGCTACTTGCGGAGCAATCTCATCCCAGCCAGATTTAACAGTTTTGAGCAATTGAATCGCTTCATTAACTTTTTCCAAGTCGTTTTGTACTGAAGCCTCCAGTAACTTCAGATTAATATACTCGTAGAGCTGATCAAGACGTTCAGACAAATCCCCTGCACTCATATCGAGGGAGCTGCGCAAACCGCCAACAATACTGATCGCCTTGCCCAACAATTCCCCTTTGGCCGCCAAATCCCCACGTTCAATTGCACCCTGCGCTGCCGCTAATCGGGCCAAGGCTCCTTCAAACAGTAATTGAATTAAACGATGGGGTGATGCGTTGCTGATTTCTGATTCAATACCTAATTGTCGATATTGCTTCAGCGCTTCTTGCGGATTGTAGTTAGACACAGACTATCCCCTGCTAGCAGTTATGTTCCCTAAGGCTAGCAGTGCTCTGTGGATTTTGCGAGTTTTGCTATAAGAGAGTTGTTTTAAAAACCTTATGAACTACGAATAACTGGCAGTTTTTATCAATAACCTCGATGAACCACGACGAATGCGAGACTCAGGTCACATGCAATAAAGTCACTTCACGCTGACATTGCGCGATCAGCCCCGCGTATACCCCTTTAAGCTCGCTTAGAGCGCAGACCAGCGTGGATTTATCATCGCGATTAGCCGCGATAACCTTATCGATTAACAGTACACAGATTCGATCCAGATGCCGCACCTTGTCCCAATCCTCAGCCTGTAACGCTTTTGTTAGCTCCTGCTGCAGGTTGCGCATCGCTAAAATACCAGCCTGACCAGAGTAGTCAGGGGCAGACATCAACCGAATCGCCATCACAAACTCCTCGTTATACCTGACTACCAATCGCATCCCATGCGGTTTTTATCTCGCCCAGTAAACGACCACACTCATCAAGATACTCAGGATTGTTTTCAAAATTCGCTTGGCTCAGCCGACGAATAATGTAGTCGTACAAACCATCCAGATTCGCTGCAAGAGCACCACCCTCTTTATCATTTAGGCTCCCTTGCAAGCCACCGACGATGGCGACTGCTTTGCCAATCAATTCTCCCTTGCGCGCAATCTGATTTTGCGCCATAGCACCCTTGGCCTGCGCAATGCGCTCCAATGCACCCTCCAACAACATCTGAATCAAACGATGAGGCGATGCGGTTTCAACACTGGAATGTACTTTTACACTGGAATAATTTTGCACAGCAGAATAGGAATTCATAAATCACCACAGAGTATTTGAATTTTGTTTTGCTATTATCGAACCAGAAAGAGCCGTCTCCGACCCTTAAGCTAACGGCAAAATTCCTGAAACCTTTAACCAGAAACTGACAATAATGCAAAAAACCATTCTTATTACCGGCGCATCAACTGGCATAGGTTTCTATGTTGCTCATGAACTAAAACAGCGAGGCTATCGCGCTATCGCATCCTGTCGCTCGATGGAAGATGTCGCGCGCTTGCAACAGGAAGGTCTGGAGTGCGTACAGCTCGACCTTGCCAACTCGGAGTCGATCCGACGGGGATTTGAGGAGGTAATGAAGCTAACCGGGAACGAGCTTTATGGCCTATTCAACAACGGCGCATACGGCCAACCTGGCGCAGTAGAGGATTTGCCGATCAACGCCTTACGCCAACAATTCGATACCAACTTTTTTGGCTGGTGCGAGCTAACCAACCTCGCCCTTCGCATCATGCTGCAACAAGGATATGGGCGCATTATTCAAAACTCTTCGGTCCTCGGGCTCGCTGCCATGCCATTGCGGGGCGCCTACAACGCCAGTAAGTATGCAATTGAGGGCATTAGCGATACATTGCGATTGGAGCTTGAGGGAACTAATGTCTATGTAAGCTTGATCGAACCAGGCCCGATTGAAAGCCAATTTAGGAAAAATGCATTAGCGGCACTACGTGAGCATATCGACATTGAAAACAGCCGCCATAACGCAACTTATCGAAGCGCCATCACAAGGCTTGAGAAAACGGAAACAACAACACCTTTCACACTCGGCCCTGAGGCCGTCTTCCAGCGCGTTATTCACGCACTGGAAGCCAAGCGGCCGCAGGCGCGCTACTACGTCACCTTCCCAACCTATCTTGTCGGTTTTATGAAGCGCATTTTACCTGTCGCTCTGCTCGATAAATTATTGCGCAAACTCGGGAGCTGATTCACCTAACGTTCAGTTGTGACAACTAGAGTTAATGAGATCACAAGTCGGAGAACATCATGAAGAAATATGTAAGAGCCCTGGTCGGAATTGCGATTTGCTCGACTTTATCCTCGATAACTTATGCTGAATCCTTACGCTGTAAAACCAAGCTTGCACAAGTTGGCGACACCAAATCAGAAGTGCTTGATAAATGTGGCGATCCGGTCGTGACCGATAACTTCTGCCAACCTATAGCAACAGCAACTCAGCCCCAAGGAATACAAAACGGCAATAATAACGTGCAAAACAACATCGCCATCGCCACCTGCGAGAACGTAGATATCTGGACCTACAATCCGGGCAAAGGCAAATTTATGACACATCTGTATTTTGCACGCGGGCAATTGCAAAGTATTCGTTACGGCGAAAGGGCGAAATAATCGGCAGATTGAAAAACTATTGCACAACCTGAATTACTGTATATAATCACAACTACTGTACAAATAAACAGATTCAGGAGTGCATCATGTCTGACTTAACACCACGCCAGGAACAGGTACTACAACTCATCCGCCAATACGCTGACGAAACAGGTTACCCACCAACGCGTGCAGAGATTGCTCGAATTCTCGGCTTTAAGTCAGCCAATGCCGCAGAAGAACATATCAAGGCTCTCGCTCGCAAAGGCGCAATAGAAATTATCCCAGGCGCATCGCGCGGGATAAAACTACCCGAGTTACAATCGGGTATCCCTATCATCGGCCGTGTCGCCGCAGGCAACCCGATACTTGCGCAAGAGCACATCGAAGACTACTGCAATATTCCCCAGAGTTTTTTTTCACCCAGTGCTGACTTTTTCCTGCGTGTTCACGGTATGAGCATGAAAGACGCCGGTATTCTTGACGGCGATTTACTGGCGGTGCATAAAACTGATCAAGCGCGCAACGGTCAAATTGTGGTCGCAAGAATTGGGGAAGAAGTTACTGTCAAACGCTTCAAGCGCTCCGGAAACAAAGCACAAGTCGAACTATGGCCAGAAAATCCAGAGTTCGACGTGATTCTGGTAGATATGCGTGACCAAGAGTTCAGTATTGAAGGCCTTAGTGTAGGAGTAATTCGTCGTGACTAATATTGCCCGTGTAATTCCCACAACCACCCGCACTATTCAGCAGCCTGCCAGCGGAGTCACCGAACTGGTTTTAACGAGTGACTCTCCCGAGCAAGTGGCGCTGTTATTGCCGATGATTGCCTATCTCAGTAACACCTGTAATGACCGCTGGATAACCTGGATAGCGCCTCACAATATCAGCCGCGAGCTACTGGAATCCTACGGTGTTAATACCCGCTATATCCGCGTGATCCACTGCCAAAATCCGCAAACACTCTTGTGGATCACTTGGGAGGCGCTGTCTGCAGGTAATAGCCATACAGTGATATCGAGCCCAGGAAAATTGACCGATAAAGAACTTACCCAACTTGAATTGGCCGCTAAAACCGGCGAGTGCCAGGGATTGCTGTTACGCGTTCGTTGAGCAGGTTAAGTTATTGGTCTGATGAAGGGGTCAAGACGGGCAAGATTACTTTGATTTATTGGAGACATGCAGGGAGGCAAGACCTCAATAGCTGAACAGAGAAAAAGTCGAATAGAGAAAAAGTCGAACGAATTGTAGTGGCATAGTGAATTTGGCCACCTAATTAGAAGTGATATTATCACTTCATCCAATGAATAGGTGTCCAATGAGCAAACGTACCAGACCCACATT
>JAGKXA010000242.1 GCA_021151615.1 Cellvibrionaceae bacterium | reverse complement strand
ACTTAAACCCGGACAAAAACTGTTAGTAGTCAATAAAACCCTGGCACAGCCCCAGGACAACAAAATCACCTACCAAATCAAATCCGGCGATACCCTGCATAAAATTGCCGATAAATTTGATGTATCCAAGAAAGATATTTTGAGCTGGAACAAAGTGAAAGATGAAAGCTACATTCATCCCGGCCAGGAATTAACGATCTATTTGAGTGCAAAAAATTAATTCCAACTTGCTAACAGCAAAATAGGCATCCAGTCAAAAAGGCCAGCAACTCGCTGGCCTTTTTATTTTCGCGCAGTCATACAAAGCGATTAACAGGCGCGTGTTATAAGTCTAAAATTCACCCCAGCAAATGAATAACAGCGGCTTGATCAGCGTCATACCTGCATCAATACGAACAAACGATAATCAACCTTTGTCTGACACAAGATAACCAAGGAGTTTCTATGTCCACGAGCCCTCTGGCTGGTCAACTTTTACCGTTGGATTTGTTGGTCGATCTACCCAAATTGATCGATGCCTATTATGCCAACAAACCCGATGCCAGCATTCCGGAACAGCGAGTCACCTTTGGTACCTCTGGCCACCGCGGCTCCTCCTTTAACACGAGCTTTAACGAAAACCACGTTCTAGCCATTAGCCAGGCAATTTGCGATTACCGAACAAAGGCAGGCATCAACGGCCCACTGTATTTGGGAATTGATACCCACGCCCTTTCCGAGCCGGCACAAATCACTGCGGTAGAAGTTTTAGCTGCAAACGGTGTTGAAATAATGCTGGCCCAAGGCGGTGAGTACACACCTACCCCGGCGATTTCCCATGCGATTCTCACTTACAACCGCAACCGTACTTCCGGCCTTGCTGATGGCATAGTCATCACACCATCACACAACCCGCCCGACAATGGTGGTTTTAAATACAATCCACCCAATGGTGGTCCCGCCGATAGCGACATCACCAACTGGATGCAAGCGCGCGCAAATGAATTGCTGGAAAATAATCTGCGCGATGTAAAACGCATGGATTACCAACAAGCCATTAAAAGTGCGACAACACATCACATCGATTACATAAACAACTACGTTAGCGATTTAATTAACGTGATTGATATGGATGCAATTCGCGGTGCAAATGTGCAGATGGGCGCAGATCCCCTCGGGGGCGCCGGTGTTAACTACTGGTCGGCAATTGCAGATCGCTACCAATTGAATTTGAAAGTATTGAATACCGCCGTCGATAAAACCTTTTCCTTTATGACGGCGGATTGGGATGGAAAAATTCGTATGGACCCATCCTCGGCCTACACTATGCAAGGTATGGTTGAGCGTCGCAATTTATTTGATGTGGCCTTCGCTTGTGATGCCGACCACGACCGTCACGGTATAGTTGCTCCCAGCTGTGGTTTGTTGCCGCCCAATCATTACCTCGCAGTAGCTATCGAATATCTGTTTCAACATCGCCCACAATGGAAAGCAGAAACGGCGATTGGTAAAACTGTCGTGAGCAGTGCAATGATTGACAAGGTTGCCAAAAAATTGGGTCGCCGCCTGTATGAGGTGCCAGTCGGTTTTAAATGGTTTGCACCGGGATTGTTTGATGGCTCGCTCGGTTTTGGCGGCGAAGAAAGTGCGGGAGCCTCATTCCTGCGCATTGATGGAAGCGTTTGGGCAACCGACAAAGACGGTATTATTCCTTCCCTACTGTCTGCAGAAATTAAAGCCAAAACCGGTCGCGACCCTGGTGAGTGCTACCAATTATTGGCTGACGAATTCGGTCATGCCGCCGAAGCACGTGTTGAGGCTCCGGCCAATACGGCACAGAAAAAAGCGCTGTCAAAGTTATCGCCCGAGCAAATTACGTCCACTGAGCTGGCGGGCGACAAGATTGAATCCATCCTCACCCATGCACCGGGCAACAACGCAGCAATTGGTGGTATTAAAGTGATCAGCCAAAGCGGCTGGTTTGCGGCGCGCCCATCAGGCACAGAAGAAATTTATAAAATTTATGCAGAGAGTTTTAAAGGCAAAGAACATCTGCAGGCGCTAATCGCCGAAGCACAGGCTATTGTCGATAAAGCAATTTCGTAATTGTGTTGATAAATCCACATCAACAAGAAAGCCGCTAGCTCAGCGGCTTTCTTGTTTTTATATTTTCGGTAACGGAATCCAATCCGTTTCACCTGGCACCATGGTAAATCCACCATTGGTCCAGCGTTCACCTGCGGCGCGAACTTTTTCGCGCGATGAAGCAACAAAATTCCACAAAATAAATCGCTCACCTGCTAAAGGTTCGCCACCTAACAACATGATCTGTGCACCAGAATCCGTTGTAATACTGGCCCCTTCTTCAAGCACCGCTAAATGATATTCCGGTACGGTTTCGCCATTCACACTCACGCTACCCCAAACCACATAAATAGCGAGCTCCTGTTGTGGAAAATCGGGAAAGTACACAGCACCCGCCGCCAAAGAGATATCCAGATACGTCGTCACACTTGCTGTTTTAACCGGTGATTCAACCCCAAAAGCCTTACCGATAAGTACCTGCGCACTCATGGTAGGCAAATTAACGGAAGGAATATTTTCAGCGCCGTAATGAGCAAAAGATGGATCGCAGTCTTCAACCTCTGTGGGTAATGCCAACCAGGTTTGTATGCCTTCTACCGGCGTATTATTTGCACGGATATCTTCAGGCAAACGCTCGGAGTGAACAATACCATTGCCGGCCGTCATTAAATTAATTGCACCCGGCTCAATGCGTTGCACCACACCCAAACTGTCGCGATGCAACATAGCCCCGGAAAATAAATAGGTTACTGTAGCCAAACCAATATGCGGATGCTGGCGAACATCACCTTCTTTCGTTCCGGCAGAAAAATGGGCAGGGCCCATATGATCTACAAAAATAAAAGGCCCAACACGCTGCTGTAAACGTGAAGGCAACAAACGCTTTACAGCAAAACCAATATCCTGCATTCGCGGTGGAATTAAAATAGTCACAGCTTTTTCCCCTTTAAATTAGGATTTAATCAGACGGTTTCGGTGGTGATATTAAAAGTGCCATGAGACAGGAGTTTATGAATCGGGCATTTCTCCACGATACCAGCAAGCTGTTGCTTTTGTTCTTCACTCAAGGCGCCAACAAACTCAATTTTCATCGTCAGGTTGTATTCACCGGACTTTTCTTTGGATGCGTCGCGCTCGATATCAATATTTATAGAATCCAAGGGCATTCCGCGACGCCTGGCAAACATGGTGAGTGTGATTGCCGTACAGGCGGCAAGTGAGGAATCCAGCAATCCATGTGGATCAGGTGCAGTGTCTTCACCACCTACATCTGCTTTAACATCCGCAGCGATCTCGTGACCATCAATGCGAATACGCTGACGATAAATACCGGTATCATTTTTTTGCAACTGGATCATCACATCATTCCCGTTAGTTTATTGCTGCCAAGTTATCGCCGTTAGCTATTGCATACGTAATGCGTCTTTCATCGCACCAGGATCGTAACCACGTAACACTTGGCCACGAATTACCACCAATGGAATTCCACTGCCGCGAAGCTGGTCGTATTGGACGCGACCCTCAGCCGACTTTTCAATATCGTACTCAACATAGGCAATATTGTTTTGTTTGAAAAACTCGCGCGTTTTTTTACAGTAGCCACACCAGTCGGTGGCGTAAAGCACGACACCTTCCGGATGCTGCGCGGAAAAATCCGGCGGCGGACTTAGCTCGTCGCGAATCACATTCCATTTGAAGATGACCAAGGCTGCCAGCAGAATTACAACTATTTTTCCAAAGCTCATCAACACAGCACCTTAAATTCGACAATTCAACGGTAAATTCTTAATTTCAATATCAGTCCGGTTCTCGCCAGCAGCTTCCATTCCTTCGGGTGCAGCAGCTTTACCACAAATCCAGGAAATTGGACTTTGCGGCGAACCTTTAACAACAATCGGTTGAATACTCAGTGTTTTATTTTTAATTTCCGGATGGGCTTTGTTACCAAAGTGAAGGTGGAATGCACCGTTAATCAAATCAATTCGATCAACATAGTTTCCCAATAACTTATCCGGTGCCGGTATACCTGCTTCTTTATTATCCTTTAAAAAAACCTGGGCACTTTGGTGATAAAAAGCGACCAGCTTTTTATAATCTTCAATCAGTGCCATTGATTCGGAGACCTGTTTTCTGGCAATTGCCGGATCGGGCGACGGCAATGCAAGCAATGCCAATATTGCAATAATCGCAACAACAACCAACATTTCAATCAGGGTAAATCCACGCTTGAGTAACATACACGTAAATCCTTCAATACATTCAACGAAGCTACATTTACTTCAGTACGAAAACGCAGACTTCAGTTCAATTTTTTTTCTTATGCAGAAACTATTTTTAGCGCAAAAATTTGGCGACATACCAGCAGCTGGCATGAATCTGAAAGCCCTGTTCCCGCGCCCACTTTAGGCCAGTGCGAACCAGTTTTTCCGCTAACCCCTTGCCGCGAAACTCAGGTGGGACATAGGTACTATAAAAATCGATTTCTGGCGCATCACCCGCTGAGCTTACGCGATATGCCAACACCGCTTCGCTACCACTCTGGTGGATGACAAATTTTTGATCTTGTACCTGGTGTTGAACATCAGCCATGACTTGCTCCGAAAACTGATAGGCGAACTATAGCCCATAAAAAAATCCCCTGTCACTCGGCGTGCACAGGGGATTTTTCGATCTGGCTGGTTATTAGACCTTGGTTCCCCAAAGGTCGTATTCATCCGAATGTTCGATTAATACATTCACCAAGTCACCCGGCTGTACACTTTCTTCACCGTTAAGATAAACACAACCATCGATTTCCGGCGCATCGGCAAAGCAACGACCAATTGCGCCTTCTTCGTCCACTTCGTCGATCAGCACTTGCAACGTCTGACCAACTTTTAACTTCAAACGTTCCGTAGAAATTCGTTGTTGCAACTGCATAAAGCGATCATAACGCTCTTGCTTGATCTCGTCGGGCACCGGATCTGGCAGGTCGTTGGCCTTGGCGCCATCCACCGGTGAGTATTGAAAGCAACCCACGCGGTCCAGTTGTGCCTCTTCAAGGAAGTTCAGCAGCTCCTGGAAATCTTCTTCAGTTTCACCGGGGAAACCAACGATAAAGGTGGAGCGAATCGTCAGGTTGGGCACCTGCTCGCGCCAGCTCTTGATGCGCTCCAGAGTTTTCTCTACTTGCCCGGGGCGGCGCATTTTACGCAGTATGGTTGGGCTGGCGTGCTGGAAAGGAATGTCCAAATACGGCAGCACCTTGCCCTGCGCCATCAGCGGGATAATGTTATCCACGTGTGGGTAGGGGTATACATAATGCAGGCGCACCCATACCCCCAACTCCCCCAAAGCAGCGGCAAGCTGGTACATATCCGTCTTCATGGGCCGGCCATCCCAGAAGTCGGTGCGGTGCTTAATGTCCACACCATAGGCAGATGTGTCCTGCGAAATCACCAGCAGCTCTTTTACGCCGGCCTTCACCAAACGCTCGGCTTCACCCATCACCTGACCAATCGGGCGGCTCACCAGCTTGCCGCGCATATCCGGGATGATGCAGAAACTACAGGAGTGGTTGCAGCCTTCAGAAATTTTCAGGTAAGCATAATGACGTGGTGTCAGCTTGATACCTTGTGGTGGCACCAGATCCGTAAAGGGATTGTGCTGCGGCTTGGGCGGTAAATGTTGATGTACTTGTGACAAAACTTCTTCGTAGGCATGGGCACCGGTAATACCCAGCACATTCGGGTGCACCTCGATAATCTCATCCTTCTTGGCACCCAGGCAGCCAGTGACCAGTACCTTGCCGTTTTCTGCCAGGGCCTCACCAATCGCCCCTAATGACTCCTGTACTAGGGTTTTGGCCGGGGTATCCAGGGTTGTGGTTTGGGTTGGATCAAAGGTATTAACGCTCATAGTGTCTCGCGAAATGGGGAGGTACAGAAAAAAGGCGACTATTGTAGGCGTTTAGACAAGGTTTTGCATGCAGAAGAT
Organism: Cellvibrionaceae bacterium; assembly: GCA_021151615.1. Lineage (GTDB taxonomy): Bacteria > Pseudomonadota > Gammaproteobacteria > Pseudomonadales > Cellvibrionaceae > Cellvibrio. The sequence continues at coordinate 1,007 of JAGKXA010000242.1, read as the reverse complement.
AGTTATAAAAAACTGATCGCTAATCCGTCAGCGGCTTATCTTCCTCTCTGTCTTCGACCATAACCACGGCCTTCCGGAAATTCAAGCAGGTTGCCTTATCACCCGGTAAAAGCAGTTGATAATGCTCGGCTTGTAACTGATCAACGCTATCGACCTGAGCAAGCGCCAGCAAGTCAGTGATAATTTCAACTACTTGCTCTTCGTGCTCATCAATATACAAAAACGCTTCCGCCTTTGTTGCAAAAGCAACCCCATCGCCACCCGCTTTGGAAGCAAATGTAGATATGGCTATTTTCCCCTGGCCAATCAGGGTATCGAAGTTTAATTTTCCTTTACGGCCGCCGTGCTTCCAACTACTTAGTTTGTCTCCCGTTTTGGTGTAATTACGAGCTCCCTCCGCTTTAGCATTTTGATAGTCCTGGCCACGATTCGCCTTTTTTGGCGCTGACTCTACTTTTACATCGAACAGTTGCGCCCCCAGTGTGTCGGGAGCCGTTTTAACATCCGGTATCCAATTGGCTACGCAGTTAAATGTAGATTTGGGGTTGTCCATATTATCTGTGCGATCCCCTGTGACATTAACTGAGTAATAAACACCCTTATCACCACCCTCCTGGTGCGCATCATATAAGGCATTCTTTACATATTTCTCAACTTCATGGAGATGCTTGCTATTGGCCTTGCCAGTAATGGGAAATAAATTTTCGTGAACACCAAAACCACCAAGATCATGATTTAGCAAATGCCCCCTGATCATACTGTCCTGCGGAAAGGTGGCTCGAAGCGCCTGGATGAAAGCAGTTTGTGGTTCACCCGTGGATGAACCAATGACCTTATCATTTGGATCAAGCTGTGCCCGCATATTCACACCCACTGTCTCATCGGTTCGCACTGCATCATCACCTTTTGGCAGAGACTGTGTAAAAACCCAAAAATACCCACAATGATTAATTTTTTATTCGCGCAGCCATTTAAACAAAAGAAGCTAGCGTTGGGGCTAATTTAGT
>JAGKXA010000241.1 GCA_021151615.1 Cellvibrionaceae bacterium | reverse complement strand
TTATATTAATTTGCTAACTTAATAGGATAAAAATTAATAGACAGCGAGCCCGCGTCGCAATAATTCGCGCGCAAGTATCTCGTCGATTTGATGGATGGTTTCATTGTTAAATTCAATGTAAGCGACTTTATGCTTTTTATAAATTTGCTGCTTCTCCAATTCATTACTGATGACAACGGCGCGATTTTGCTCCTGCTCAAGCTGATCCGCCCAACACTCAACGCATAACTCCACTTCCGGGATATAAAAATCTGCCAGTGCAGAATCTGTATCCCACATCAATAAATAATCACGCGCATGGACTACGCGCGCTAAATACAGCCAGTTATTAATACGCCGTTGCACCGCATTATTGACACTGTGGCCATCCAACGCTGGCTGACCATCCAAACCAGCATCTCCCTGTAGTTGCAATAGGGATGCTATTAGCTCGGGTTCATCGAGGATCGTTTCCGGCCAGGTCACAAAAGGAATGCCCGATTCAGCCTCTTGTTGCTGCCCCCCCAATGATTTTCCCTTGGCACTCAGCAACCAACCGCGAATGTGCTTTTTAATCAGCCCTTTTTCAGCGAGCAATAAATTCACCAGGCGGGCAGGAATATCCCATTTGTGGGCTAGATTAGTCGCACTCAGCGGCGCTTCGGGCAACAGTTTTAGTAACGGATGATGCTGGATCGATTCTGGCCAGGCAATGTATTCCCCATATTTTGGGTGGTTCACGTAAATACCACCTTCAAAGCGCCCTTTTTCGGTGAGCTGCCAGTGGTTATCCACTTTGACAATCCAGCCTCCGGAGGTCAGCAAAATAAACAATTCCTTGCTCTCTTTGCCGAGCAAACGCGCCAGCGCGGTTGTGGAAATGTGCTTTTCTGCCATTATGCGCGTCCTGTAGCTATGCCATTTTATGAGCCGACACTTACGTGGCCAGTCATGATGAGGTCGACCATTCTACTGCCTAAGAGTGACTTATGCCTATTTGGGTTGATCCAGGTGCTGCGGTGATTCTTCCGAGCAGGCAAAATAGCTCGCGGAAAATATAACTGGCTTAACGGCGCGCAAAACCCTATACTTCGCGCACTTTCAGTAAGCCCTCCAAGATAGTGAAAATCGAATCATGGGCTATGCTGAACAGACAGGATGTCTGAGGGCTGCCCGTTAATCCTTTGCGCAACAGTTTCCCTGCATAAAGGTTTCCCTGCGTTTCATCGCTGATGACTGGTTCATACCAGATGCTCAGCGGCACCAATACGGCCCGCCCCAAAGTGCGCAATCTATTACGCGAGTCGGACTCGCTGATTGCAGCGGGTGTGTGCTTTTAATCAGGTTTCTTCCTATTTTTTGTGATTCACACAGGTGATTCACTAACCTGAACCTCACCGCGCGGGACTTTGTCCATCGTCAAAATACTAATAAAAACCACAATTACTAACTTGGTCGTTAATGGCTCGGGTGGTGGCTGGGGTTTGGTATTTTTTTAGTCATCAGTTACACAGGTTATTACATGTCTGAACCTATTTTGTTTACCGATTTATCCCTGTCCGAACCCGTATTAAAAGCTATCCAGGCTGTGGGTTACGAAGTTCCATCGCCAATTCAAGCGGCTGCAATTCCAGTACTGCTAGAAGGCGGCGATATTCTGGGCATGGCACAAACCGGTACCGGCAAAACTGCAGCCTTTGCGCTGCCATTGCTCTCCAAGCTGGATGTTAAGCAAACCGATCCACAAATCCTGGTGTTGGCGCCTACCCGCGAACTGGCGATCCAGGTTGCCGAAGCCTTCCAAAAATACGCCGCGCACATTCCGGGCTTCCACGTTCTGCCAATTTATGGCGGTCAGGACATGACCAGCCAGTTACGCCAACTGAAGCGTGGTGTACATGTTGTAGTTGGAACCCCCGGCCGCGTTATGGATCACCTGCGTCGCGGCAGCTTGAACCTGAACAATTTGAAAAGCCTGGTACTCGATGAAGCCGACGAAATGCTGCGTATGGGCTTCATTGACGACGTTGAATGGATTCTTGAACATACTCCAGCGACTCGCCAAACTGCACTCTTCTCCGCCACCATGCCGCGCGAAATCCGCAAAGTGTGCGACAACTATTTGCGCGATGCCAAAGAAATTAAAATTGCAAGCACCCAATCGACTGGCGACAATATCGAACAGGTTTATTGGATGGTTAGCGGCACCAACAAACTGGATGCACTAACCCGCATCCTGGAAGTTGAACCCTTCGACGGCATGATTATTTTCGTGCGCACTAAAACCGCTACGGTTGAACTCGCTGAAAAGCTGGAAGCGCGCGGTTATTCTGCATCTGCGTTAAATGGCGATATGAACCAGCAATTGCGCGAGCGCGCGATTGATCGTTTGAAAACTGGCAAGCTCGATATCGTTATCGCCACTGACGTTGCCGCGCGTGGTATCGACGTAGAGCGCGTAAGCCACGTTGTTAACTACGACATTCCTTACGACAGCGAAGCTTATGTACATCGCATTGGCCGTACCGGTCGTGCCGGTCGCAGTGGCAAGGCAATCTTGTTTGTCGCACCGCGTGAAAAGCGCTTGCTTTACACCATCGAGAAGGCAACCAAAAAGCCAATTACATTGATGGAATTGCCAAGCGGCGCAACAGTAACGAAGCATCGTATTGATCAATTTACCCAGCAAATTACAGACACCCTGAAAGAGCAGGCAGATTTATCTTTCTTCAACGATTTGCTTGCCGAATACAGTCACACCAACGATGTATCGCCAGAGGAAATTGCATCTGCCCTCGCCTTCCTGTTGCAACGTGAGCGTCCGCTGCAAGTTAAATTTACGGATATAAAACCTGAGCGCAACGAACGTCGTGACCGCGATGACCGTGGCGGACGTGATCGTGACGATCGCAGCGGTAGAGACGGTGGCCGTGACCGCGGTTCGCGCGAAGATCGTCCACGCCGTGAGCGCAACGATGAAAACATGGATCGCTACCGCATTGAAGTGGGTCGCAACCATGAAGCGCGCCCTGGTGATATCGTTGGCGCTATCGCAAACGAAGCAGGCATTGAAAGCCGTTTTATCGGTCACATTAAATTGCATGACGAGTTCTCTACCGTTGACCTGCCAGCAGGCATATCAAAAGACATACTCGCCAAGCTGAAAAAAGTTCGTGTGCGCAATCGTCCGCTGGAAATTTCATTAGACACTGGCCCACGTGGCGGTGATGACTTTCCTGGTCGCGGCAAACCAAAACGCGACTTTGGCCCCAGAGACAACAACCCGCGCGAAGGCGGTTACAAAGATAGAGATGGCAGTCGCGACAAACCGCGCTTTAATGATCGTGACAATGCCAGCAAAAAATCCGGCTATCGCCCAAAGAAGTTTGATTAAGCAAGAACCCTTTCTTGTTAAGTTGCCAGGGCAATAACCTGGCGACTTAAACTCCCTTATCGCCCTGCATGAAAATGTCAGGGCGATTTTTTATCAATCAAATTTTAATTTTCCATTCACTGCCTGATCAACTCTTTCCATTATTTGCTCGGATTCTGATTTTCCGCCGCAGGACGTCATATACCAGTTTACCGCCTCACCTATTTTGGGAGCAGAAGAGCGCAAACATTTTCCACCTCCTAAATCCACCACAGTTGCCCCCGAAGGATCTGTGTAAGTTTTTGATCCGGCATCAGCGCGCTGCCGCTTGGGCTTATTCGCTTCTTCGTGCAACCGTTTGCGTAATTCAGGATGAAAGACATTCGCGGCTATACCGGTTGCCGACTCGCCTGCCGCTGAAATTCTTTGCTGACTAAGTTCGCGCAACTCATCCATTGTTAAAGGCTGAACGACGATTAATCTTGTCTCCGATTTATCTGGCTCTGATTGTTTCGGCTGTGATTTATTCGGCTCTGGGTGTTCCACCGGCGTGGAATTATTCACAGAACCAGACTCATTCGTTTCCGGCGCGTTTTCCGCAGGCTGTGTCGCCACGGGAGGTGCGGATGGTATTTCTGCAGGAATAATTTCCTGTGCTTTTAGTGTTAACTGAATGGTTATCGGTGGTGACACTGGTTGCTGAACCAACTGACCATCCTGTTTCCAAAAAAATGCGAATACCAAAGCATGCAACAGAACAGAAACTACACAACCGATTAAGACATAGCGAAAAGATGAGCTAGCAACAGGATCTGGATCCTGCAGATGTACGTTAGTAACGCGACGATATAAATGGGAAAAATCATCTTCCCTGGAGGAAAACGGATCAGCCAACATACTTGTGAGCCCGGATTCAGCGGATAATCAACAACGACTGAATCTAGACTCACAGGCTGGCTATAAGTTCAGCGACAACAATAAAAGGCCTTTACTCATCAAACATCTGAATCATATAGCCGTCCTTAATTGCCTCGGCCATGGCTTTATCGGCGGCAATTACGCGAGGATCACTTGTTAAATTACTCGGCACCAATTTACGGTTTTCGATATCAATATCCATAAACCCGGCACGCATCAAATAAAGCTTGCACAAGTGTTCAGCACCAAACAAATCCTTGAAATTGATATACACAATAAACGGCACCATCTGTCCTTCTTTAATATCGTCGAAGGCTTTTTTAGCGCGGCCATTGGCGGAGAATATATACATATTTTTACCCTGATGATGAAAGGTATTTTTTTGGGCGCAATAAATTGCGCCCCTACAAATTGGATGCTACCAAAGCAACCCATTAAATAGTCATTACCACACGCAAGGCATCTAACCGAATTTTTGCTTGCGACAAAAAGTGTTGACTCGCGGCCAAGCGCTGCTGCAAATAATCAATCTCTTGCTGGCGCACATTGGGGTTCACTTCTTTCAGCGCCCTCATACGTGCCAGCTCGCCATTTAATTGTTCGCTGACTTTCGCCTGGGCTTCAGCAATCAATTGGCTTTGTTTTGCTGCGGTAATTTCTTCCGCTTTTTGCACCATGGTGGTTAAGGTTGGACGCGCGTGACGCACGAGATCCTGCGCATTATTGCGCGGTACTTTTTGCAGCAACTTACTAAATTGGTTAATGCCCAATACGCCCGACAAATCCTTGCCTTTGTCGTCCAACAATACACGCAATAAGGATTGTGGCATATAACGGAACAACTGCAACTCAGTGGGCGCCGGGCAATGCAACACAAACAAGGCTTCCAGCAACAGGGTTCCCGGTTTTAACGGTGGCAACTTCAGGGTACACAATGCAGTATTGCCGAATTCACTGAGCGAAATCAGATCCTGCGCACCAATAACCAGCGGATGCTCCCAGGAAAGAAACTGCATATCCTCGCGCGACAAGGCTTGCTGGCGATCGTAGGTGATTGTCAAACCACTTTCGGGTAAGCCGGGAAATTCAGCAACACGCATGTGATCACTCGGGTGCAGCACCAGACTTTTTTCACTGTGTTTTTCGTAGTCGATACCAAAACTATCGAACACTTGCTCCATGTAGTCAGGCAGTGCTGTATTCACATCATTTTCAGCCAGTGCATCAACCAACGCCTGTGCCTGTACGGGTTTGCAGGAGTTTAATTCCAACAAACGATCACGCCCTTGCTGGAGTTGCTCCACCAGATTACCAGCAAATGCGCGCGTCTCTTGCACCAGCTGAGCAAATGCCGGCTCATCGCTACTCACCAACGCCGGCAAAAGTTGCTCAGCAAATTGCACGTAAACAGCTTGACCAATTGCACAGGTTTTTTCAAAGGCATTCAGGCCCTGGTGATACCAATCCAGTAGTTTTTCCTGCGCGGAATGTTGGTAATAAGGTACATGGATATTCACAGTCGCTGTCTGACCAATACGATCCAAACGACCAATTCGCTGTTCCAACAAATCCGGATTAGTTGGCAAATCAAATAACACCAGATCCTGTGCAAATTGGAAGTTGCGCCCTTCACTTCCGATTTCAGAACAGATCAGCACTTGGGCCCCATCGTCTGCTTCAGCAAAATACGCTGCCGCACGATCGCGCTCAATTAAACTCAAACCTTCATGGAAGACTGCGGTAGTGAACCCTTTGCGCAACCGCAAAAATTCTTCGATCGATTGCGCTGAATCGGCATTCGCACAAATAACCACGGTTTTTTTGCGACGATGCTGGCGCAGCCATTCAGCCAGCCAGGTCACGCGCGGGTCTTGTAGCCACCAAT
>JAGKXA010000240.1 GCA_021151615.1 Cellvibrionaceae bacterium | reverse complement strand
CCCGGCAACAATTACGAATTCACCCAGCCAATTCAAATGCGCTTTAACGAATTAATTTCCGGTGTGCGTTCGGATCTGGGTATTAAGGTGATTGGCGATGATCTCGAGCAGTTGCAAACATCGGCAGCAGAAATTTTGGAGGTGCTGGAAAAAATTCCCGGCGTCGCCGACGCACGCATGGAGCAGGTCACCGGCCTTCCGGTACTCACCATCACTCCCAAACGCCGGCAATTGGCCGCCTATGGTTTAACGGTGAATGAAGTACAGGATTTTATTGCCGCCGCCATTGCCGGTGAAAATGCCGGGCTGATGTATGAAGGTGATCGTCGCTTTGACATTATCGTGCGCCTGCCCGAGCATTTACGTACCGATTTATTGGCACTGGAACGCTTGCCGGTACCTATCGCGGGCGAACCTGACTTTGTGCCACTGAATGAAATTGCGAAAATCGAATTAACACCAGCGCCCAACCAAGTCAGTCGCGAAAACGGCAAACGGCAAGTGATAGTTACCGCCAATGTACGCGGGCGCGATTTGGGTTCGTTTGTGCGCGATGTGCAAACGCAAATTAATGCGCAGGTAAAATTACCCAGCGGTTATTGGCTGGATTACGGCGGCACTTTTGAACAACTCGAATCCGCGAGCAAACGTTTAGCAATTGTGGTTCCATTAACACTGTTAATGGTGATCGCGTTACTGGTGATGGCTTTCGGTTCATTAAAAGATGCCCTGATAATTTTCACCGGCGTTCCGCTCGCACTCACCGGCGGCGTGCTCGCGCTTTGGCTGCGCGATATGCCCATGTCCATGAGTGCGGGCGTCGGCTTTATTGCACTCTCGGGCATAGCGGTATTAAATGGTTTGGTGATGCTCGCGTTTATTCGCCAGCTCTATCACGAAACCGGCAATTTGATGCACGCCATTTTCGAAGGCGCACTCACCCGCTTGCGCCCGGTGCTAATGACCGCCTTAGTCGCAAGCTTGGGATTTGTGCCTATGGCATTTAACGTGGGGATAGGTGCAGAAGTGCAGCGACCATTAGCGACTGTGGTCATCGGTGGGATTATTTCATCGACGCTGCTGACGCTGGTGGTGTTACCGATTCTTTATGCGTTGGTGCATCGCAAGAAAATATAAATCTGGATTGGGGTGTGCTAATTCACCCCAATTTTTAAAAAGTTTTTGTCACAATGGAGTAGGCCATGGGCGCCAACTGCTGTAATCACGACCACGATCATGAACCCTCGCATTCACCCGATCCCAAATACCGCCGTATTTTGTGGATCGCATTAATTATTAATGCGCTCATGTTTGTAATTGAAATTATTTTCAGCCAGCGCGCCAATTCTGTTTCACTGCTCGCTGACTCCATCGATTTTCTTGGCGATGCCGCCAATTACGGTATCAGCATTTGGGTGCTGGCAATGAGTGTGCAAACGCGCGCGAAAGCCTCGCTGTTAAAAGCCGCATCCATGGGATTATTTGGTATAGGTGTTTTAGCCCATGCAATTTGGAATGCGATCACCGGCGTAGTGCCAGATGCACAGACAATGTCACTCATTGGTTTACTGGCGCTCGCAGCCAATGTAATTGTGGCGTTTTTGTTGTACGCCTATCGCAATGGCGATAGCAATATGCGCAGTGTCTGGTTGTGCACACGCAACGATGCGCTGGGCAATATTGCGGTGGTGCTCGCCGCAATCGGTGTATTTGGCACAGGGGCTAATTGGCCGGATTTAGTTGTCGCAGCGATTATGGCAACGCTGGCGTTAACCTCCGCCGCGCAAGTGATTAAACAGGCGCGGCGTGAGTTGGGCGCGGTTTAAACCACAGCCATTTGATAGCTTCCAGCAGCAGTAAACTCGCTGCACCCAATCCAACACAGAGCAACAATTCCTGCCAATTGAAATCGCCAAAGCCGAACAGCTGCTGCGCAGGCGACCAGCCAAGTGCTGCCGCCAGGGTTAGTGCTATAGCGCTGAATAATATCCACAGCGAGCGATTGGGACGCAAAAAAGCGCTGGCGAGTGAGGCGCGGAAACTGCGATTAATCAGGATCAACCCCATATTGATCAGCACCAGCGCCGTGAATACCAACGCGCGCAGATCATCTTCCGGCAATCCCATGTACGAACCGCCGGCGAGCAATGCGCCGAGTAATGTCAGCGCCACCAAGCCCTGCGCAATCGCCCAGCGAATGCGCTCACCCAGTAACAGCGGCATTTGCGGATCGCGCGGCGGGCGCTTCATCACATCCTCTTCTTCCTGCTCGGCTTCAAACACCACCGAACAAGCCGGATCTATCACCATTTCGAGGAAGGCGATATGAATCGGGGTGAGGATCATCGGCAGCCCCAGCAGCAGCGGCAGTATCGCGAGGCCAGCGATAGGGATATGGACCGCCACGATAAATTCGATCGCCTTGCGCAGGTTGTCGTAAATGCGCCGCCCAAGGCGGATGGTTTTGACGATGGAGCCAAAGTCATCGTCCAATAGAACAATCGACGAGGCCTCGCGCGCGACATCGGTGCCGCGCCCACCCATGGCGATGCCTATATGGGCGGCTTTGATGGCGGGGGCATCGTTAACCCCATCGCCGGTCATGGCCACTATCTCGCCATTGGCTTTTAAACACTGCACCAGGCGCAGCTTCTGCTGCGGGCGAATGCGCGCAAAAATCGACGTGGTTTTGAGGCGCTCGGACAATTCCGCATCGCTGAGTTTTTCCAGCGCATCCCCCACCAGCACCTCGCTCGGCGGCAGCCCCGCTTGCAGGGCGATAGCGCTGGCGGTGGTGGGATAGTCGCCGGTAATCATCACCACGCGGATACCGGCGGACTGGCACTCGGCCACGGCGGCCGGCACCTGATCGCGCAATGGATCGGCAAAGGCGAGCAGGCCGAGATAATCAAACCTGAGCGCGCGCGGCGACTCGGGCAAATCGCCTTCCGGCACCGATGACTGTGCCACCGCCAATACCCGCATACCTTCGCAGGCCAGCTCATTGGCTTGTGCGGTGAGCGGCACAAGTTGCCCGGGCGTTAATTGGCACAACTGGGCGATGGCTTCGAGCGCGCCCTTACTAAAAGCACGCGCGCCTTCGGCATCAGGCAGCTTGAGAATATTGGTGGTGGCAAATAACTCGGGGCTCAGGCCATAGGCGCGCAGCAGTTGATAGCCATGGGGTTGATAGTTATCAGAGGCCAAGCCATGGGTTTTGGCCAGCCGATGCACGGCCACATCCATAGGGTCGCTGGGAATTTGCGGGCAGGCGTAGAGCGCGGCTTCGAGCACACCCAGGTTGGCTTGCGCCAGCGGTGCAGACTGGGCGGCAAACCAGCGCTGCTGCGGGCTGACCAGTGCCATGAGCGTCATACGGTTTTGGGTGAGGGTGCCGGTTTTGTCGGTGCAGAGCACTGTGGTGGAACCGAGGGTTTCGATACTGGCGGCGCGGCGGGTCAGCACCCGCGCCTGCGAAATCCGCCAGGCGCCCATGGCCATAAACACCGCCATCACCAGCGGAAACTCTTCCGGCAGCAGCGACATGCCAATCGCAATACCGCTCAGAATCGCCTCCAGCCAGGAGCCGCGCAGCAGGCCGTAAAGCACCACTACCACCAGCGCAGCGACCAGTCCGACCAGCGCAAAATCGCGCACCAGCCAGCGCAGTTGTTTTTGCAGATGCGCCTGTTCGGTATCGATGCTGCGCAGGGCGGCGCCTATATGGCCCATCTCGGTATTCAAGCCAATCGCGCTCACCTGGGCGATGCCCATACCGCGCACCACCAGGGTTCCGGCAAAGAGTTGTGATGCTTCTGCCCTGGCTCCGGCCTCCGCGCCTGTCTCCGTGGATACTAATCCTGTCTCAGCAACCGCTGACCCCTTCCCAGCAACCACTGACTTGGGCACAGCCACAGATTCGCCCGTCAGCAGCGACTCATCCACCAACAGCTCTTGGGCGCTGAGCAAGTGCGAATCCGCCGCGACTCTATCGCCCTCGTTCACCACCAACAGATCGCCGCGCACCACCTGGGTACCGGCAATAGTGAGCCGTTCGCCGCTGCGAATCACAGTCGCGCGCGGGCTGGCCAAATCGCGCAGGGATTCCAACACCCGCTCGCTGCGCGACTCCTGCACCAGGGTGATAGTCACCGAAAGGGAGGCAAATACCAGCAGCATTAGCGCTTCACTGGTATCGCCCAGCAGCCAATAAATTCCACCACCCGCCAGCAGCAGCGCAAACATGGGCTCGCGCAGCACATCGCGCAAAATTTGCAGCGGGTTGCGCCGGTTGGGTTTGGGCAATTGGTTGGGCCCCTCGCGCCGCAAGCGCTGCGTCGCCTCCTCATGACTCAGGCCCTGAAGCTGTTGCGGACTCATGGCGTGCTCCCGTTGATCGCCGATCCATTAACCTTAGTTGGCAAGGCTAGAGGCGTCTATTGATCTGGATCAGACAGAGGTGTAACTGGCAAAACCTATTTGCGCGGTGATAGGCTAAATGCCCGGATGGACATAAAACCTCAACGCACCCATTCAACGCCATCCATTCAACACCATCCATTGTTAGCACATAAGGACGATCCTATGACCATTACCGCCAGCCTTTCCCTGTTCATCGCCATGGTGATACTCGCGGTAATTCCCGGCCCGGGAATCTTGGCGGTTGTTGCGCGTTCTATTTCGGCGGGACTAGCGCAGGGCTTGGTCACTGTGATTGGTATTGTGTTTGGTGATTACGTATTTATTGTGCTCTCGCTCTACGGTTTGTCTGCACTGGCGCAATCCATGGGCGATTTATTTTTAGTGATTAAATATGCCGGTGCTGCTTATTTATGTTGGCTCGGCTGGCAGATGTTAAAAGCCAAACCCGTCGATACAGCCATACCCGAATTAACTGCCGTATCCACACTGGGTAATTTTACGACCGGGCTGTTAACAACCCTGAGTAATCCCAAAGCAATTCTGTTTTATGTGAGTTTCTTTCCCGCCTTTATTGATATGCAATCTGTGTCGATTCTTGATGCCGGAATCATCATGGCAATTGCGAGTGTCGCTGTCGGCGGTGTAATGGCGGCCTATGCTTATGCCGCGAGTAGAGCGAGAAAATTATTTAACAATACCAAGGCAACCCGCGCATTAAATATTACTGCTGGTGGAATAATGTTGGGCAGTGGTACGCTATTGGCTATCAAGCACTAAACTCCAATTCCGTACTATGACCGACCAGTTCCAAACCACCGCCCAGCAAGAATACCAACGCGCCGCTGCACAATTAAAAGGCAGCAAAGATGCCAATAGCGCGTTGAAAAAATCCTACGAGCGCTACGACAATTTAATCGCCAAATCCTTTGACGAATCCGTCACCAAACCCGATTGCAAAGCCGGGTGCGCATTTTGTTGTTACTACAAAGTAGAAGCACGCGCACATGAAATTTTGTTAATCAAGGAATACATCGGCAAACATTTCAGTGCTGAACACATTGCCGCATTAAAAACTGCATTGGAAGCCAACGTCACTGTTATTCGCAACCTCACGCCAGAGCAACATCTCACCACCAATTTAAAATGCGCGCTGCTGGATAACAACCAATGCAGCGCTTATCCCGCGCGTCCCTTCCGCTGCCGCAATTTCCATTCAACCGATGCCCATGCATGCGAAACCTCCTTCAATGATCCCACCAATATGGAAACTGCCACAGGCATGATCGAAGCCGTGGCGATATTGGCCGATGCCCACACCCAGGGCTTTGAAGCCGCAACGGAACAAACAGGAAGGGATAATCGCATCTACGATTTCAACACCGCACTCCTGGAAGCCCTAACCGACGAGCAAACACTGAAGCGCTATCAACGCGGCAAAAAAACCTTTCAACACGCGATAGAAATTATTGCCTAGCAAGTTGCCAACAAAGGAACACCAATAATAATTCGATAATGCATATGCAAGGGCGGCAATTTACCGCCTTGCTTTTTTTGCCCGGTATTTCACTGTGCTTTTTGCTTCTTCAAATGCGCGTCAATTCGTTCAATCACATAAGCAATGCTATTAATCGCGCGCTGCGGTAATTTTATTCGCGCATTAACCTGATCAAACAAAACCTCCAACAAACACGCCTGCGCCCACAATTGGTAAGCCGCATCCTCATCGGTTTTGGCGGGTAGGGGTTTGCAAATTACCGTAAGCACTTGCCC
>JAGKXA010000732.1 GCA_021151615.1 Cellvibrionaceae bacterium | reverse complement strand
GCGCAACCCCTACTGATTTTGTATTTCCCTTCTTTATGTTTATCGTCGGTTCGGCAATGTACTTTGCTGTGCGCGGTTTGAGCCAACTTGGCGCTGGTGAGCAGGCGAAAAAAATTCTGCGTCGTGTCGCCTTGTTATTTTTGATCGGTGTTTTACTCTCCGCTTATCCTTTTAACGAAAGCCTGGAGCAGTGGCGCATCATGGGCGTCCTGCAGCGCATTGCTATCGCCTATGGTTTTGCAGCATTTATTATTTTGCATTTCGGTTTTACCGCGCGCGTTGTTATCAGTGCAATTTTATTAATTGGTTATTGGGGATTACTCAATCTCGCCGCGGACCCATACAGTCTCGAACACAGTATTGTTCGTCAGGTTGATTTAAGTGTGTTGGGTGCAAGCCATCTGTGGCAGGGTAAGGGTATGCCTTTTGATCCGGAAGGCATTTTGAGTACCTTTCCATCCATTGTGAATGTCTTGATTGGTTTTGAAGCAACGCGCGTATTGCTGGCGAGTGAAGATAAACAAAAAGCACTCAGTAAACTATTTGTATCGGCGCTCTTGTTGATTGGTTTGGCATTGGCCTGGAATAGTGTATTCCCGATTAATAAATCTCTGTGGACTAGCCCCTTTGTATTGTTGACCTGCGGTGTAGCGATCCTGGTATTGCTTCTGTTAGTAAAAATTGAGCAGTCGCCGGCAATTAATGCAGCGCGCCCGGTGTATCACTTCTTCGAAATTATTGGTAAAAATCCGTTGTTTATTTATGTGTTGTCCGGGTTGCTGGCAACTACTCTTTATTTGATTCCGGTGGGTAGTGAAACTGCCTACAGCGCGCTCTTCGGTTTTTTCCGCAGTTTTGCTGACCCTTATTTTGCATCACTCCTGTTTGCCATTCTGATGGTTTCTATTCTCTGGTTTGTTGCCTGGGTATTGCATAAGCGCAATATCATTATCAGCCTCTAGCGAACCGCTTTATAAGGGCTACTCATACAGATTTACAC
>JAGKXA010000731.1 GCA_021151615.1 Cellvibrionaceae bacterium | reverse complement strand
GGGTATAAGTAGTATTGGTGATATCGCCAATCAGGTTCCCGGCTTTACTATTGTCGATGCCGGCCCGCGTAACCCTACCGGTTTGGTAATTCGCGGTTTGCGTCTGGATGAGCTTGGCTCCAATGATTTGGGTGGTGATGGTGCGGCAGTTGCCAGCTACGTGGATAATATTCCCCTGCAAGGTTATTTCGTCCCGCCATCGTTTAGTTTGAAAGACTTGCAGCAGGTGGAGGTCTTACGTGGTCCCCAGGGTACTTTATATGGTAATGCATCTATTGGTGGCTTGATTCGCTATGTCACGGCAAAACCGGACTTGGAAAAATATTCCGTGCGGTTGAGCGGCGAATTATCGCAAACTGCGCACAGCGATGATCTGAGTTATGACACTGATTTAGTGGTAAATACACCGCTCGTTGATAACACACTTGGCCTGCGTTTAATGTTGGGTAAAACCGAAAATGCCGGTTTTATTGATAACCCTTATTTATTGAGTGGTGCGCAAGATGATATTAATGAAGATGAAACCAAACAGGCGCGTATCAGTTTATTGTGGCAAGCGAGCGATAATTTCTCGCTCAATAGCAGTTACCACTATCAAAAAATAAATGTTGCTGATCGTCAGGCAACAAATGAAAGTTTTACTGGCGACGAATACACAGCATCCAGCCGTTACTTGCAACCCATGCAAGGTGAGTTGCAATTGGCGAGTATTGATGCTGCTTATGAAATGGAATGGGCAACACTCAGTGCGAGTTTGAACCACTACGATTACCAGCACGCAGAAAGTGCCGATCAAACCGATTATTTCATCGCACTCGATGCCTATTACGAGATGTTTTATTACACCTCCTATGAAGATCTTTCCGGTATTACCGCGGGTGATGTGGATGTTGTAAAAGACAGCGCTGAACTGCGCTTGGTGTCACCTGATGATCAACGTCTGCGTTGGTTGGTGGGTGGCTTTTATAGTCGCGATGATCTGGATGTGTTGATTCAGGAA
>JAGKXA010000730.1 GCA_021151615.1 Cellvibrionaceae bacterium | reverse complement strand
TATTGGAGCAGCGCCTGTTGCCAATTTCCGCCACGGAAATTCGCGCGCAAATCCAGGCGGGGGAATCGCCACAGTTTTTAGTTCCCGATGCCGTGTGGAATTACATCCGCGAGCAGGGGTTGTACGGTTCTTAATAAATTTTATTGTTAGTTTTTTTAGTAAATAGGTAACTGAATGTCTGATTTAAACCAAGCTGTCATCGAAGCCCTGGAAAACCTTAAGGGTAAAAACATTGTGACACTCGACGTGCGCGAGCTGTCCGATGTGATGGACACATTGATTATTGCCAGCGGTACTTCCAGCCGTCACTCGCGCTCACTGGCGGAGAACCTGGTAGAAGAAACCAAAAAAGCCGGTTTCCGTGCATTGGGTGTTGAAGGCCTTGAAACCGGTGATTGGGTGCTGGTCGACTTTGGCGATACCGTGGTGCACGTGATGCAACAGGAAACCCGCGATTACTACGAGTTGGAAAAACTTTGGTCGATGAAACCGGCCAATCGCGACAAGCCAATTGGCGGCTGATAAATACTCGTTATGCGTATTCGCATTATTGCTGTGGGCACAAAAATGCCTGATTGGGTTGAAGCTGGCTACGCAGAATATGCCAAACGTATGCCGCGTGATGTCAGTGTCGAAATGGTGGAGTTGCCGCTTGCCCAGCGCAGCAAAAATAGCGACATCGCCAAGGCGATGGAGAAAGAAGGCGAAGCCATGCTCGCAATGATTGAGAAAGGTGGCAAAGACGAGCAGGTGATTGCGCTTGAGGTGAAAGGTAAACCTTGGAGCACTGAGCAGCTTGCGGAGAATCTCGCCGGGTGGAAAATGAGCGGATCAAATTATTCATTATTGATCGGCGGCCCTGATGGTTTGGCGCCGGCGTGTTTGGCGCTGGCAACCATAAAGTGGTCGCTCTCGCCGCTCACCCTGCCTCATCCGCTGGTGCGTATTTTGGTGATCGAGCAGCTCTATCGGGCCTGTACGATTTTGCAAAACCATCCGT
>JAGKXA010000239.1 GCA_021151615.1 Cellvibrionaceae bacterium | reverse complement strand
CTATCAACGCCCTTATGCAGGAACGCTGGCGAGTTATTGCCGTGTAGATGGCGTGATTGACGAACGAATTGGCGAAGGGGGTAAGCCTTACGCGATTGGTTTTGCGATTGCCATGCCTGAAAAATGGAATGGTCGTTTTATGATGCAAGGTGGCGGTGGCCTGAATGGTTCTGTCGCTACTCCTCTAGGCAGTAATGCAGCCGGTGATATGACCGGGTTGCAGCGTGGTTTTGCGGTAGTTACCACTGACACAGGGCATCAGGGTGCACACGGATTCGACGCGAGTTTTTTTAGCGATCAGGAAGCAACGCTGAATTTTTTGTATCAGGCGATTGGTAAAGTTGCTGTCGCATCCAAACAAATTGTTGCGCAGTATTACGGCAGGGCGATTGATCATTCCTATTATCTCGGATGCTCAACCGGTGGGCGTGAAGCCATGATTATGTCGCAGCGCTACCCGCGTTTATTTGACGGTATTGTGGCCGGCGCTCCGGCGATGCGCACCAGCTTTTCCAATCTCGCTGATAAATGGGTAATGACCTCACTTGCCAAGGTTGCTCCAAAAGACGAGCAGGGACATCCCGACATGGCAAAAGCATTGAGTGCCGAAGACAAAACCATTGTGATGGAAGGATTATTAAAACAATGCGATGCATTGGATGGCGTTGCCGACAAAATGATTGCCAATGTGCGCGGCTGTAATTTTGATCCTATGTCAGTCGCTTGCAGTGCATCAAAAACCCGGAACTGTATCAGCCCCGCCAAAGCCAACGCGATTAAAGTTGGGTTTGCCGGGCCGATAAATTCGCTCGGCGTGCAGGTGTATCCCGGTTTTTGGTTTGATACCGGCATTACCGAAACCCAAGGCATTCCCGGATTATTAAACCCCGGCTTCCACCCGATTGTGGGAAAAATTACCAGTACCGAAATGAATGTTGATCAAGCGGCAATGGCCGCGTCTACGCCTGCAGCATTTGTGGGTGACTCAGCTTATTGGACGCAGTTGAACACCTTTTCTAACAACGGTGGCAAATTGATTTTTTACCACGGCGTTAGCGATCCCTGGTTTTCTGCACAAGAAACCGCGCGCTATTACGATCAAATGGTCAGTGATAACGGCGGCAAGGAAAAAGTCAGTCAATGGAGTCGGTTATTTTTAGTTCCCGGTATGGGCCATTGCGGTGGCGGAGTGGCAGCGCTCGATCATTTCGACATGATTGATCCGATCGTGAATTGGGTTGAGCAAAATAAGGCCCCTGCGCAAATTGCAGTGACCGGCCAGGCATTTCCCAATCGCAGCCGCCCACTCTGTCCTTACCCGAGTTATGCCCACTACACAGGTAAGGGCGATTCAGAAAGGGCCGAAAACTTTTCCTGTAAATTTGCTGGCGAGTGATTGGGTTCGAACTCGCAATCAGTTTGTGTTCTAATTTCCGCCTTAACGGCCTATTAATCACAACACTTGCGAGCAAAAGATGTACGACCAATACGCAGCACTGATTTTTGATATGGATGGCACCCTGGTGGATAGCGGGCAATTGCACGAATTTGCCTGGACGGAAATGCTCAATAAATACGGTATTCCTATCGATCGCCCGCTAATGCGATCACTGGCGGGAGTGCCCACCAAGGGAACCATTGAAATACTCTTGGAAAAATTCAATCTCAAGGTAAACGCCAGCCTTGATGAAATGAATGATTTCAAAGAACAGGTTGTGCACCACAATATGCACAAGTATGTAAAGCCAACGGCCTTGATCGAAGTAGCCCAGCGCTACCACGGCAAAAAGCCCATGGCGATTGGCACTGGTGCTTATACGCAAGAAGCCAACACGATTCTGGGGTTGTGTGGTTTGGATAAATACATTCAAGTAGTGGTAGGTGCCGATCAGGTGCAAAACCCCAAGCCGGCACCGGATACTTTTTTGCGCTGTGCGGAGCTACTGGGTGTTGATGCCACTCAATGTGTTGTATTTGAAGATTCAAAATTGGGTTTGCAAGCGGCAGCCAGTGCCGGTATGGCGGGAATCGATGTGTTGCTGGTTCACGCGGTGGAGAACGATTACTTTTTGTAAAAATCCTTGTCAAAAAGCAAGAACTGGCTTTGCTGTCGGGTGAATTGCACGGCGGGGGAGAAAAAGAAGCGGCATTTACGATAAGTGATGCTGCTTTTTTTTTGAATAAATGTAATTACAACCCGCTAATGCGCGCAAGCAGGATATGTTTGAAAAATCGATTCTGTTATCAGTGATTCCCTACTGAATCAGTTTTTTTCATGCTCCTTATAATATTTTCCGGGGTTTTTATGAAGGTCATTAAATCGCTGTGCGCATTGATGCTCGGGGTTAGCCTTATTCTTACCCCGGTGTTTGCCTTGGAACTGACACCTTTGCACGAAGTGCAGTTATTGGATGGCCCATTTTTACACGCGCAAAACACCAACAAAAAATATTTAATGGATCTGGACACTGAAAAATTACTGGCACCTTTTCGCCGTGAGGCGGGGTTGCCCTTTAACGAAACCTACGGCAACTGGGAGTCCACCGGGTTAGATGGGCATATGGGCGGGCACTATGTCTCAGCACTCGCATTAACCTATGCGTCTACACGTGATAAGGCCGTATTAAAACGGTTGCAGTATGTAATCGCAGAATTAAAAAAATGCCAGGAAAAATTGGGCAGTGGTTATATCGGCGGTATTCCCGAGAGCAAAAAAATGTGGGATGAAATTGCGGCGGGCAATATTCGTGCGGATAACTTTTCTACCAACGGACGCTGGGTTCCCTGGTATAACTTGCATAAGGTCTATGCAGGTTTGCGCGATGCCTATCGCTATGCCGACAGCAAAGACGCAAAAAAAATGTTGGTTAAATTGTCGGACTGGACCATTGCACTAACCAAACACTTATCTGCTGAGCAAATGCAGGCAATGCTGCGCACTGAGCATGGTGGTATGAATGAGATCTTTGTCGATGTCGCAGACATTACCGGCGATAAAAAATACCTGCAACTGGCAGAAGCATTTTCCCATCAAGCCATATTGCAACCATTGGCACAACAAACTGATCAACTAACCGGCTTGCACGCCAACACCCAGATTCCCAAAATTATCGGTTTTAAACGCTACGCTGATGCAACGCATAATTTTGAATGGGATGGGGCCGCTGAATTTTTTTGGCAAACGGTCGTTGATAAACGTACAGTGGCCATCGGTGGCAATAGCGTAAAAGAGCACTTCCACGACCTGAATGACTTTTCACCCATGGTGAATGAGGTTGAGGGGCCAGAAACGTGTAACACATACAATATGCTGAAGTTGACGGAGTTGCTGTATTTGTCATCGGCAGCCAATTCAAAAGCAAAATATGCGGATTACTACGAGCGAGCGCTCTACAATCATATTTTATCCTCACAAAACCCAACCACCGGTGGATTCGTTTATTTCACACCCATGCGCCCTAATCACTACCGGGTTTATTCGCAGGTGGATAAAGGTCTGTGGTGTTGCGTGGGATCAGGTTTGGAAAGCCAGGCTAAATACGGTAAGTTTATTTACGCACGTGATGCCGCTGGCAAAGTGCCCGCTGTGTATGTGAACCTGTTTATCCCTTCGACCATGACGTGGAAGAAAAAAGGCATAGCACTTACCCAAAGTACACGATTTCCCGACGAGGAAACGGTGCGTATCCACATTGGCAAAGCGGCACATTTTGCACTGAACTTGCGCTATCCCTCCTGGGTAACGGCGGGTACCTTGCAAGTGCGCATAAATGGTGAGTTGCAACCTCTGCAACAGAATCCAGCAGCATATATTGTCTTGGAACGCCGCTGGAAAAAGGGTGATCAGGTAGAACTTAATTTGCCCATGCAAACACGCCTGGAAAAAATGCCCGGCGGCGCAAATTACTATGCCGTGTTACATGGCCCCATAGTTCTGGCTGCCAAAACAAGACCATTTGCCAATGAGGCCTTGGATTATTTTTCTGATGATTCGCGCATGGGGCATATCGCTCATGGCCAGATGTGCCCTCTGGAAGCAGCGCCGTTTTTATTAGGTAACACGCAGGAGTTTATCCATAAATTAAAACCCGTTGCCGGCAAGCCGCTAACATTCGATGCATCGGGTCTAATCAATGGAATGCGGATGACTCATGTGGAGTTGATTCCCTTTTTCCGGTTGCATGAATCCCGCTATACCCTTTATTGGCCCTATGCCTCCGCTGTCGACCTGGAAAATGCACGTTCTAGCGTGGCTGACCATGAAAAGGCTCGTATTGAACTGCAGGCGAAAACAATTGACCAGGTAACACCTGGAGAACAGCAGCCGGAGTCGGATCATATTTATAGGGGCGAACAAAGTGAGACCGGGTTGTACAAGGGGCGCCATTGGCGTCAGACTCGCGCGTGGTTTAGTTATGAATTAAACGATAAAAAGCAGGAAGCAACGTTTATACAGATCACTTATGCGGGTGTTGATTCAGGCAGAAACTTTGCTATTTATCTCAACGATGAGTTAATTGCAGAAATTACACTAACAGGTAAAGCGGATGAGTTTTTCACTGATTCCTATGCAATTCCTACGCAACTGATTAAACAATCCAAGGGCAAACTGCGCATAAAATTTGTCGCAGTCCCCGGCTCAATGACGGGCGGTATTTATGGCGTGAGGTTGATGAGAGATTAGGCAGCACGTTTAACTCTGGGGATGGTCAAACCGACATTATGGTATATCATGCGCGCGACTATTTAGCCTTGCAGGGCATCTGCTTACCAAATCCAACTGCCATACTTGAATTCGTCGCCTGGAATTGACGAGCGAGCGGGTTACGGATTTCGGGCAAAAAAACCGATTAAAAACCAGATCAAACATAAATTATTAGTATTAGTGAACACACTAGACAATAGAGAGAAACTGCGCATGACCACGGCAATTACCCAGCGAATTTTTGGTATTACACCTGCTGGAGAAGCAGTAACTGAATTTACCCTGACCAATAACAATGGCTGCATCGCCAAAATAATTAACCTCGGCGGCATCATTACCGAACTGCATGTGCGTGATAAAAATGGTCAGCTCGATGATGTGGTATTAGGTTTCGACAAGCTTGAACCCTATTTGGAAGTAGGCCCTTATTTCGGTGCACTTATTGGCCGCGTGGGCAATCGCATCGCTAACGCCACATTCACACTGGACGATGAAAGTTATTCGTTAACAGCAAACAATGGCAGCAATAATTTGCACGGTGGCCCAATAGGCTTTGATAAAAAAGTCTGGGCCGCTGAGGCCTTTGAAAATGCTCAGGGGCCAGGTGTGGTATTGAAATTATTGAGTGAAGACGGCGACCAGGGTTTTCCGGGTAACTTGAGTGTTACCGTCACTTATTTATTCACTCATGACGATGAAATAGTGGTGGACTATTTTGCGACTACCGATAAAGCGACACCGGTTAATTTAACCCAGCACACTTACTTTAATCTCGCGGGAATTAATAAAGGCGGCGATATTCTTAACCACCAGATGCAAATCTTTGCCGATCACATTAACGCGGTTAACGATGCGCAAATCCCGGTGGGCGAGCCTATGCCAGTGGCCGGCACACCGTTTGATTTTCGCTCTCCGCAATTAATCGGTAGCCGCATTCATGCGGAGCATGAACAAATAAAAAATGGCTTCGGTTACGATCATAACTTTTTAATTAATCAAGCTAACTACAAAGAAATGACTCTGGCTGCCCGCGTAGAAGAATCAACTTCCGGTCGCGTATTGGAGGTATTCACCGAAGAGCCCGGAGTGCAATTTTATTCCGGAAATTTTTTAGATGGCAGCTTAACGGGTAAAGGCATCACTTATCAAAAACGCACCGGCTTTTGTTTGGAGCCTCAACACGCGCCTGATTCAATTAATCAGCCGCAGTTTCCATCGATTGTGTTAAGGCCGGGTGAGGAATATAAAACGCGAACGATTTTTAAATTGTTGGTGAAGTGATTTTTGTTATGCGAAACAGAGCGCCCTGTACTGAAAAGTTCGGGGCGTTTTTTTGGCGATCTAAACGAGATCAACAAGCTCGGAATATTTCACAATTTGCTCATCCGCCGTTAATAATCGCAAGGGTTCGCATAGCGTTTGTGCAACCAGCATTCGATCAAAAGGGTCGCGATGAAAATCAGGTAACTGTGCCGATTGCTTTGAGTGTTGTGCGGTTATGGGAAGTTCTTTAAAACCATTAGCCTGAATGCCATCAATTAAATCATCAATG
>JAGKXA010000729.1 GCA_021151615.1 Cellvibrionaceae bacterium | reverse complement strand
CCTTTATAGCAATAATCGCTTGCGCATCAGTGCGATATTCACGACTGGATAGCACCGTGCCTAAACGCTCTTTACCGTGAATTAGTTCATCACGTCGGGTGCGATAACGAAACTTGCCCACCGAATCAGGCGCTTGTGCAGTGTGATAATCCTTTAAGACCTGCCCTGCTTTAAGTAATTTAATCGCCTGCCAATAACCTGCCGTTAAATTATTTTGCAATTCCTCTTGCTCGCGGCGAATACCTAAAGCAGCCGCAAGCAAGCCGATAATGGCCGACTTACCGGGGTAAATAGCACTATGACGTGCCTCGCCTACGGCGATTTCCCCCCAGCTAGCCATGGGGCCATAGAGACGAAATACTAAAAAGTCCATATCGCCTCCTAGTGAGTTACAAATTCAAGCAGCTCTTTCATGCTGCCTTCGGCAGTTATTGCATTTAATACACGACTGTCGGCGTAACAATCACCATAAACCTTATTAAAATTGGCAGCTTGTAATTCTAAAGCAGCAATCGATTCGGCAGCATAATCTTCTACATTTTTACCAAGTGGTTTTAAAAAAGCGACGGACAAAGAACGCGGTTGTTGATCACCCACTTCAGCGCGAACATAAGAAGCATAGGCGCGACTACCAAAACTATTTTGCTTACCTTCAGGGGCAACTTTGACGGCAGCTTCTGTTAATGCTTGAATGGCTTTATTTGCTAAAACCTCATCACCATTTAAGTTTTCAATTAATAGCTCTTTATTGATACACACGTAGGAGTAAAACAAACCGGCGGCAAAACCTGTTTCGCCAATGTGCGCTGCTCCCGCATCAGCACTGTGATCATTTAAATCATCAACGGCAGTAAAGTAATCATCCTCAATCACTACACTGTGCACCGATATAGCATGAGCAACCTGACAAGCGGCTTCGATGTTTTTAGAGGGCGTATCAGCCAGCATGCGGCCAAACAAAGCAATATCCACACTGGAGGTAGTATCGCGCAGTACATCTAAC
>JAGKXA010000238.1 GCA_021151615.1 Cellvibrionaceae bacterium | reverse complement strand
TAACTACATCTGCGAGGTATCTGATGGTCAAGCAACGTTTTTTGGCTCTTGATGTAATGCGCGGCTTGACCCTCGCGCTGATGATCCTGGTGAATACACCGGGATCATGGGAGTTTGTGTATGCGCCCCTTCTGCATGCCGATTGGCATGGCGCTACCCCTACCGATTTTGTATTTCCCTTCTTTATGTTTATTGTCGGTTCGGCCATGTATTTTGCTGTGCGCGGCTTGAGTCAGCTTGGCGCGGGTGAACAGGCAAAAAAAATTCTGCGCCGTGTAGCATTGTTATTTTTGATCGGTGTTTTACTGTCCGCTTATCCCTTTAATGAAAGCCTGGAGCAGTGGCGCATCATGGGCGTTTTGCAACGCATTGCGATTGCCTATGGCTTTGCTGCATTTATTATTTTGTATTTCGGTTTTACTGCGCGGGTTGTTATCAGTGCAATTTTATTAATTGGTTATTGGGGGCTGCTAAACCTCTCCGCAGATCCTTATAGCCTTGAGCACAGCATCGTTCGTCAGATGGATTTGAGTGTGTTGGGTGCTAGCCACCTGTGGCAAGGTAAGGGGATGCCGTTTGATCCGGAAGGTATTTTGAGTACCTTCCCATCGATTGTGAATGTTTTGATTGGCTTTGAAGCAACGCGGGTATTATTGGCGAGTGAAGATAAGCAAAAAGCACTGAGTAAATTATTTGTATCAGCATTGTTGTTAATTGGCTTGGCGATGGCATGGAATACTGTTTTCCCGATTAATAAATCCCTGTGGACCAGTCCATTTGTATTGTTGACTTGTGGTGTCGCCATTCTGGTGTTGCTGCTGTTGGTTAAAATCGAGCAATCGTCGGCCATTAATGCGGCGCGCCCGGTATATCACTTCTTTGAAATTATCGGCAAAAACCCGCTGTTTATTTATGTGTTGTCTGGATTGCTGGCAACCACGCTTTATTTGATTCCGGTGGGAAGTGAAAATGCCTACAGTGCGCTCTACGGTTTTTTCCGCAGTTTCACCGATCCTTATTTTGCCTCTTTCCTGTTTGCCATCCTGATGGTTGCTATTCTCTGGTTTGTTGCCTGGGTGCTGCACAAGCGCAATATCATTATCAGCCTTTAACGAATCAGTTTATTAGGGTTACTCGTACAGATTTACACTGTGGAAAAAGCTATGAAACAAGCGTTGGTCGGTGCCCGAATTTTTACCGGCGAAGAATTTCTGGAAAACCAGGCGTTAATAATTAATGGTGATGTTATTGAAGCATTGGTGCCGGTAACCAATTTGCCTACTGATGTCCCATGCGTGGAATTAAATGGCGGCGTGTTGGCGCCGGGATTTATCGATTTGCAAGTGAATGGTGGCGGCGGAGCGTTTTTTACCAACGATACCAGTGTAAGTGCAATTCAAACCATGCTCGATGGACATCGTCCTACGGGCACTACGTCGCTTTTGCCAACCTTGATTAGCGATACACGTGAGGTGCATCAAGCGGGTGTTCGCGCTGTTGCCGATGCAGTGGCTGCAGGTGTGAAAGGCGTTTTGGGGGTGCATGTAGAAGGGCCATTTTTTGATATGGCACGTCGCGGTGCACACAACGAGCGTTACATTCGCAAAATGGAACAGGCCGATATTGATTGGCTGGTCGCTTCAGTAAAAGCGCAACACGAATTCAAGGTGATGCTGACGCTGGCACCGGAGCATGCCGATACGGGGCAAATTAAACAGTTAACCGCTGCTGGTGTAGTAGTGTGTGCAGGCCATACCGATGGCCACTACGACGATGTAGTTGCTGCTTTAAAAGAAGGTCTCTCCGGGTTTACCCATTTGTACAACGCCATGCGTCCAACCACCGGTCGTGAGCCGGGTGTAGTGGGTGCAGCGCTTGAAGATGTTAACAGCTGGTGCGGGATTATCATCGATACCTATCACGTGCATGCAGCTTCTGCGCGCATTGCTTATGCGGCCAAGCCCAAAGGCAAAATGTATTTGGTCACTGATGCTATGTCGACGGTTGGATCGCCGGAAAAATCTTTCCAGATTTATGGTGAAACCATTTATGAAAAAGATGGTTGCCTGGTGAATGCAGAAGGGCGTTTGGCGGGCAGTGCAATCGGGATGATTGATGCGGTGCGTTTGAATACGAATTGGGTGGGTGTGGAACTTGCTGAGAGCTTGCGCATGGCATCGCTGTATCCCGCCGAGTTTATGCAAGTTGATAATTATCTCGGTCGTATTCGCACAAATTATCGTGCTGATTTAGTTCATTTTACGGATGATTTTAAAGTTACTCGCACCTGGATTGCAGGTGATGAACGCGTGCATTCATAGTTAGACCGGTCAGTCAGCGGGCTTCATTGCCAGACACGCCGTGAACCCATCCATTGGGGGCTTATAGTCGACATCCATGTCTCCGATAGTCTGGTAACCAAGCCCGCCGCCTGACCTCAGTGCTAAATTTTTAATCTCCAAACCACTCACCGGAGTGCTTAATGAAAGTTGTTATCCTGAAAGATGCCGCCGAAGTTGCCAAATACGGCGCTGATATTTTTATCAAACAAATTAAACGCAAACCTGATTCGGTATTGGGGTTGGCAACGGGTTCTACGCCTGTGGCTTTGTATAAAGAATTAATTTCTGCATACCAAGAAGGTCGCGTGTCTTTCAAAAATGTAAATAGTTTTAATTTGGATGAGTATCTGGGGTTGCCTGGCACTCATCCGCAAAGCTATCGCTATTTTATGAACCAACAATTGTTTGATCATATTGATATCGATAAAGGGCAAACTGCAGTGCCGCCAGGTGATGCAGAAGATCCGTTTTCAGCCTGCGAGCGGTACGAAAACAATATCAAGCAAAAAGGTGGTATTGATATCCAATTGCTGGGTATTGGCCGCAACGGGCATATTGGTTTTAATGAGCCATCATCGTCATTAATGTCGCGCACTCGCGTTAAAACCCTGACACGCGCCACTATTGATGATAACGCGCGTTTCTTTGGTCCGGATGAATACCAGCCGCACTTATCCATCACTATGGGTATCGGTACTATTCTCGAATCCAAAAAGGTAGTGTTGTTGGCAACTGGCGCCAACAAAGCCGAAGCGATTAAAGCAACGGTAGAAGGCCCATTAACTGCCGCATGCCCAGCATCTGCCTTGCAAATGCATGAACATGTTGTATTGGTGATTGATGAGGCTGCTGCTTCGCAATTAGCAGATGTGGATTTCTACAAGCACATCGAAGTGGAAAACCAAAAGTTGCTTGAACGTTTGGGGCGGGATTAATTCTTTCCCCGTATGGGATAACCATTAAAAACGAAAAGGCCAGCAATATTTGCTGGCCTTTTCGTTTGTATAAAATGTCGTTTGTATAAAATGTTATTGTTACAGAATGTCATTTTTATCAAATTGCTTTTTTAAATCTATTCTTTGAATAGAAGCTCAGCGCTTACTCGGCGCTGGGCAAGTGGAATCACGCACAATGAGTTGCGGATAAAAACCTTCACTTTCCACGCTGCGCTGCGCGCGAATCGTTTCGATTAACAAATTGGTTGCGCGCTCGGCGATGGTGGTGTTGGGTTGTTGCGCGGTGGTTAAATTGGGCCAGGCCTGACGGGAAAAGGGGCTATCTTCAAAGCCTACGATGGATAATTGTTGCGGCACATCTACGCCTTGGATACGCGCGGCAAATAAAGTACCCGCAGCGATTTCGTCGTTACAGGCGAATACGGCGGTGGGCTTTAAATTGGAAGCAAGCAATTGACGTGTGCGTTTCACGCCTGATTCAAACGAGTATTCACCAGGTAAAATCAATTTTTTGTCGAGCGTAATTTTATTGGCTTTGAGTGCGGCCTTGTAACCTTCCAAACGTTCGCCACTGGATTTATGCGCTTCTTCACCGCCCAGGAAAGCGATAGCTTTGTGGCCCAGGTCGATCAGGTATTGGGTGATCTTGTAAGCGGCAGTGCGGTCATCAATGAAAATGCAGGGGCCTTTTTTATCCGGCGCCTGTGAGCCAGAGAGAATGCGCACAAACGGAATTTTGCGTTTGCCCAGTGCCGATAGAACTCCGGGCATCTCCGACATGGGGGGCGTCAAGACCAGCCCGCCAACCTGGCTGCGATCCACCATATCGAGCACTTCATCAATAATGTCATCGGCTTTGGAATTGCAGGGGTGGATGACCAGTTCGTAACCTTGCCGCCGACATTCGCCCAAAATCCCCTTCTGCATATCGATCACATAGTTGCTGTTGGGATTGTCGTAAATAAATCCAATCGATGAAGCAGCGCCGCGCAGCAGGCGTGCCGATAAGTTGGGTTGGTAATTGAGCGCTTTCACGGCGTGCATTACCTTGTCTTGCAGCTCCTGTCCGACCGTTCCTTCTTTATTAATCACGCGCGATACGGTTTTAAATGAGACGCCGGCTAACTTGGCTACATCTTTAATGGTCGCTTTGGATTTAGGGGCGTGTTTATCGACGCTGGTTTTCATAGATTATTAGGCTTATCAGGCTAGGGATTGGTGGGCAGTCCCTTATCGGGCTGGCTGCTAGGGTAGAGCTTAGGCTATTCAAGCGCAATGATTTCGCTCCTGTGCTCTCGATCGCTCAGGTCGCTATGCCTTTGGTGGCGCTGCTTGAGCCTGCAGTTGCATGGGGCTCACTTCAAGTTGGTATTTTTCTTTCCATTCTGCGTAAGGCATGCCGTAAACACGCGTGCGCACATCTTCATAATCCAGTTCGACATCAGCTGTTTTTGCCGCCGCTACATACCATTTGCTCAAACAATTGCGGCAGAAACCGGCGAGGTTCATAAGGTCTATATTCTGCACATCTTTGCGGCTGTCTAAATGTGCCAGTAGGCGACGAAATGCAGCCGCTTCAAATGCTTGTTGATCGGCGGGAGAAAGTTCATGAATGTTCATAGATTTGCCTGCGGTATCTGAATCCGTTGTTGGATGATCTGCGAGTGTGTGCGATCACGAATGGCTGGTCAATTGCAGCTAATTCACGGGGTTGCCTTGAACCTCAAATCAACCTGCCTATACTCAATCCGTGTCGACAGTATTGTTACGCCGACCTGGTGTTTATTTGAGCTTTTTTGCCGCCTTAATCTAAACCTGTTTCTGTGTTGGAGGGTTTGCGTGAATATTATTTTAGGGATTATCGTTGTTCTTGGCTGTGTTCTTGGCGGTTTTGCGCTGCACGGCGGCAACGTTATGGCGCTCTGGTCCCCCGTCGAAATTTTGGTGATTTGTGGTGCTTCTTTCGGTGCACTGGTCATCGGCAACCCAATTTCGGTAACGCTCGGCGTTATCAAGTCGGGTGGGGCGCTGATGACTCCTTCTAAGTTCAACAAGCTCTTTTATCTTGAGTTGCTAACGCTGTTGTACGACATCCTCAACAAAACCCGTCGCGAAGGGCTAATGGCTATCGAAGGCGACATCGAAGAGCCTGATTCCAGTCCTATATTTGCGAACTATCCGACCATCTTAAAAGATCATCACATAGTGGAGTTCATGTGCGATTACTTAAGGCTCATGGTAGCTGGCAACATGGCGCCACATGAGCTTGAGTCGCTTATGGAGCAAGAATTGGATGGTCACCACCAAGAGGCGTCAGTCGTGCCCGGTGCGATACAAAATGCGGCAGATGGCCTACCAGGATTTGGTATTGTCGCGGCAGTACTCGGGGTAATTATTACCATGGCCAAGATTGGTGGCCCTCCGGCAGAGATCGGGGCATCTGTTGCAGCTGCGTTGGTGGGAACCCTTCTGGGTATTTTGTTTGCCTATGGTTTTATTGCACCTTTCTCATCTTATTTAAACGGCAAGGTGCGTGATGAAGCGCGTTCGTATGATTGTGTTAAGGCGGTCTTGGTAGCCTCCATGAGCGGTGTGCCGCCTCAGGTTGCGGTGGAGTTTGGTCGCAAAGTGTTGTTCCACAGTGTGCGCCCCGGCTTCAAAGAGCTGGAGGAGCAGTATCGCGCTAAGAAATAAGGCCATTTTTTAAGGTAAATATCGATGGAAAAGGGCGCGAGTCAGCAACCGATTATTATCAAAAAGAAAAAGGGTCATGGGCATGGACACCATGGTGGCTCTTGGAAGGTGGCACTCGCTGACTTCATGACGGCGCTTATGGCGTTTTTCTTGTTGATGTGGCTTTTAGGAAGTACATCAACCGAAGAGCAAAAAGCCATTGCCGCACACTTTCAAGATCCTGGCAGCAAATATGTCGTGGGTGAGGGCGGTGCCGATCTCGGTTTGATCACGCAGGAT
>JAGKXA010000728.1 GCA_021151615.1 Cellvibrionaceae bacterium | reverse complement strand
CTACATTACCCGTTGCAGTTTCCAGAACTTTCGTTAATAACACGGGTGAAACATCCACCTCAGCAGATTGCAAAGAAACTGTTCGAGATGAAGTTGCCCCCGAGTCCTGAAGCTCAAAATTGTGTGCGGCCCCCAGTTTGGTGGGAAACAAACCTTCATTCAGCGCATCCAATCCGGAATTGCTGTTTTCATTCACCAAATCATAGGAATCAATTTTTAAAATCTTTGCGCCGCGCTTGACACCAGCCATCTCGGCAGGCGAACCAGGTTCCACATAGGCAATGTAATAGCTGCGCGGAGGAAAGGTTGAATACACTTTCAAGTGGATGCCATAACCATAAGACACGCCGCTATCCCAGGCTTCCGCCTCTTCTGTGGGCTCATAAAAGTGGAAGTTATCTTTATTAGCACCTGAAGTAGTCAGCTTATTGGTCTTCAATACATCAAAGTAATCTTGCGCAGATGAGTAGTTCGCGGGGTTTGGGTCAGGTAACTCTTCGTACCACAGATAGGTTTCATAGCTCCAGGAACGCAGGAAGTTTTTTTCATCGGCCAGCGAACCCTTTTTATCGGGAAAAGCAATACCGGTATATTTACTAAATCCACTGCGCGGGGATGCACAATAGTTATCGAATTGACCGGAGGGTTTATAGACGGCAGCAGTAGAGCTACTTGACGAACCTGGTGTAACAGATGTGCCACCATCATCTTCACTGCTGCTCCCACCACACCCAGTGAGTGCAATTACTGCTACAGACAACAGAAACAAAGGTGATTTGAGTACAGAGGCGATACGCCCAACCAGAGCTGATTCGTTCACAAGAGAATTCCTTAGATGTCCTATCACCGGCAGCGGTATGCCAGCCGGGGGATAAAGGATAAAAGAAAACCCTACGAAAAACCACGCCATACAGCTCAACTGGCGTGGTCGTGCAGATCAGTAAGCATGCAATTACAGCGTCGTGACTGTTACAGGTGTCAAATAAACCTTGTTAGCACTTACA
>JAGKXA010000727.1 GCA_021151615.1 Cellvibrionaceae bacterium | reverse complement strand
GTAATCCAGCAGGTAGACAATATTTCACGCAGCAATATTGTACAAAATGCCTGGGCGCGCGGTCAGGAACTTACCATTCACGGCTGGATTTACGATATTCACGACGGCATTCTGCACAAACTAACACCACCTATCGATTCGGTTGAGCAAATCCCCGAACAGTATCGGTTGTATTAATTTTCTGCATCACACTTTCTTTTATGATTTATCTGGCGCAAACCGGGCACTAAAAAGTTGCTCGGTTTTTGCAGCCATGATAGCGTCATTTTCATGCACGCCTTTTATTTTGTGCGTCCACCAACTCACATGTACTTTGCCCCACTCAGTTAACAACGCCGGGTGATGCCCGTACTCCTCCGCCAATTCCCCCACTGTATTGGTAAACGCCAGCGCATCCAC
This sequence comes from Cellvibrionaceae bacterium, assembly GCA_021151615.1. Lineage (GTDB taxonomy): Bacteria > Pseudomonadota > Gammaproteobacteria > Pseudomonadales > Cellvibrionaceae > Cellvibrio. Next base: position 606 of record JAGKXA010000727.1, on the reverse strand, counting down.
AAAATTTTTAAACTTATAGAGTTTGGCAAACTGGCCTATACCGCTAACAACTTCCAGTGACCAACCGGATAACTCCGTTAACGCTCGCTGGATTTCATCCGTCGTCAAGGGTGGGGAATCACCACGACAGGCACTACAGACTTTCTCACTTAGCAATATTGTCATAAACCATATCCCCTTAAAAACCTATGCTCGTTAGTCACGTATATTAGTCACATAAGAGTGATGCAAGCATCAGTAATAACCAGTAATCGAGCCAAACAGCTGCTATCGCTAGAATAGCCCAAGCCCCGGCTAGAAACCCGTTCAAGCTAATCTATACTCAGCTCAATCCCACAATTCATTGAAGATCATGACCGAACATCCCACTGAGGAAAGCCATCCATTCGACCAGGATCAACCAAGCCAGAATTCCCTGGCAGAGGAGCAGATGCGCTCGCTCTTTAATAGCTTGCCGGTGTCCTTAATATCTTCAATTGTAATCGCGTTGATTTTAAGCCTGTCGCATTGGAAGGTGATTGGCCAGGCGGAAATTATCCTGTGGAATTTATTGCTTTGTAGCACCCTGCTGGCGCGTTTGATTCTTTGGTTATTCTGGCACAACAC
>JAGKXA010000726.1 GCA_021151615.1 Cellvibrionaceae bacterium | reverse complement strand
CCTTTAATCATATGTAAATGACGGTTAATTTCATCAGCCCCATCCACATAGGCATCCAGAGTAGCCACATGGTTGAGCTCAATCACTTCAATGCCGACCGCCTTAAGGCGATCTTCTGTCGCCTTTGAACTGGCCACCGCGCCTTCAAGCTGAAGACTGGGCAACATATCAATCAGGAAATTTACAGTACTGCCTGTGCCAACGCCTAGAATACCGCCTTTGGGCAAATGCGCTAAAGCAGCTTCTGCGACAGCACGTTTTTTTTGATCCTGAGCTGACAGTATTGCCATAATTCACTCTCTTTGGTTTAAAAAATCAATTTGTTGCAGCTAAACCTTGAAACACAGGCACTGCTGCAATACTCTGTTGGGTCTACATTATACAGGTGAAATCAGCATGCTCTCACGTTGGGTCAGACAAATTTTACAAGCCACTGTGTACGACGTGGCTATTGAAAGTCCACTTGACCTAGCTCCACGAATTTCTGAGCGCCTGAATAACAACATTCGCCTGAAACGCGAAGACCTGCAACCGGTTTTTTCCTTTAAGTTACGTGGTGCTTATAACCGCATTAGCCAGATGCCAAGCGATCAGTTAAAGCGTGGTGTAATTTGTGCTTCTGCGGGTAATCATGCGCAGGGTGTGGCTTATTCGGGTCAGAAAATGGGCATTGATACCATTATTGTGATGCCCAGTACTACACCTGATATTAAAGTCAATGCCGTCAAGCGCTTAGGTGGCAATGTAGTCTTGCATGGTGACAGCTTTGATGTGGCCAACCAGTATGCCATGCAACGTGCCGAGCAAGAAGGTCTGGCCTATGTACCGCCGTATGATGATGAACTGGTGATTGCCGGACAAGGCACCATTGCGACCGAAATCCTAAAGCAGTGGCGACAGGTCGAGTATGTGTTTGTGGCTGTGGGTGGTGGCGGTTTGATTGCCGGGGTTGCAGCTTATCTGGGTGAAGTGGCACCGCATGTTAAAGTGGTGGCAGTGGAATCT
>JAGKXA010000725.1 GCA_021151615.1 Cellvibrionaceae bacterium | reverse complement strand
GTGCATTGCGTGCAGAGCTAATTCGCTTTCGTTTTTGGAGCGTCATAATATTTTTGGCAGTTAGCTATTGCGTGCTGCTGATAGGTATGGCCTGGCCCAAAAGTTATACCACCAAAGTGGTGCTATTTGCGGATGTCACCAATATTATTGAGCCTCTGTTAAAGGGGCGTGCAGAGGTGACCAAAATAGATCGCTCTGAACAAGCGAGTGAGGTTATCTACACGCGTCGTATTTTGCTTGAAACGGCAAAACAAGCGACTCTTCTTGATAAGAGTGCTGGCGAGGATGCACAGGATGCCATAGTGAAACAATTGCGTGGCGGGATTAATGTGGCGCGTGAGCGCAACGAAAATTACGTACAGTTGAGCTATACCACAAATAATCCTGACCGATCGTTTGAAGTGCTTAATGCAGTCGTAAATGTATTTATTGAAGATACAGCCAAGCGCAAGCGTGATGAGAGTGTTGGTGCTTATAATTTCATTGACGCTCAGGTGCAAACCTATAAAAAACAACTTGAAGTTGCCGAAGAAAAATTAAAGGAATTCAAATCTAAAAATACCGATGGTAGTGAAGACTCGGTTAGTGCCCGTATTTCACAATTACGTCTCGAAATTGAGGCACTCAAAATATCGATTGAGGAAACCCAATCGCGCATTAATGCGATTCAGCAGCAGCTCAACTCTGAGGGACAATACCTAAAAGCCAAAGGGCAAATTGATGAGATGAAACAGCGTCGGCAGGTGCTCAATGCGCAGCTTGAGCAAATGCTGCTTAGCTATCAGGAAAACTACCCTGATGTCGTATCTTTGCGAGCGCAAATTGCGGAGCTGGATGCTGCAATAGACAAAATTCAGTCTGCGGGTGATGTGTTTGGTGGTTCTGAAAAGGTGCAAAACCCGTTATATGAGGAATTGCGCAAACAATTAGCCGATTCTGATGTGGAGTTGCGTGCACAAAAACGTCGTATGCAATCACTACTGTCATTACAAGAAGAAGAGTTTGC
>JAGKXA010000724.1 GCA_021151615.1 Cellvibrionaceae bacterium | reverse complement strand
AGAGCGTTGGTGAAACTGGCGGGATTAATTCAGGGTTACGCCCAAAATTGATCCCGCCCGTTAGCGGAGATTAAAAGTGGTAACTGCTACCAAAGGAGTAGAGGTTTACTTCCTGCTCGCTAAAGAATACCCGGCGCAAGCCAACCCCTAAAGTGAAGTGATCACCAAGAGGGAAATCCAGCAGGACACCGGCTAGTGGGTCTGTACCTGAGTCCTCTGCGACGGCGAAAGGCATGCCATTAACATCAACTTCGCCATCCCAAAGATAAAAACCCGCCTCAAAACCGAGACTAATGTGCTCACTCAGGCCAAACGTTACCCCTTGACCAGAGTGACACCCGTAGCGGTAATGGGGTATTCATCAGCCAGATCAGCAGCAAATACTTCCTGGTCTGCATCGCCATCCAGCAGCAGGTCAACCTGTACATCCCCCAGATCCAGATAACCAAGTTGCGTATAGGTGACCTTGTTCCAGTTATAGCCTGCAGCCAATTGGAAACCGGTACGGTCAGCATCGTATTTACCGATGCTGAACTCATGACCTGCACCAGTCAGCGCCCCCTTAAAGTCTTCCTCTTCCTGGGTGGACTCAGCCGAAAACACATCGGCGCGCACATAAAAACCCTCTGAAGGCTGTGCCTGGCTTTGGCTGGACAAGAGTGCAACCAGAGCCAGCCAGTGGTGATACTTGATCCTTCTCAACATTAACAAACCTCCCAGGAATGCAATCCATAATCCACCCATGCTACCACTGCCCTTGGAGTTAACCTGTACAGGTGGCTTGGGCGGTTCTGGTTTTGGTGGCAACTCCTGGGCAATACTTACAGCACCAGGGTCAACAACCGCAGAGTTCACCAAGCCATCATCATCATTAGGGCCACCGTCTTCAATGGTTAACTGCACACACATATGGCCTGCCGTTAAACCGGGGGTCCAATCTGCCGAACCCGGTGGAGGGCAATAACCTGGATTACCTGTTGCCGAATGCACGGCATTGTCAGCATCGG
>JAGKXA010000723.1 GCA_021151615.1 Cellvibrionaceae bacterium | reverse complement strand
GTGTGGGTGAGCAATGGCGATAACAACATCTTTACGCAAATCAGTTTGTTTGTACTTGCCGGCCTCGCCAGTAAGAACGCCATTTTGATTGTGGAGTTTGCGCGTGAGTTGGAGATTCGCGGCATGCAAACCTATGAAGCGGCAATCACTGCTAGCCGTATGCGTTTGCGCCCGATTTTAATGACCTCCTTTGCATTTATTATGGGTGTGTTGCCGATGGTGTTTTCCACCGGTGCCGGTGCGGAAATGCGCAGTGTGATGGGGATTGCCGTGTTCTCCGGTATGTTAGGCGTGACTTTCTTTGGTTTGTTCTTTACGCCGATGTTTTATGTGTTGCTGCGTAAACTGGAAGGCAATCGCAAATACCATCAAGGAGATATTGTTGAGCAAAATGCTGTGCTTGAAGAAAGTAAAAGCGGCAACCATTTTTCGCAGTCAGCAGCACTGGAACAACATGAGGTGAAAGCATGAATCACAAAAAACTGATTAGGTTATTTAGTGTTGCGCTCTTGCCGCTGATGATTAGCGCTTGTAGTGGTTTTAAGTCGGTAGAAAATGCGCAGCAACTTGCACAAGCACCAATAACCCCGGCGGCATTTACTTTGCCGCAGGGGGCGAATGCAGAAAAACCGGTTGCTGACTGGTGGGCGCAATTACAAGATGCGCAGTTGAGTCAATTAATTGCGGATTCATTGCAGCATAACCATAGTATTCGTATTGCACAGGCATCGCTGCAAGAATCGCGCGCCTATTTGCGCAACGGCAAACTGGATCGTTATCCAACGCTGGAAGCTAATGTAAGCGGCACTCGCCAACGACAAAGTGTGGATATTAGCGGTGACACAGCTGCCCCAATAACTGAGTCTTATCAGGCTGGGTTTGATGCAAGCTGGGAGCTGGATATTTTTGGCCGCGTGCGCAACGGCGTGAAATTATCCAAAGCGCAAGTTGCAGCACGCAAGGCAGATTTGCAAGCAGCGCAAGTGAGTGTTGCTGCGGAAGTAGCC
>JAGKXA010000237.1 GCA_021151615.1 Cellvibrionaceae bacterium | reverse complement strand
AGCTCATCAAACCATTCATTGTCACTCAATTTGTTTGACGCTCGCCTTGGCGAGGCCGCGCACTATACGCACCGAACCACACACGAGCAAGCTTTATTTCGCGCAACTTAAATAACTTTACTTCAAAAGCCCACTTTAAAAACAACAAGAGCAAAAATCACACAACCTCAAACAAGTGATACTTCTTTTTCCCGACCTTCACCATAAAAAAGCGCTCAAAAAAAGCATTTATCGCAGCAAACGATTCGGCCGTTTTCATGTTGTCATCAAGTGATTTGGCGACACCATTAATAGAAACTGCTCCGCGCACCAGCGCATCTTTGATTTGCTTGCCTGACGTCCCCAACTCCGCATCCGCCAACAACTGAGTCAGCGGAAGCGAATCAAGCAATGCGCGCCCAACTTTTGAAGAGGGCAATCCATCCTGCTGCAACTGCAGGAAATCAGCCTCACTCAAACCTGATAACTCGCCACTAAACAACGCCTGAGTAATGCGCTGTGCAGCCGAAAGACCAGATTCACCATGAACAATTTTGGTTACCTCCGCAGCCAGAATCATCTGCGCCTCAGGCTTGCCTTCGCGAGCCAAGTCAGAAGCCTCAATTTCTGCAATCTGATCAACAGACAAGAACGTAAAGTAACGCAGAAATTTATACGCATCCGCATCCGCCGTATTTAACCAAAACTGATAGAAGGCATAAGGCGACGTACGCACTGGATCCAGCCACACGGTCCCGGTTTCAGTTTTGCCAAACTTGGTTCCATCAGCCTTGGTGACCAGCGGCATGGTTAACCCGAACACCTGAGCGCCATGCAGGCGACGAGTCAAATCAATACCCCCTGTAATATTCCCCCACTGATCACTACCACCAATCTGCAATGTGCAGTGATTGCGCTGATAGAGTTCTGCAAAGTCGTACGACTGTAGCAACATATAAGTAAACTCAGTAAATGAAATCCCCTCACCCTCACGCTCAATACGCTGTTTTACCGATTCTTTATTGATCATGTTATTGACAGAAAAATGCTTGCCAACATCGCGCAAGAAAGTCAGAACATCCATTTTCCCAACCCAATCAAGATTGTTAACAACTTCAGCTGAATTGCTGTCAGCGTCAAAACTGATAAATTGACTCACCTGATTTTTAAGCTTGCCCACCCAGGAAGCAACGATATCCGGAGTATTGAGCTTACGCTCTTGAGCCTTAAAACTGGGGTCACCTATTAATCCTGTAGCACCACCAACCAAGGCGATTGGCTTATGCCCCGCCAACTGGAAGCGCTTTAGCATTAATAAAGGAACAAGGCTGCCAATGTGGAGACTGTCCGCAGTTGGATCGAAACCACAATAGAGAGTGCGGCTACCAGAGTTCAGGTGCTCAACAATAGCTTCACCACCCGTCATTTGGGCAATAAGCCCACGATCTTGCAACTCTTGCAGGAAATTTGTGTCAATTGCTGTCATAACGCACCAACCAAGCCTGTTAATTGTGTTTCGATTTGGGACAAAAAGGCGGCCAAGATACCGCATCTCGCTTCAATTTCAAGACCAAAGCAAAGACTTGTTACAGCGAGATGAAATTTTGGGGTGTTAAGGGCATTTTTTTCTGCTATAAATGCTCTTTCTTGGATCACATTTCTCTATAAAGATAAAGACGACATTCTTATGCCGCCAATAAAGAATTATTACGATACTGCGCGATCGACCCTTTTTAAGTACATGCCAAGCAATCATTTGCTGGCTGTTGCCGCGTTATCTGTAGGTGTAGCGGCATTGGTGCTTGTGGAGGATGGATCCGAATCATCCAATCAACTGATCGAAAGCAACAATATTCCCGGCCTGCATTTTCAAGGCACCGAGACCCAGGCCACCCCAATTGCTGTACCCGCTGTAGAAACCATTATTCAAGAAGTTGCTGCTACACCCGAGCCACAACGCGTTGTTGTTATCGAACCAGAGTCACCCTGGAAAGAATTTACCGTTCAAAATGGCGACAATTTGTCCATTATTTTCAAGCGCGCCGGACTTAATGATCGCGCCATTTACGAATTATTTAGTGAAGCTAAAGACGCCAAGGATTTACGCAATATTCGCCCCGGACAAAAGATGTCCTTTTTAGTGGATAATGGCCAACTGCAGGGACTAAAGTACATAATTGATGACCTGAACAGCCTGAGCTTTAGTCGCACCGCTAAAGGCTTTGATAGTAAAGAAACCGCCCTTAAACCCGATGTAAAACACGCCTTCCGCTACGCCACTATCGACAGTTCTCTATATATGGCTGGCAAACGTGCTGGTATGCCCAGTAACCTGACTATGGAATTAGCCAATATTTTTGGTTGGGATATCGACTTTGCACTGGACATCCAAAAAGGCGACAGCTTTAAAGTCATGTATGAAGAGCAATTCCTGAACGGCAAAAAAATCGGTATCGGCAAGATTATGGCAGCCGAGTTTACTAACAGTGGCAAAACCTTTAAGGCAGTTCGCTATACCGATAAAGATGGCGTCAGTAATTATTACACCCCGGATGGCCGTGGAATGCACAAAGCATTTCTCCGCACCCCAATTGAATTTGCCAAAATCAGTTCTCATTTTAATCTGGCTCGCAAACACCCCGTGCTGCACATCATTCGCGCCCATAAAGGCACTGATTATGCCGCTGTTCGTGGCACCCCAATTCGTGCTACCGGCAATGGGAAAATCGCCTTTGCAGGTCGCAAGGGCGCCTTTGGTAACTGTATTGTCATCCAGCATGGCCAAGGTATTGAGACGCTTTACGGCCACATGAATGGCTTTGCTAAAGGAATGAAAACCAGTGCTCGCGTCACCCAGGGTGATGTAATTGGCTACGTAGGCTCTACTGGCTTGGCTTCTGGCCCACACTTACACTACGAATTCCACGTTAATGGACAGGTGCGCAACCCGGTGACCGTACCGCTTCCCAAAGCGATGGGCATAGAGAAGACCGAACTGGCTCGCTTTAACGAAACAACCCGCACTATGATTGCCAAACTGGATGACTATAAATCCACTAGCCGGGTTGCAGTAGCCAAGAGCGGCAACAAAAGCAATTAACTGATTAGCTAGCAACCATGTCCAACCGCCAGCTCTACATAGGTTTGATGTCTGGCACCAGTGCTGATGGTATAGATGCAGCACTGGTAGACATGCAAACCACCCCACCCAGATTAATAGCCACGCACAACCTGCCTTTCTCCAGCGAACTGCGCACCCGAATTCATGCCCTATCCCTTCCCGGAGACAATGAAATTGATCGCATGGGCGAGTTGGATATGGAGCTGGGGCGACACTTCGCTCAATGCACCCTTGATCTACTAGCAAGGGCGGACCTAACACCGAATCAGATAATTGCCATTGGCAGTCACGGCCAAACCATCCGCCATAGACCACCCGGAACCACCGCCAATTGCTTTACTTTGCAAATTGGCGACCCCAATGTGATTGCTGAATTGACCGGGATTACCACAGTCGCCGATTTTCGCAGGCGCGATATGGCCGCAGGCGGACAAGGTGCGCCGCTGGTGCCTGCGTTTCATCGCGCACTATTCCACTCAACCGCTCAGGATAGAGTCATTGTTAATATTGGCGGCATGGCAAATATCACCTGGCTACCCTCGGGAGGAGAAGTTTGTGGCTTTGATACGGGCCCCGGAAATGTGCTCATGGACTCATGGATCAATGAGTGCCAGGGCTGTAGTTACGATAAACAGGGTAACTGGGCAGCCTCTGGAGAGGTAATTAAGGAGTTATTGGATGCACTACTCTCAGATCCATTTTTCAACCAGCCTTTCCCCAAAAGCACTGGGCGTGAACACTTCAACCGCCAGTGGCTAGGCCAGCACCTGCAACAACTGCCGCTAACACCTGCTACTCAAAATGTTCAAGCCACATTACTGGAGCTGACCGCCAGATCGATTGTAGAAAGCATTGAATTATTGAGCCAAACCACGAAAGAGATTCTGGTTTGTGGAGGCGGTGCCTTTAATACTCGATTACTTGAACGACTGGCTGAGTTACTGCCCAATTGCCCGGTTAGCACCACAGTTGGCCGAGGAATTGATCCCCAATGGATTGAAGCCATGGCATTTGCCTGGTTAGCACAGCAAACAATTGAGCGGAGGCCCGGTAACTTGTGTGCTGTTACCGGTGCTAAACGCGAGGTTGTTCTTGGTGGAGTTTATTACGCAGACTAGGTATCAGCTAGATATTGAAAGATGAGCCGCACCCACAGGTGCTGGACGCATTGGGATTCTGAATAACAAACTTGGAGCCCTGCAGCCCTTCTTCATAATCAACGCGAGCGCCAACCAGATAGGGGTAACTCATTGCGTCTACCACTACCTTCACACCATCTCGCTCAACGATAGAGTCATCGTCAGCAACAGCCTCATCAAAGGTAAAGCCGTATTGAAAGCCTGAGCAACCTCCACCAGTCACATAGACGCGCAGCTTGAGGTCTGGATTATCTTCTTCCTCAATCAGGCTCCGCACCTTGGCGATAGCGCTCTCTGTGACAGAAACAACTTCGGGAATGTAGATTTCAGCGGTAGACATAAAAACTCCGGATAACAACTAACTCGCCATGCGAGCGCAATTATTATCCCTTTACCTGAGTAAAACAGTCAACTATTAAGCCGTTGCAACCGTCGCCGCAGTTGGGTTTGCTTGTTGAGCCTGGTTATTCACCATAGAACCATTGAGCTGGGCGCCTTTGACCATTTCAATGGAATTGTAGTGAACGGTGCCTGTTACATTCCCTTTGGCGGCCAGCTCCAGGTGTTTACTGGAGTGGATATTGCCCACAACCTTTCCATTCACGATCACTACTGGCGCGCGTATTTCGCCCTCCACCAAGCCTGTATCCGCAATGACCAGTTTTGCATCCTTCTCATCATCTGCGTAGATATTGCCGGTAACTTTACCTTCAATTTGCAGCTCTCCGGTGAAATGCAGGTCACCATTAACACGGGTAGCGCGGGAAATCAGGGTGTGATTATTGGAAAACGCCATTCATTACTCCTTAGCAAAACTGCTATTTGATTTCAGGCCATTCAAGCTGCCCTTCCACTGTTACCGGATTGCGTCTGGCATCGGACTTGACCACCAGCTCCACTCGCGATGGCACAAAACCGTCGGGTAACACGATTTCCGTTTCGATGTTTTGAAAGAACTTGAAGTTAAGAGGAATACTTTCCGTCAGGGGCTCGGAGCCGACTTTGGAGACAACTAATTCATGGAGTGAAATTTTGGTCTCTTGCCCTTCCCTTTGCCCAACCACTATAAATTTCAATTGCCCGGTAAAGTCGTCATCACCTTCCGCGAGCTTTTGCACTACCAGTTTTAGCTGATGCTTGTTATCCGGCAAGGCAGAAACGGAAAAAACGCCGAAACTAATACCCTTGGGGTTTTTATTTTTGTCCGAGGTCATGATGCGATATACATTGATATCACGTTCCAGGGCCGCCTTTTCTTCGCGCAACTCAAGCACACGCTTGCGCATCTCCTCACCTGCCTGGCGATCAACCTCAGCACCTACTTGCAAACGGGTCATTTCGCGCCGCGATTCCTCCGCCTCCTGAGTCACTTTTTCCAGTTGCGCGCGCAAGCCTTGCGCCTCCTCAATAGTTAAACGCTTATCACCCGCCTGGATTTGCGCATAGTGATAGGTCGCCACCAATGCAGCCAAAACCAGCAATAACATCAACAACGTAATGAAGGCTGTTTTTAGCGGGCGATGAGGAACCACCTTGAGGCGATAAACCGGGGAGCCTTTGACTTTGGCCATAAAAATTATCGTATTCGTGTTGTTATTATTGGCGGAGCAGCAAACCTGCTCCGCGTGAGACCTGCGGATTAGGGCATCAAAGCCACTACATCCAGACCGGCGCGCTCATCAAAACCGAACATAATATTCATGTTCTGAATTGCTTGGCCCGATGCACCCTTGGTGAGATTGTCAATTACCGAGAGTACGACAACAGTATCGCGTTGTTGCGGGCGCAACACCGAGATACGGCACACATTGGAACCTTTCACACTTCTCGTTTGTGGCAATTCACCCGCCGGTAGTACATCCACAAATGGCTCATTGGCATAGCGCTGTTCGTAGAGTTTTTGAAGATCCGGCAATTTGTTCACATCCAGCGCCGTTGCGTAAAGGGTGGCGTGAATACCGCGAATAATTGGCAGTAAGTGCGGCACAAAGGTCAGGGACACAGGTGCAGCGCCAGTTGGCTGAACGTCGCGCAGCCCCTGTTCAATCTCAGGCAAGTGGCGATGACCGGC
>JAGKXA010000722.1 GCA_021151615.1 Cellvibrionaceae bacterium | reverse complement strand
GCGGTTATTGCGGAGCGAGTTGAGCAATGGCGAGCCTGCTTTGGCAATAAAGTTGCGCTGTTTAATACCTATGGCCCTAGCGAAGCAACTGTGATCGCTACCTGCGTTAATTTATGCAGTGCGGAACATATTGCGCAGCAATTGCCCATCACTATTGGCTCGCCGCTAAGTGGTCGTGCGATTGCTGTGGTGGATACTAATTTGCAAATACTCTCCAAAGGTGAAGAAGGTGAATTGCTCCTGGCAGGCCTTCCCTCTTCAATCGATGGAGATGCTCTGTCCGGCGGATTGGCAGAAGGTTATTTGCATTTGCCAGAAAAAACCGCCCAGGCATTTATTCAACTGGAATTGCCCTGGCTGGAAAATAGCCTGCGCGCTTATCGCACCGGTGACCGGGTGAAAATTAATGAGCACAACCAGATTGAATTTATTGGCCGGTTGGATGACCAAATTAAAATCAGTGGTTACCGTATTGACCCACTGGAAATTGAAGCAGCCCTAATCAAGCTGGAAGGGGTACGCGAAGCGGTGGTAGTTGCCGTAACCAATGCGCAAAAGGATAAAATGCTAGTAGCGCATCTGGTCAGTGATTTTTCTGCTAGCAATAGCGCAGCAGAAAATATCAAGCAGTTGCGCAGCCAACTCAAACACCTGTTGCCTGCACCTATGTTGCCCAGCGCTGTTGTTTACCACCCACAACTGCCAAAAAATTCCTCGGGTAAAATCAACCGCAAAGAATTGCAGCAACAATCCACAGCGCTAAATAATGCAGGGTTAAACCAGGCTGAATCACCAACAATGTTGGCATTAAGTGACCAGCAAAAAATCATACTGTCAGTCGCCATTTTTATAGGGGTGGTCGCGTTACTGCCTGAACGAATAACCTTGCCCGTCAAAGGCGCCACACCTGCGGACTGGAACGCGAAATCGTTTTGGTTCGAACCTTGGGGAACTTCCGGCGTGCACAAAGGCATCGATATTTTTTCCAGAAAAGGTACCGATGTGCTCAGC
>JAGKXA010000721.1 GCA_021151615.1 Cellvibrionaceae bacterium | reverse complement strand
CTTGATACTCATCGTATTTTTTTAACAGGTACAAATAATTGCGTGGGGTCATAAGTGTCAACTCATCAACTAAGCAACTCATCAATACAACAAGGTGCGAGGTTTCAAGACTGCAAAAAGTGGCGGCAGTTTACCTTATTCACAAGCAGTTATTGCGCCAGCAGCGCGTAAATTCTCGCTGTACAAAAAACAAACCCCGGGTGTACCGGGGTTTGTTTCAACGCGAGCTAAATAATTAGTTGGCGGGTGCTTCAATATTGTTCGGGGCACCGCCACCCACAGACACATTGCCGTTATTTAATACAAAGGTTACTACCTGGGCTTGCAACTCAGCCGTTACCTGCGGCGCACCACCTTCAGGCCGCAGCAGTGAGGAGTGACCACCTGCAGTATGCTTGACATAACCACGGCCCAGTTGGGTAGTGCCAAGCCCCAATTGGGTCGTACCCAGCAAACTCGCCATGGCTTTGGTTCCCATCAATGGCGCACCGGCTGCACCATTCGGAATCACCGCATCATTATTAATTTGCTGCACCAACGCAGGCACACCCAGCTTCGCCAGGGTTTCCATAAAGTTAACCGGGTCACCGGAGTCCATCGCCGTTTGCGCAGCATAGAGGAAGCGCTCGTAGTTAGTTGTGCCTACATTGACGCCACTCGCGCCCAAACCACCATTAATCACCGGTGCAAAGGTCATGGAATTAACCAATACCTGCGCCACTTGCGTACCCGCCGCGCTGGTCACTAATCCGCGAATAGGTTTCAGGTTAGAAGTGAGGCCCACTTTAGCCTCATTGGCGATAGCAATCTGGTTCACCGTAGCAAATACGCTACCTAAAATACCGCCGAGTGATACACCCACTACATAGACACGATTCAAATCCAGCCCGGTAGCGACTGATTTGCGCATTTCGGTATCGACGCTACCCAGGCTCGCATTCAGATTAAGCAAATCCATCACTGCCTGGCGATTGTTATCGCGCGTATTGGCTAAGTAGCCCAGGTTAATAA
>JAGKXA010000720.1 GCA_021151615.1 Cellvibrionaceae bacterium | reverse complement strand
CCCAGGAATCATCCAATGGGTGTTCGCTAACTGGCAGGACTTCGATATGAGTGAAACCCAGCGGCTTTACATAATCCACCAACTGATGAGCCAGCTCCCGATAATTCATAAATTCACCGGCCCAACCGCGACGCCAGGACCCGAGGTGAACCTCATAAACAGACATAGGGGCATGTTGCCAATCCCAATGCGCACGCCTGTTAATCCAATCGCCATCTTGCCAGGAATATTCTGATGGGGCTTTGATGATGGAGCTGGTTTGCGGGCGTAATTCAAATGCTTGCCCATAGGGATCTGATTTCAGGAATACAGCGCCGGTTGCGCGATTGCGGACTTCAAATTTGTATAAGGCGCCGGGCTTGATTCCAGGAATGAATACTTCCCACAAACCACTTCCGCCTCTGACTCGCATAGGGTGCTGACGGCCATCCCAATCATTAAAGTCGCCTGTAACGCTAATTCGCTCGGCATTGGGTGCCCAGGTTGCAAACAATACACCTTCAATACCATCTACCGTGCGTAAGTGGGCTCCCAGGTGCTGATAGATATTCCAGTGCTGTCCTTCAGCAAAGAGGTGCATATCAATATCGCCCAATAATGGTGCAAAACAATAGGGGTCATATTCAGTATGCATCAGGTTGTGACGGTCGAACCATTGCACCTGATAATGCTTGGGCAGCTTAGCTGCCAATCCATACCATTCGAAAAAATCTGTTCCTTCTATACGTTTCAATACATGGAGTTGTTGATCAATCAGCAGCGAAGCACTGCGGGCGCCAGGCAAATAAACCCTGACGAGGGTATCTGCAGAGGCTGATGTGGCGTTTAAAAGTGGGTGGCGACCAAGGACTTCAAAGGGATCATGATGGGTAGCGGTAACTATGCGTAACATCTCGTGAGATAAAGGTTTGTCCTGCTTTTGATTCAACATGCACTTGATTCCTAAAGTAAAAAAGATGGCGCGTTATATTGTGTCAATCATTATTTGCACAGTTTTGGGCTACATAAAAA
>JAGKXA010000719.1 GCA_021151615.1 Cellvibrionaceae bacterium | reverse complement strand
GCGCACAGTTGAGCATGATTTGGGAGTGGATAATAAAGTCGCCAGCTTTTCCATTCCGCTGGGCGCAACCGTCAATATGGATGGCACCGCCATCATGCAGGGCGTTGCAACCGTTTTTATCGCGCAGGCTTACAATATCGACATAGGTATCGCCGGTTATTTGATGGTGATTCTCACTGCAACCCTTGCCTCCATTGGTACGGCTGGTGTTCCCGGTGTTGGCCTGGTGACTTTAACCATGGTGTTGCAGTCAGTTGGTTTGCCGGTTGAAGGTATTGCATTGATTATTGGCGTGGATCGTTTGCTGGATATGATTCGCACTGGCGTCAATGTGGCTGGCGATGCCGTAGTTGCGGTTATTGTGGCGAAAAGCGAAAAAATGCTGGATATAGCGCGTTACAACAACGAATCGCTTAATGCGGAGAATGATCCGGTTTAGTTCGGCTGGATGATTAAAAATAAAAAAGCGACTGCATTATGCAGTCGCTTTTTTATTTTGTACGTTGAAAAAACTAATGCTTCGTGGGTGAGTCTGTATCAAATTCCACACTGATAGATAAGTCATCCGTCAGGCACGGCCAGCGCTCAAACTCCTGCTGCCAACCCTGGGTTTTATGCGTGTCTATATAAGTAGAAAAATTTTTCCCGTCAAACTTGTGTTCATTGAGTAGTAACTCAGCGGAAAATAGCACTGCCTGGTCAAGTTCATTGGCAAAGGGTTCGCCAATCAATTCGTGTGCAATTACGTTAGCTACAGTCATATCCATTGGCGCCAGTGGAATTCCACTCTTGGCCATAAAACGATCATTCACTTCTTCGAGCAAACGATGCGCAAGGTAAGCTTCGTCTAACAGCGCTTCCAATTGGCTATGAGGATCGATAATCGATGGTGGCGATAAAAAATAATCGCTGGCTATTTTTAACAGCGGTTCTACTTCGTGATAAATCCCCGCCTCTTGCGCCATGGTGCGAATAGCATCGATAAAATCCGGCACATGTTTGATGTAGCGC
>JAGKXA010000718.1 GCA_021151615.1 Cellvibrionaceae bacterium | reverse complement strand
CACGTGCGCACTAGCGGTGTTTTCTGGCGTGTACCCACTAATTGCAAACGCAGTTCAAGGTAGCGACCTTCCGCTGCCTGAAATAAAAATTCAAAACTGCCGCTGTGTTCATCGGCACAAATCGGTGCATCCGTGTGTACCAGTTCAGAGCCCTGCGCGCGTTTGTAGAAAGGTGGCTCTGTTTGCCAGGGCAAGCCGTTTAACTCATTAACGGTGTTTGCTGCGCGGCTATATATTTGCACACTGGTTCCCGGGGGAATGCGTGCATCAATAATCATGCGATGCCACACGCAATCTGGCTCTTCGCCATCAAATACAAGGCCACTCAATTCCGCGCGGCTTTGATATTGTTTGAGTGGCTGTTCTGCCAAAGGCAACCAGCGGTCGCCAAAGTCATACCATGCACCTTGCCCGGAAGCGATCAACGCCTTACCGGTTAGCGCGCGCATGGGTAGCAGTTTGGCTTGCATCGCCAATTGCAAACGTTCATTAGTGGCTTGCAGTTGAAATTCAAATGCCTGAAAAAAACGGCTGGCTGAAATATACAGACTGCCTTGATAAAGGCGCGCGTTATTTTCACCCTGCGGAATAAATGCGAAATCCTGTGCATGGATTTGCGTGTTACCCAGCAATTTACCGATAGCATCTTCATTCAGTGCAACCGTATTAATATATTCACTGTTGCGAAAATAATGTACCGCGGAATAAAAACCTGCAGCGGGTGAATCCAGAATCACAAAAGCATTATTGGCGATAGCTTCGATAGAGACAGGAGTATCTATGGTATTAGAGCTTGCCTGGGTCAAATCAAGGCCAGTAAAAAAATGCGCGTGATCGGGTATTGCCTGAGTTTCACTGGCAAGTTCGCTCGCCGTTTTATCCAGAGAGAAAAAATCGTGTGCTTTGGTAAACTCAATGATTTCGCCATTGCAACCAAGAATTTGCCAGTGCTTGTCCAAATGCCAAACGCGTGCTGGCAAATTGCTGGCGGGGTCGCGATCCAGAATAAAAA
>JAGKXA010000717.1 GCA_021151615.1 Cellvibrionaceae bacterium | reverse complement strand
GCTGCAGGTAGTGGCGGTATTAATGGCGCCACTAAATTAAGTCCAAGTATTCGCGTGCAAAAGACCGAGGAAGCAATCAACGCTATCCCATTGGATAAGATTGATCCCTTTTTATCGCGCAGTCGTATAGTTGCGCCCGGGGTATTGGAAGCGGCGCCTTATCTGCTTGCTGGAGGTCAGCAGCATGTTATTGTTGGGGCTGGCGACCAGGCGTATGCGCGGGGCAAGATTGATTCCAACTACACCAACTATGGTATTTATCGTAAAGGCCAAGTCTTTAAAGATCCGGTTACCCGAGAGCTTTTAGGGGTGTATGCCCAGGGTATTGGCACTGTTGCCATAGAGGCTGTTGAAGGTGAAGTAGCTACTCTGGACTTGATTCGCACTTATGAAGAAGTTCGTCCCGGGGATTCTTTACTGCCCAGTGAAGATCGCGCGGTTGAATCTCTGTTTTACCCCAGTGCACCGGACAGTGAAATTAGTGCGCAGATCCTCGCTGTTGAAGGTGGTGTCACTCAGGTAGGTAAATTCAACGTGGTCATTATTAACCGTGGTGAGCGCGAAGGCTTGCAGATTGGCAATGTGCTAGCCATATACAAGGCGGGTGAAGTTGTGAGTGACCGTGTCAGAGGTGGGAAAATAGCCCTGCCGGATGAGCGCGCTGGCCTGTTAATGGTGTTCCGCACTTTTGAAAAAATCAGCTTTGGTTTGGTGCTGGAGGCAGATCGCGCCCTTGCAGTAAACGACAAAGTTAAAAACCCCTGATTCATCTCAAATAATCGCCCCCACCTGGGGGCGATTGCTTTTTCAAGGACGATTATTATGCATAACCTGCTGGATTCCCTTCTCGCCAAATATCTACTTTTCCTGCGTCTACCCGAAACCGGTGCTGGTGCATACTGGCAGTTGCATGAACAGGGAGTAGATATTGAATCCTTAATAGATAAGTCTGCCTCTTCACTGAAATCATTTTTGCGTCCTGCCGCGTTAGAAGCCCTTCTGGCATTCAGGTC
>JAGKXA010000716.1 GCA_021151615.1 Cellvibrionaceae bacterium | reverse complement strand
CAATTAACCTCACTCGCCACGATGCATTGCACGTATTGCTTGGGCGCGGCCTGCGCAATCAGGATGAAGCCTTTGTAATCGGCTTTACCATGGGCACCAGCGATCATATCCATCACTGGCAAATTCATTTTTTCCGCTGGATTATCACCCACCTCTACCCAGTTCCTTATCAATTTTGTCGGCAGGATTTAATTGCATTTGATTTGGGATTTAATTTCGGCCAAGCCATTCCGGTGCGCGATCTGGGCCATTATCCTTTTGAAAAATATTCAACAGTAACGCTGGATGAGCTGCGCCATCGATTGGGTATTAACGCAGCAAAACTGCACGCAATTTATCGTTTTGAATCGTTGTTAATCGCCAACAGCCGCGCCAGCCATAGATTGGATATTGATGATAAACCCCAGGCTGCGCGCTGGAGTTAAGCAAGGATCAATGCTAGACAATTCGCCCGCGACGGAAACTGGATGAACCCGCCATGCGAATTAAATGATCGCGCGTATTGGCGTGGCAGAGTGCCACGGCCAGCGCATCGGCAGCATCTTCCTGTGGTGATGCTGGAAGCCGCAATAACGTTTTCACCATATGCTGCACTTGCAGTTTATCGGCAGCACCATTGCCAACTACCGATTGCTTTACCTTGCGCGCTTCGTATTCGGAGACAGGAACATTTTGCGCCGTCGCCGCCACAATCGCCGCACCGCGCGCTTGCCCGAGCTTTAATGCTGAGGCCGCGTTCTTGGCCATAAACACCTGCTCAATTGCCATTTCCTGGGGGCAATACTGCTCGATGATTTGAGTGAGCGAATCAAAAATTACCTTCAGGCGCGCGGGTAACTCATCAGTATCTTTCATCCGGATTACACCGCTGGTGACATACTCGGACTTACTGCCAATGACATTGATAATGCCAAAGCCAGTTTTGCGGGAGCCGGGATCAATACCGAGGATAAGCGCCATAGGTTGTATCTTTATACAGTAGTTATGGCGCAGTGTTGCATGCTACTCATGAGC
>JAGKXA010000715.1 GCA_021151615.1 Cellvibrionaceae bacterium | reverse complement strand
GTGTTTGATTATGAACGATTAATTTCGTGGTTCATAGTGCAACATTTAGCAAGCCGTAAACGTTACATCCGGGCTTTGTGTAGTTTATTTCTTCATTTTCCACAAAGTTATCCACAAAAACTGTGGATAAAAAATAAAATGACTTAGTAAACCGTGACTTAGCCATAATATTGCTGTTTTGCTTGAGATTCATGTTGCGTTGCACGATTTTTAGGCAAAAATAGCAGGCTTGCCAAGCTAGTTATCAAAGCACAAAGCTTGGTCTGCGCATAAGTATAAAATTCGGTGCTCTTGTGCTGTGCAATATGCTGAATAAAGCCCCAAAAAGTGCTTGATTTCGCCAAAAAAAGCATCCTAAATACTTCACTTATGCACAGCTGGAGGCGAGCGACAGTAATTTTGGCTCTCCTATGAAGCATTTTCCAAGTGGCTGATTTTAAAGAGAAAAAATTTTGATTTTTTGCCCGGTTTACGATGATATCCACATGCATGTCAGTGCTTTCCGGGCATTAAGTTTCCATTGTCCACAAAGTTATCCACAGAAACTGTGGATACATACAGCATCGGGATTTTCGCAAGGTGCAGCATGAATAATCCACGCCCTTGCTACCTGCAAATTGCGATCGATACGCCGCTCAATGCAGTCTTTGACTATCGCTGGCAGTGCGAGGATGACCAGCGGCCGCAAATCGGCCAGTTGGCGCTGGTTTCTTTTGCGCGCCGCGAGGTGATCGGTTTGATCGTCGGCGTGGCCGATGAGACTGATGTGCCGGTGGATAAGTTGAAAGATGCGCTGGCCGTGCGCAGCCAGTTATCGCCGTTGTCGGCCAAGTGGCTGGCGCTGGCCGGCTTTGCTGCGGATTACTACCAGCGTCCGCTGGGCGAGGTGGCGCTGCCCGGCCTGCCCAAGAACCTGCGCGTGCTGACCACGGTGGCGCTGGACCGCGCCATCAAGAAGCTGGCCAAGCTGGAGGTACCGCACGATCCTACCCCGGCCAATATGCCGGTGCTGAAC
>JAGKXA010000714.1 GCA_021151615.1 Cellvibrionaceae bacterium | reverse complement strand
CAATGGTTTTATTGCCTATCCACAAACTGACACGCGGGCTGTATTGCCCCAGATTTAAATCATTGTGCGTTCGAAAGCCCGGCACACAGGCATTGACCGGCGCCGAATCTACATAGTAAGCACGTGCTGAACCGCTGACCTGCAAATTTTTTATATTGTCGTACACGCTGGTGAGCGATGAACGTGCGCGCTCATAGGCAAAACCGGAAAAATCCTGATTGTAAAAAATAGCACCCGTGTTGTGTTCATCGCCAATGGCGGTATTAACCAATTCGCCATTATAAAACTGACATAGATAATCAAAGCCAGACTGTGCCGAGGTTTGCGCGGCCTGCACAATGGGCCAGTTTTTTACCAACCCTTTCAACACCAACGGCACGGGCGATGACAATACTGAATCCGGAATTGCATCGGCGCTGACACCTTCGATTATTTTTATTGCTTGCAGGCTCTGCAACATAACACTGCCTCATTCACACTGCGTTTTTATATTTGCAGCGATTTATTTTTCCTGTCGATTAACTTTTTAATATTCGCCAGGGATGCAATGGACATATAAATCAATTCCAGAAAATTCTGGCTGTGCAAGCGCGCCAATTGCTCCGCACCCAAATCGCGCAACACACTTTCGTTAATCGTGTAAAAGCCACGCAGTTCCAGTTGCTGGCCATTATCCAATGTGATTTTTAAAACTAACGGCTCAAGTAAATCTTCCGCTTGCAAAATATCCGTAAACCGCTGGCAGACAGTCACGCCATTAATCAACTCGGCAAGTATGCTGTTAACCTGTTCCAGGTAAGGTGAATTGCCACCCTGCGGCAAAAATACGGGCGCACCCTCGGTAAAACTGATCCGTGGATGCTCTATATCCACATGGATCACCGGTTGACGCTGGCCGGTTTGCGTATCCTGAGTATAGCCAATAGAAAATGGAATTCGCTCCACCGAGAGGGGAATATAGTTATCACCCCAACCCTGCGCATCCACCATTAAATTTTCATCGGCGGCAAAGCCAAAC
>JAGKXA010000713.1 GCA_021151615.1 Cellvibrionaceae bacterium | reverse complement strand
GGTGGATGCAGTTTCCGGTTATGCCGATGGCAGGGGCGTAGAGCCGAATTACGAGGCCATCACCCAATACAAACATAAAAACAATCCGGATAATTTTGCCGAAGTGGTGCAAATCACTTACAACCCGGCGGTAGTCAACGTCACTACGCTAATCAAAAAATATTTTGAAATGCACGATCCAACGCAATTGAATCGTCAGGGGAATGATGTGGGGACGCAGTATCGCTCAACGATATTAACGACCAATCTAACGCAGGCTGATGCGGCACAACAGGTGCTAACGGCCTATCAAGAACTTTTAACCAAAGCGGGTTATGGTGCAATCACCACAAAAATAAAACCGCTGGAAAAATTTTATCCCGCCGAAAAATACCATCAGGACTATCTGGCAAAAAATCCCAATGGCTATTGCCCGGATCACTCTACCGGCGTGAAGTTTGAACAAAACACTGCGGAGGCGAAGCCAGTGGCTGATAACACGCCGTTATTGAAAGGCAAGCATATTCTGGTAATCGACGCGGAAGAATTTTGCCCTTACTGCAAAAAATTCAAAGCGGATGTAGCCGAAGGCTATAAAGGCGATATTCCCATGCATTTCCGTTTTGCAAACCAGCTGGATAAATTAACTTTGAAAACTCCCACCTGGGCTACGCCGACAATTATCCTGCTGGAAGATGGTAAAGAAGTTTTCGGTCGCCAGGGTTATATGAATGCAGAACAATTTTATTTGTTGCTGGGTAAATTCAAACTCGGTGAAAGCGAAGCTTTTAATGTCGCCTTTGAAGAAAGCACTGATGCGCGTTTTTGCAAACAATACGAAATTTTTAAACACACACCGGATGGTGTATTTGTTGATAAGCTCAGCGGCGCTCCGTTGTTCGATACCCGCGACCGTTTTGATTCTGGCAGTGGTTGGCTTTCTTTTACCAAACCTGTTGATGGCTCGGTGACTGAAAAACCGGATAACAGCTACGGTATGCAACGCGTTGAAATCCGCGCGAAAGTGTCTGGTATTCATC
>JAGKXA010000712.1 GCA_021151615.1 Cellvibrionaceae bacterium | reverse complement strand
TGCAACGCCGCTATCTTCATGATTGACTGCACGCGCCGCGATACCTTCGACTACGCCAAGCGAGAAGCAGCTCTTGTGCCCCCGCACTGCAGCGTGCTCCTGTGCCTCAATTTCTACGACAAGGACGAACGTTTCCGCGTCGTGTCGGACTCAAACACTGCGGATGCCGGCTGGTTCATCGATAATATCAGTTACGACAATAAGTTATCGGGTTTTGTCTTGGACCGTAACTGTATTAACAATTTAGTGGTTGGCAATAAAATCTACAAAAATCACACAGATGGCATCACCATTTACGAAAGTAGTAACAATGTACTGCGCAACAATCATGTTTACGGTAATAAGAAACATGGTATTCGCGTGCGCAACAGCGAGAATATTCAGATTGAAGATAATCAGGTATTTGGCAACGGTGGCTTTGGTATTTTTGGTCACATCAAAGACTTGCGTGATAACAAGCATCGCGATCCGGTAAAAGACCCTTACGTACAACGTTATTCCTTCCAATTGAAAGGCGGGAAAATTCACGCTAATCGCTCGGGTGTTATTTCGGCCATAGGGCCGGAATACTTGCAGGTTAGTCAAATCGATGTGCAAAACCTGCCCGGCCAGGCGTTGGTGTTAGAAGGGCCATTACAGGATCACTATGGCGATTTTTGGAAAACAGTGATTAAGGAAAAGCAAATGGCAGAACTGGTGCGTAAGCCGGTTGCTGCTGAGTCCTCACCCAGGGAGCTGAATTAGTATGGTCTTCTCCTCCAGTATTTTTTTATTTGTTTTTTTGCCGATATTTTTTGCGGTCTATTTTTTAACACCAAATAAGTGGCGCTCGCTAATTATCGTTATTGCCAGTTATATTTTTTATGGCTGGTGGCGAATAGACTTTCTGGCATTATTTTTTGGCATTACTGCTATCAATTACTGGTTGGGTTTGCGTATCGAGCAGGCTGAAACCCAGGAGAAAGCCAAACGCTGGTTACTGTTGGGGTTGGCAATTGATTTAGGCACCTTGGGTTATTT
>JAGKXA010000711.1 GCA_021151615.1 Cellvibrionaceae bacterium | reverse complement strand
TTATTATGTTTTCTAATTAATTATTGGAATCACATCCAATTTTTATGCGACGAGTGTAGGTATTTATCGGCAGAGGTGCGTTCGAATAACCGCTACGCGAACGCCATGGACTCCCAGTTTTGTCATACTCACACCGCAGAAACTGGAACTGAGGTAAAAAATAAAAGCATAAACAAGGGCTTATGTGAACTTGCGGAAAATATGTGCGACCTGTAAAGAATTGTCATACCTATCAATAACAAATAGCGAATGATGAACGCTCAAGCGAACAGGCAAGACTAACACGGTAGTTTGTGCGGCAATTTTTTATAGGCGCGACGCTATTGCTCTATACTCAGTAGCGCCCGCAACTGAAATCCAACTATAACGATAACTAACCTAATCACCGGTCAACATGAACGAAACTATTTTTAACATCCACGATTTGGTCCTGATGATGACCGCCGTGCAATGCGCCTGCTTTGCCATACTGCTGTTGGTCACCAACCCGCCTGCCAACAAAAGTAATTATTTCCTGGCCGCTTTTTTATTGGCCCACGCATTTATTCCGGTGCATGAATTGGTGCTCTGGGGTGCAGATTTTAAAATGATCACCCTGGAACATTATCCGCGCCTGTTTTTGTGGATTGGTTTTGGTTTTTATGTGGATGCAGCCCTGCTCTACTTTTATATCAAATCACTGGTGTATGACGATTTCGCTTTGCACAAGCGTGATGGATTACACCTGTTACCGCTAGGATTATTCGCCATCTTCCTGGGTGTGACCTTTTACAGTCATAGCCTGGAAGAGCGCGTCATGCTGATTGATGACGATATTTATATGTACAGCCCCGGCTATTTGATCATGGACTTTTTATGCAAAGCCATGCGTATTGGTTATTGCGTGGCCAGCCTGTTTTTGATTGCGAAATATCGCGACCAGTTAAAAACCACGCATTCCAATATTGAACGGGTAGATATTCGCTGGCTGATTGGGTTGGTGATTGGCTTCCTGATTATCGCCACCACTGAGGCTACCCT
>JAGKXA010000710.1 GCA_021151615.1 Cellvibrionaceae bacterium | reverse complement strand
TCACCACAATTCCTGTACCGCACCGAATTGGGCTTGCCAGTTAGCCAGGCACGCGCTCAATCCTGGGGCTCAGGCACTGTGTTCCAACAAGCAGATTCAACCGCTTACGCACTGGATCCATACGAGTTTGCCTCTGCCCTGGCCTACATCTACACAGGTAGTGGCCCGGACAAAACTCTGTTGACTGCAGCAGCTAATGGTCAGTTGGAAAACGCTACCAACCTCGGTCAACAAATTGATCGCCTGTTGGATTCCGATTTGGGTAAAGCACAAATTGGTCGCTTCGCAGGTCTCTGGTTCCGCACTGATGATGTAACGAATGTTACTCGCACCGCAGGCAGCAACTTCACTCAAGCAGTGAAAGATTCCATGGCGCAAGAAATTCGCGAAGTGTACAAGTATGCGTTCTACAACAACCTGCCATTCACTGATATCTACACTGGTGACTACACCATGTTGAACAGCACTTTGTCGTCTTACTACGGCGTATCTGGTGGCGGCACCAGCACTACCGATTGGCGTATGGTTAATACCGCCAACTCCAAACGCGGTGGTGTGTTGTCTTCAGGTGCATTTATGACCCTGTACGCACACGCAGGTCGTACATCACCTATCAAGCGCGCCGTGCACGTACGTCAGGATATGCTCTGTCAAAACATTCCTCTGCCCACTTCATTTGTGGACACCACTGGATTGCGCGACAAGGCTGCAGCAGACGCACAGAAAGCATTGGAAGCAGGCAACCTGACTACTACTGAGTTCTACAACATCCAAACCAATGTAGCAGGCACTGTTTGTTTCGATTGTCACAGAGCGATCATCAACCCGCTGTTTGCACTGGATGACTTCAACAACGTTGGTAAACCACGCACGGTACAAAATGGCAAGGTTGTGCAAGCGGCACTTGACCTGAACGGTAACGAAGCGCGCAGCAATCTGGTTGAAATCGGCATGGTGAACAACGGTGGTGTTCTTTACGGTGGTGCAGGTTACGGTCCAATTGATGCAAGTGCCGTAAAC
>JAGKXA010000709.1 GCA_021151615.1 Cellvibrionaceae bacterium | reverse complement strand
ATTTATTACCTGGCGCGGTGTGCCGTTAATTCCTTCGGACAAATTACCGATTGATGAAGACGGAAAAACCAAAATTTTATTGATCCGTGTTGGCGACAAGCGCCAAGGCGTTATTGGTTTGTACCAACCTGGTTTAGCCGGTCAACAAAGCCCCGGCTTGTCGGTGCGCTTTATGGGTATTGGCCGCAATGCTATCGCTTCCTATTTGATTTCACTCTACTGCTCATTGGCGATTCTGACCGAAGATGCGGTTGCGGTATTGGAAGATGTGGATGTGAGCAAGTATCACGAATATCCAGATACGTATAAGCAATAGTTTTCAGAATCCAGATTCTGTGTATGGATCAGGGCAGGTGAGTATATCTGCTCTGAATCTACAATATATTGAGTAAGTCGTTTTTTAATTTTCAAATCGTTTTTAAAAGTTTCCAGAAATAATTCTGAGAATTGCTTATGAGTGAATATCAAGGATCATCGCCCGCATCATCACAAGGGCTTCCACTGGCGGATGGTTTACCTAATCTGGAAAACCTTGCGGCTTTGGCAAATGAAATGTTTCAGGCATTGCCAAATGCCGCGCCCTTCTTTGCAGGTATTTCCGGTTTGCAAGCGGCACCTGCAGCACTTGCTGCGGCTAATCCGAGTGCACGGCCGCAGGCAGGTGTAACGGCGGCACCACCACCGGTGACTAGTCCTGCACTGGAGCGTCAGGTTGCGGCGGCACCAACTTATTATTTTGCAGAAAATGCCAACCAGTATCCCTTGGCTAACATTCAGGTAGAGCAACTGGCTACCCAGGTTTCTCCCCAGGCATTTGGTCTGCCGGGTGAAGCGGATTTGCGTGAGTTGTTGGGGGAGAATCGTTTTGTCACCCAACCGCAAGTATCCGCTGTAAAACCTGCTGCGACGGATTTACATATCCCTCATGCACTTGAATCACGCGTTGGTGATTACCATCAGCCACAAGCAGCTGGGAGTGACCGGGTTGCTCCGCAATCACATCATTTACCGGGTGAAAAAG
>JAGKXA010000236.1 GCA_021151615.1 Cellvibrionaceae bacterium | reverse complement strand
AAATATATTCGCGAAGGGTTGCGCCTGTGCCATCGGCAACTGAAATTAATTGCCCGGCTTCGTCGTAGTGATAAATTTCCTTGCTGCCATTAGCAAGGGTTTTCATCACGCGTTGGCCGAGTGGGTTGTAGGTGTAGGTTGCTGCGAGAGCACCATTCACACTGACGGTTTCCAGCCGGTTGGATTTATTAAACGTAAAGGTTTGCGCGCTGTTATCGTCCGCTGTGCGCTGCTGCGGATTGCCGGCGGCGTCGTACGTAAAATTGCGATTACCAGCACTGCGCGTAATTTGTTGCAGGCGATTGTTAGTTGATGGATAAGTGTAAGAATCCGTGCTGCCATTGCGCGTTTCGCTCAGCCGATTTCCTACCGCATCGTAACTGTAGCCCAGGTTGCCATAACCACCGCTCGCAGTAATTAAGCGATTCAGCGCATCGTAACTATAGGCTTGGTTAGTGGCTGCATTCAGGTTGTTAACAATGCTGGTGATATTATTCACCGGGTCATAACCGTAACCACGGCTCATCACCCCGCCCACTTGTGTTGCGGTGAGGCGATAATCCTGATCGTAGGTTTGGGTGTGGGTTAAACCATTGCCGTACACAAAATTGCTGGCGGGACCAAAAGGTAAATAACCAATATTATTAACCAATGTTTGCTGTACCGCGCCCGCATTTGCTTTCGTGGTGATAGCATCAATTAACCCCTGTGCGTTGTAGTGATAATTCACAATTCGCCCGGAGGGAAAGGTAATTGCAGTGATATTACCTGCTGCATCATACGAATAGCTGGTAGATGAAAACGTATTGGCTAATTGCGTATATTTTTTACTAATTAAGCCTTGTGCGTTGTATTCAAAATCCAGTCGGATACTGGCAGTTTGTATACTAGTCAAACGCCCTACACCATAACTACCATTGGCAGTCCCATCGTAAGTGTAAGTAATGTTTTCCAATGGCGCAGAAGGAAAACTCACATTGGTTAAACGCTGCAGTGCATCATAGGAATAGCTGATTTGCACACCGCGCGCATCGGTACTGTTAGTTCGGTTGCCACTAGCGTCGTAAACAAACGTGGTAGAGCCAGTATCCGGGCTGGTTTGAGATACCAGATCTCCAAAGGCATTGTATGCATAGATAGTGCTATTGTTGCGCGCATCTTTTACTTGGGTAATATTGCCTTGGTTGTCGTAAGTAAAATCCGTTTTTCCACTCAGCGGATCAGTAGTGCGGGTCAACCTGTCCAACGGATCAAGCGTGTGCGAGGTCGATTTATTATTCGCATCAACCTCACCGGTAAGATTGCCTTTGGCATCATATAAATACGTACTGCCCTGATTATTGCTGTTTAATGTATTTTGCACCCGCGACAAAGCGTCATACACATGCTGCTTCACATAGGTCTGTGTATTGCCAGTATTGGTAATGCGTTCATAGCGCAAGTTACTTTCCACATCGTATTCGTAATTGATTTTTTCACCCAGTGAATTTTCCACTGCGATTAAACGCTTGGCCAAATCGTAGTGATAGGTCATGACTACGCCATTGGGCAATAAGCTACCAATACGATTTCCATTTAAATCGTAAGTATGCGTAGTCGTTGAGCCAGCTACGGTTTGTGAGAGAACTCGTCCGCGCACATCGTAAGTGAATGTGGATACAATGCCGTTGGCATCTACCATTTCCAGCAAGCGACCATTGCGATCATAACGAGTAAACTCAATAACATGCCCTAACGCGTTGGTGGTTTTCTTTAAGTCTCCCAGCGTCCAATTCGTTGTGGTATTGCCATAATATTCGCGCGTTTCGTCGGGTACACCTGTCGCAGACCGGGCAAAGGTTAATTGCTGGCCCGCCGCGTTATAGGTGTAAAACTCTTCTCGTGCAGCAAGTGTGTTATCCAAGGTTGCTGCTAATCCCTGCGCTCCATTTGCATCGGTAGTTGCCTGTTGAACTTTGTGGCACAGCAATACCAGATTGGCGGGAGCGCAATTGGCGATTTGATTGCCGTTAAATGGATCTGCATCACCATTGTAAATAAACGAAGTAATTAATTTTGGTTCCGATTTTTTTACTGGCTTACGCTGCTGAGCATGCCATTGCGTGGTAATTTTGCGAGCACCAGCAACCAGGGCGGTGTTTGCAGGCAAATAATCCGTACCATTACTTTTAGGAATACCTTCCACGCGAACCGTTTCCAGCGCGCGACCCGCTTCATAAGCAAACTGGGTTTTATGCCCGTTGAAATTGGTTTCGGTTTTTTTCAAACCATCGGTGTAATAGGTGGCGGATTCTGTCGCGGCAGCACAACCACTGCCGGCGGGTTGGTTGGTACTGGAAAGCAAACGAGAACCATCCGCCAGCGCATTGCCATAGGAATATACGCGCGTAGAATTCAGGCCATCCTTAACTGAAACCGATGCACTACGGGTAAAGGTCCGAGGCTGTATGCCCAGTGCTATTTCGTTGTAAGTCGCCTTATTGTTTTGGTACTTTGTAATATCAATTCGCTGACCGTAAGAGTCTAACTTACCTGTCAGCAAATATTTACTAGTAGAGTTTGCATCTTTATGGGCTGCTTCGTTATATAGATAGGTTTTATTTTCACCATTTGACCAGATAACTTTCTTCACTAATTTATATTCTGGTGATTTATTATCGGTTGAATATTCATAGCTGATTGTATTGCCGTCCGGTAGTAGGGCCTGAACTAGACGTCCATCTGTGTCATAGGTATATGCTAACGACCGCCCCTTGTTATCACTCAATGCGATTAGTTTATTATTAGAATATTGATAAGTTAGCTCAGCGCCGACTAGAAATTTTTTACGCTGCAAGTATCCTTCGGCATTAAAGTAGGATTCAGCACCATCACTATACGTAAACTTCCAAGATTCATTGGGATTCACGACGGGCGCTATTTTTTCCAATTTCAGCTTATACCCGGTACGACCATCTCCCACATAAACACTACCAACCTTCTTAAATAAATACCTAAGTCGCCCCACTTGGATATACACGTCGTTCACATTGGAAACCATTGTGCAAAACACATAGGTACGTTTTTCAATTTCATTGGGATTCGCAGGATTGGCAAAGGTATATTGAAGCAGCTCCTGTTGTGCTATACCTAAACAGACTTCAGAATTCGTTTGTAAAGAATCAAATAAATGTTCTGGAGCATTCATACTCCAACCATTGATTTGGTCGATGAATGTACGCTCAACCCGTAACAATCCGTCGGCAGATTGATAATCTATTTCATGTTCAAACTTATCCCCTGTTAGTATGTTGATCGGGTCGGCATCAGCCTCACAAGTTTGAGGCTCTTGTTTAACACATTCATCATCATTAGCATTTACCTTCAAAGAGAAACCGATTGGGCACTTGGTTGCAACGGCAATATTACCATTTAGCGTAGTCGTAACACCGTTTTTTGTCTTTACCCATGTTATTCCTTGCGGGTTCTGCACGCCATTTCGCGTAGATGCACCTGGGTAGTTGTATATACCACTCACTTGAGAAAGTTCGCAAAATTTCTCTCCATCCTTTGGGTATGACTGCACACAATTACTATACGCTTGTTGATGATACTGATTTTTATTGCTTATCCACTCTCCGAGAGAAAGAGACTCTCCATTACTCATAATTCCATATATAAAATATGGCTTCATGGTTTGATTTTCAGCCAACGCACCATGCACTAGCCCCATGGAAAGAACCATAATTAAGAGTAATTTTAACCACCTCACCATGAGCGTACTATTCACGCGAGCTGCTCGCTGCTTAATCCGACTACAATTTAACGAAAACATATAAACTCCATACTTTAAAAATTAAGAATTTTTCCATACATTGGCATAACCATTATTAATAGCTGCACAAATCACTCTCACAAAAATCATTAAGTATCTCAACCACACCAACACACACTAAAACCGTGTTAACGACTAAAAGAAAAAAGTAGTTTTAGAATACTCGAACCCCTGGCACCCCTACATCTGTTCCGGCAACCAAGTCACCAACCCTGGCCATAATGCCATCGCGCAGAGCAACAGAATTTGCAGCACAATAAACGGAATAACACCGCGATAGATTTCGCTGGTTTTAATTGTTGCCGGAGCAACGCCGCGCAAATAGAAAAGTGCGAAACCAAAAGGAGGGGTGAGGAAGGAGGTTTGTAAATTCACGGCGATCATAATGCCCAGCCAGATTGGATCCACCCCCATGGCGAGGAGTACAGGGCCGACAATTGGCACCACCACGAAAATAATTTCAATAAAGTCGAGAATAAAGCCGAGCAAAAACATCACCACCATGACCAGCAACACGGCGGTAAATACGCCACCCGGTAATTGGCTAAAAAATTCGTGCACCATTTCTTCGCCGCCGAAACCGCGAAATACCAGTGAGAAAAGTGACGCACCAATTAAAATCATAAAAATCATGGCAGTGATTTTTATGGTGGATTGGGAGACTTCGCGCAAGCGTTGCAGGTTTAATTGTTTTTTGCCGAGTGCTAACAAGCAAGCGCCTAATGCACCTACGCCCGCTGCTTCAGTGGGCGTTGCTGCGCCGATGAGAATTGAGCCGAGCACTAAACCAATCAATAGCAATACGGGCAATAAGCTCAGCAACACTTTTACTAAAGGAACCTTTTCACCCTGATCACTTTGCACGCGCGGAATAATGTGCGGACGAAAGTAAGCTGTGAAAAATACATAGAGGATGTACAGCACAACCAGTGCGAGCCCCGGCACTAGCGCGGCTACAAATAAATCGCCCACCGAAATCGTTTTGGGATTAAACACACCCAATTTTAATTGCGCTTGTTGATAGGCGCTGGAGAGCACATCACCCAACAGCACCAATGCAATTGAAGGTGGAATAATTTGCCCGAGGGTTCCGGTCGCGCAAATAGTGCCGCACGCAAAACTGGGCGAGTAACCGCGTTTGATCATGAGCGGTAATGACATCAGGCCCATAGTCACTACCGTTGCGCCGACAATGCCGGTACTGGCAGCGAGCATAGCGCCCACAATCACAACGGATATTCCCAAGCCGCCCGGCAAACGCCCGCAGGCTTTGGACATATTTTCCAGCAAATCTTCCGCGAGGCGCGATTTTTCCAGCACCGTCCCCATAAACACAAACAGTGGCACTGCGACTAACGTGTAGTTATTCATAATGCCGTATAAACGTGCGGGAAAACTTTTTAATAAGTTGGGATCAAATACGCCGCTGGCAATGCCGCAAGCGGCAAATAAAAGTGCAACGCCACCGAGCGTCATAGCAACGGGATAGCCCAGCATTAAAAAAATACAGATGGCGGCAAACATTAACAGCGGCAGAATTTCAATTAGCATGATGCATCCTCCTGTACAGGAGTAACATTCATCAACACCAACAGGCTGCGCAACATTTCTGCAATTGCTTGCAGGCTCACACTCAGGGCCATCAACGGCAATAAACTTTTCAACAAATACACACCACCCAGCCCGCCAGAGTCAGTAGAGCCTTCTCCTATCCGCCAGCTTTCGCGCACAAAATCCAGACTGCCCCAACCGATAAATATCATCAGCGGCAAGGTGAACAACAAACTCCCCAATACATCCACCCAGGCGCGTGAGTGAGCAGACATCTTGCGGTAAAAAATATCCACACGAACATGATCGCCCGTTTTCAGTGCATAGGCGGCGCCTAACATAAATACCAGCGCATGCATGTAGGTAACCGATTCCTGCAAGGCGACCGAGCCAATACCAAACACATGGCGCAGGGTCACAACAGTGCAGGCAATAAGCACCATTATCCCGGTAAGCCAGGCCGTGGTGGTGCCGGTGTATTCGGCGATGGAATCGAGGAAATCAATACTGCATTGTGCAAGGGAGTTGGAGGGATTCATGATGAGTGGGCTAGTTAGTTTTATTGGGCGGCGATTATACCTAAGTAATTGTTATATCTACGCGCTATCGACGTATGGGCACAACAATTTGTGCCCTTTTTATAGCTAATTCGAAAAAATCAGAGTGCGGAATAAAAAAGGGCGCGATAAATCGCGCCCCTACGAAAAACAGTTATTGCAGCTTGCCCAACTTACCCTTGGCTGCTTCGCCAATTTCGCCACCGCCTTGCGCGGCCTGCTGGAAATATTGCGCGGCTTGCGAGCGATTGCCTTTCGCGAGGGAAATTTCGCCTAGGTAGTAAGTGGCAATTTGTGTGGGCAAATAGCGCTGGCTGGTGAGTAAATCTTTTTCCGCCAGGTCGCGCTTTCCTTCTTCGTGATAGGCAATACCGCGCAGTACATAGGGTTTGAAATATTTGGGGTTGGCTTGAATAGCCTTATCAAGGGCACCTACAG
>JAGKXA010000708.1 GCA_021151615.1 Cellvibrionaceae bacterium | reverse complement strand
GTCCACAGCCACTACCATTTTTGGCCTGGCTCCGCTGGTATTAATTCCCGGAGCAGGCACCGAGCTGTATCGCGGTGTTGGAATAGTCGTGCTCTTCGGCTTGCTAGCGTCAATGATACTGACGCTAAGTTTCCTGCCGTGTTTGCTGATTGAAGTATTTGATCCCCAAGCCAGTTGGCGCAACCATTTGGTTCGTTGGGGCTTGAAAAAAGGGGCTAATCTTTCGATAAATTAGCTGCAATAAAGAACCCCTGCGAATGCAGGGGTATGAAACATTACATCGGGCAATGCTGACAGCTAAGCTCCCTCCTCCCCTTCCATTTAAACCTGTACATTCCTTAATTGGCTCCAGGCCAGAACAACTTAAGTAGACGAGGGCGCCACGCCAGCAGCATACCGATTGACGGCGCGCAGGCCGCCAACAGCATGATCCACACCAGTGCGGCCATAGATGGGCGATCCGCCAGAAAGCAAATTGCTGCGGAAACCAACAGCCCACTCCAGCCGATGATGCGCAGCACTTTTGCAGGATGAGCAGAACTACTGCCAACCTGAACCTTTTTCCAATGCGGCTCCATAGCCAGCGCCAGCCAGGCAAAACTGGCCAGGCAGATAACTGCTGCCAACGTTAGCAATATCCAACTATCAAGCATTTTCCACCTCGGCATCATCCAGGTTATCCGATTGTTGTTCGCGGGCAGATTTGCGCAACGCGACATCGGCCGGAGCCAACTCACGTTGTTTCAGCTTGCGCGCTGCAACAACACTTAACACCGCAGTTGCCAATAGGCTAAGGTCCACACCTGCCACTGGCCAGTAAGTATCGGTAAAAATGGTTTTGATCAGGTTGTCACCGGTGGTTATCCAATTCAGTAATACGGCAGCAACCGCGAGGGCAGCAATCGCCCAGGATTGTTCACGCCAGGCCGGATTCATTCGCATTTTTGCAACAGGCGCACTGCGCCAGGCCGCATGTATCAAAGCCAATACCCAAGCGCCCCAGAAAGCATTCATTTCCCAG
>JAGKXA010000707.1 GCA_021151615.1 Cellvibrionaceae bacterium | reverse complement strand
GTAATCCACCGATGACAGCAACAGCCAAGCCCAATGCCCAACTACCTGAAGCACCTTTGGCGGGCGATTGGGCGCTAGAAACCGGCACTGAAGGTTGTTGCGATACGGGGTTATCTTCTTTGGCTTTTTCATCGACAGATGACATGACTGACTCCTTGAATAAATAACTGTGTTACAGGTTATGACAGCATAACAACAGATTTGGATTCATAGCACCAGTAACTTTTGTCAGTGCAGAGTGAATTACACTTCCACCTTGAACAGGGCAATAGCCAAAGCGCGTATATCTAAGGTGTGCTGCATAACCAAACTCAAATAACCGTGTTGATCAAGCAAATTGAAGGGGGCATCGAGCTTTTGATAGGCAGCCAGATCAGTTAATGGCGGCAGGTCGCGCCCAGCCTTGCGCAACACCAGGGCGTGATAAAGCCCCAGGTTCACCAGATCCGCCAAATCCAGTTCGGCATGAATGGATTCATGCCAATTACCGATACGACGAATCATTTGGATAAACGTCTCATCCACCTGCCATTTTTTCATCATGATGACCCCCAATGATTTGGAGTATTCACGACAGAGGGACACATACATTTCTTCCGGCGGTGGGTGCTCGCGATCCTTAAACGCCGATAAAACCCCAAGGGTCCCTATTTCGCTGAGCAAGCTAACCAGCAAAACCTGATCTTCCGGTACCAGCGGAATATGGCGGGCAAGAAAACTACTGACGCTCGCTTTCAGCACTACTCTATGCCAGGCATCCACAAACAAACGCTTGTGATAGGCGGAGTGCATAGTAAACAGGCTGGTTACTGAGTGAACCATGGTAATCCGCTCCACCTGTGCCAATCCGAGCACGCGAATCACATCAAGCAGTGAATGCAAGGGCGGATGCAGGAAGTGCGGGCTGGAAGCATATTTCAACAGCATGGCGCTAAGCGAGGGATCTTTAGCGAGGGTTTTACTTAAACCTGCCAAAGACACATCGGGTTTGGCAAGCGCGCGACGAATTTCCAGGGTAATAC
>JAGKXA010000706.1 GCA_021151615.1 Cellvibrionaceae bacterium | reverse complement strand
GTATTAAAACGCTATCGTCAATTACAGACCGATATTCAAACGATTAGCGCGCAACACTTTCCTGAATTTAAACCGCTGTTGCGCAAAAAACCTGTGCCGCCTTCCAGCTGATTAGTAGTCAGGGTGCAAAGCTCCATCGCGCACCACAAAGCGCTGCGAGGTTAAAAATTCCAGCTCGCTCAAGGCGTGAGTGACATAAATCATGGGAATCTTGCATTCGTCGTAAATACGTAAAAAGAACGGCAGTATCTGCTGCTTCAAACGTTCATCCAACGCCGACAAAGGTTCATCCAATAACAATAATTCCGGTGAATAAAGTACTGCACGCCCCAATGCCACGCGCTGTTTTTCACCGCCCGATAATTGCGCCGGTTTGCGCCCCAGCAACTGACCAATTTCCAACAAATCCACTATGGCATCCAATGCGAACCGGCGCTGTTCGGGTGCGATATTGTTGTAGCCATACAACAAATTATTGCGCACCGATAAATGCGGCAGCAGCTGGCCATCCTGAAATACCAAACCAACATGGCGCCGATGGGGAGGAACCCAGGTTCGCGTGGCCGTATCACACAGAGTTTTGCCGTTCAAAATAATCTTGCCCTGCTGCGGTTTTAGTAACCCGGCAACTAACGACAGCAATGTACTTTTACCACTGCCAGATGCACCGAGAATACCGGTAATAGACGCAGAGAATTGTTGCTTCACTTGCAGCGAAAATTCATCACGGCGAAAATGCAAATCCAACTCAAGCACGGCGCACTCCCAACCAGCGCTCGGCGCGACGCGTAAGGACATTACTCAATAGCAGTGAAAAAAAAGCGAGGGCAAGGCAAATCAAAATCAACCGCACCGCCATGGCATCGCCATTCATTTGATGGGTTGCAGAATAAATTGCAAGTGGCAGCGTGCGGGTTTCCCCGGCAATATTGCCCACGAAGGTAATAGTCGCACCGAACTCTCCGAGCGAACGACTAAATACCATAATCGAACCAATTAAAATGCCGGGCAACATTAACGGC
>JAGKXA010000235.1 GCA_021151615.1 Cellvibrionaceae bacterium | reverse complement strand
CAGGTGAGGGTGGCGAAGATCCAGCGCGTTACGGCACCATCAAAACCTCCAAAATCAAGCAAGTGGCCTCGGGCCGTTTTGGTGTGACTCCAGCTTATCTGGTGAACGCCGAAGTACTGCAAATTAAAGTCGCCCAGGGTGCAAAGCCGGGTGAGGGTGGTCAGTTGCCCGGCGGTAAAGTGAATGCGTTGATCGCGCGCCTGCGTCACTCGGTTCCCGGAGTGACCCTGATTTCGCCACCGCCGCACCACGATATTTACTCGATCGAAGATCTGGCGCAGCTGATTTATGACTTGAAACAAGTTAACCCGGATGCGCTGGTATCGGTGAAGCTGGTATCGCGTCCAGGGGTAGGCACTATTGCTGCCGGTGTGGCCAAGGCTTACGCGGATTTGATCACCATTTCCGGTTATGACGGCGGTACGGCGGCGAGCCCGTTGACTTCGATTAAATATGCCGGTTCGCCATGGGAACTGGGTTTGTCCGAGACTCATCAAACCCTGCGTGCCAACGACCTGCGCGATAAAGTTCGTGTACAAACTGACGGTGGTTTGAAAACCGGTCTGGACGTTGTGAAAGCGGCAATGCTCGGTGCAGAAAGCTTCGGCTTCGGTACTGGCCCGATGGTTGCGTTGGGTTGTAAATACCTGCGTATTTGTCACCTGAACAATTGTGCAACCGGTGTTGCTACCCAACAGGACAAACTGCGTCAGGATCATTACATCGGCACCGTTGAAATGGCGATGAACTTCTTCAAGTTTGTTGCTGAAGAAACCCGTGAGTGGATGGCGCGTTTGGGTGTGCGTACCTTGGGCGAACTGGTTGGCCGCGTAGATTTGTTAAAGATCCTCGAAGGTGAAACCACCAAGCAACAACAGTTGGATTTGAGCCCCATCATCTATACCGATGATTACTTGGCAACCAAGCCCCAATTGTGTGCGGTAAGCAAAAACGAGCCATTCGACAAAGGTGAAACTGCCGAAGCGATGGTTAAAGTCTTGCTTCCAGCGATTGAAGCCAAAACTGGCGGTGAGTTTGAGTTCCATATCACCAACTGCGACCGTTCCATTGGTGCGCGTATCAGTGGTGAAATCGCCAAGCGTTACGGCAACCTGGGCATGAACGACAAACCGATCAAACTGAAACTTACCGGTATTGCGGGTCAAAGTTTTGGTGTGTGGAATGCCGGTGGTCTGGATATGTATTTGGAAGGCGACGCCAACGACTATGTGGGTAAAGGCATGGCTGGTGGCAAGCTGGTAATTCGTCCGCCGCGCACGTCGGAATTCAAGTCCAACAAAACCAGCATCATGGGTAACACCTGCTTGTATGGCGCAACTGGCGGTAAATTGTTTGCTGCCGGTACTGCGGGTGAGCGCTGCGGTGTGCGTAACTCGGGTGCCCATGTTGTTGTGGAAGGCGCGGGTGATCACTGCTGTGAGTACATGACTGGCGGTGTGGTCACTGTACTGGGTCAAACCGGGGTTAACTTCGGCGCGGGTATGACCGGTGGTTTCGCCTACGTTCTCGACGAAGCCAATGACTTTGTGGATCGTTACAACCATGAATTGGTGGATATCCACCGTATCAACACCGAGGCACTGGAAGCCCATCGCAACCACCTGCGCAG
Organism: Cellvibrionaceae bacterium; assembly: GCA_021151615.1. GTDB lineage: Bacteria > Pseudomonadota > Gammaproteobacteria > Pseudomonadales > Cellvibrionaceae > Cellvibrio. The sequence continues at coordinate 4,733 of JAGKXA010000235.1, read as the reverse complement.
TGTGATTGAAGAATTTACGCAGGAAACCGAGAGTGCATGGGGCCAACACTTGTTGGATAACTTCGATGACTACATCGGCAAGTTCTGGCTGGTAAAACCCAAGGCTGCGTCTTTGGGTAGTTTGTTGGTCAGTTTCCGCAAGCGCGGCGAATAAGGCTGGGTGAGGAGAGATCTTATGTCAGCACGTTTAAGCAATGACTTTCAGTTTCTCGATGTGGGTCGTAAAGACCCCGCCAAGAAAGACCTGGAAACCCGCAGACACAAGTTTGTGGAAATTTACCAGCCCTTTGCCAAAGAAGAAGTGGAAAGCCAATCGCACCGCTGTCTCGAATGCGGTAACCCCTATTGCGAGTGGAAATGCCCGGTACACAACTTCATCCCTAACTGGCTGAAGCTGATTTCCGAAGGCAATATTTTTGAAGCGGCGGAGTTGAGTCACCAAACCAACTCCTTGCCAGAAGTCTGCGGCCGTGTGTGCCCGCAAGATCGTCTGTGCGAAGGTGCCTGTACGTTGAATGATGGTTTCGGTGCAGTGACTATTGGCAATGCCGAGAAGTACATTACTGATACCGCCTTCGCCATGGGCTGGAAGCCTGACATGTCCAAAGTCGTTTGGACCAACAAGAAAGTTGCCGTCATCGGTGCTGGCCCGGCCGGTATCGGTTGTGCGGATGTTCTGGTGCGGAACGGCGTTAAGCCAGTGGTATTCGACAAGTATCCGGAAATCGGTGGTCTTTTGACGTTCGGTATTCCCGAATTCAAGCTTGAAAAAAGTGTGATGACCCGTCGCCGTAAAATCTTCGAGGAAATGGGTGTGGAGTTCCGCTTGAATACCGAAGTGGGTAAAGACATCACTATGGAAGAATTGCTACGCGATTACGACGCAGTATTTATGGGCATGGGCACTTACACCTACATGAAAGGCGGCTTCCCCGGCGAAGACCTGCCCGGTGTCTATGATGCATTGCCATTCCTGATTTCCAACGTAAATCGCAATTTGGGTTTTGAGAAGAATCCGGCAGACTTCATCAGCGTTAAAGGTAAAAAAGTGGTTGTCCTCGGCGGTGGCGATACCGCGATGGACTGTAACCGTACCTCGATTCGCCAGGGCGCCAGCAGTGTGAGCTGTGCCTATCGCCGCGACGAAGAAAACATGCCCGGTTCCAAGCGCGAAGTTGCCAATGCAAAAGAAGAAGGCGTGCAGTTCCTCTATAACCGTCAACCAGTAGAAGTGGTTGGTAACGGTAAAGTGGAAGGCGTGAAAGTAGTTACTACTCAATTGGGCGAGCCAGATGCCAAAGGCCGTCGCAGCCCTGTTGTCGTTCCCGGCTCCGAGGAAATCCTGCCGGCAGACGTGGTGCTGATTGCCTTCGGTTTCCGTACCAGCCCGCAACCCTGGTTTGAAACCAACGGTGTAAAAACCAATGATTGGGGCGGTGTGATTGCACCTGAGCAACAACAGTTCAAATTCCAAACCAGCAACCCGAAAGTGTTTGCCGGCGGCGATATGGTACGCGGTTCTGACCTGGTGGTGACCGCCATCTGGGAAGGTCGTGAAGCGGCGCAAGGTATCCTCGATTACCTCGAGGTTTGATCTGCATCTGGTCGATTGAATTGACCTTCCCGGTGGCAATAGCTTAGGCTCTGCCACCGCGCAAACCCCGCCATGGCGGGGTTTGTTTTATCTGACTCCCGTTTTTCCCGCAAAATGCAAGCAAGGCCAAGGCCTGAGGATAAGAGCATGACCCAACTTAAAAACGACCGTTTTCTCCGTGCGCTGCTGAAACAACCGGTAGATGTCACCCCGGTATGGATGATGCGTCAGGCAGGTCGTTACTTACCTGAGTACCGCGCCTCGCGGGCAAAAGCAGGCGATTTTATGGGCTTGTGCACCAATCCCGAGTTGGCGTGTGAGGTTACCCTGCAGCCACTGGATCGCTATCCGGGTCTTGATGCGGCGATTTTGTTCTCTGACATTCTCACTATCCCGGATGCTATGGGATTGGGACTCTATTTCGAGACTGGTGAAGGTCCGAAATTCCAAAAAGCGGTGCGTACTGAAGCTGATGTGGATGCGCTGAAAGTCATTAATCCGGAGCAGGATCTGCCTTATGTGGTTAATGCAGTGAAAACTATTCGCCGCGAGCTCAATGGTCGTGTGCCGCTTATAGGTTTCTCAGGTAGTCCCTGGACCTTGGCGACCTATATGATTGAAGGTGGTTCCAGCCGCGACTTCCGCCGCGCCAAAGAGATGCTGTATAACCAGCCGCAGGTTATGCATCGGCTGCTGGATGTGCTGGCTGACTCAGTGACTGTTTACCTGAATGCCCAAATCAGGGCGGGTGCCCAGGCGGTACAGATTTTTGATACATGGGGCGGTGCCTTGTCTCATGCGGCCTATCAGGAGTTTTCCCTAAAATACATGCAGAAAATTGTGTCGGGATTGATCCGCGAAAGCGAAGGCCGTGAAGTGCCGGTAATCCTGTTTACCAAAGGTGGCGGACAATGGCTGGATGCAATGGCAGCGACTGGCGCAACTGCGTTGGGCCTGGATTGGACCACGGATATTGGCAATGCCCGTGCCCGTGTTGGTAATAAGGTTGCGCTGCAGGGCAATATGGATCCGGGCATTCTCTATGCTTCACCCGAGCGTATTCGGGCTGAGGTTGGCAGTATTCTTGCGTCTTATGGAAAAGGTTCAGGTCATGTATTCAATTTGGGGCACGGCATTACCCCGGAAGTTGACCCTGAGCATGCCGGTGCATTTATCAATGCTGTGCATGAGCTGTCAGAGCAGTACCACTTGTAACCTTTTTGTCACCAAGCAGGCTTATTTAGCTACCTTTAATCTGCCGACTCTGGTGTGGCGCGCGTATCTTGATTAAACTCGGCGCCATATCCAAAGCTTTTTTAGGAAGATTTGGAAGCTTATCTTAGGCGATCAATGATAGGTGTAATCCCATTTCTATTGATCAATGCCAGTTATCCCGAGCAATAAAGTTGATAATTAACACCAAATGGTGATGTGGGGAAAAGGCGTGGGCATCAAGCAGGTCAAAGTTGACGTTAATGAGCTAACCATAGGTATGTTTGTGTCCGGGCTGGATCGCCCCTGGTCACAGACTCCTTTTCCTTTGCAAGGCTTTTATCTTCGTGATCTGGGGGAGATCAACCAGCTCAAAGCCCTTTGTAACTATGTCTACATAGATATCGAAAAAGGCCGTGGCCCGATTGCTGCTAACCTCAAAACTGTTGCTCCTTCTGCAAAAAAAAACTCGACTCGCGAGCGTGTCAGTTCTTTTACCGAATCAGTTGCTCCGTTAAAAATACAGCGCGGATTTTATCGCGAAGTCGAGCCATTGCAGCGCGAGGTAAAAAAAGCGCGACAGTTGCATCAAAAAGTTTATGGCGCTGTAGTAGAGGTTATGGATCAACTGGAGAAAAACCAGTTTGATGGTCTGTCGTTAGGTGAAACAAAACGCGTCGCCAGTGAAATGGTGGATAGCGTGTTGCGTAACCCCGATGCGTTTACCTGGCTGTCGCGCGTGCAGGAAAAAGATGAATACACCTACAGCCATGCTGTGCGTTCGTCGGTCTGGGCGATTTTGTTTGGTCGCCATATAGGCTTACCCAAACGCGATCTGGATGTGTTGGCTATGGGGGTGCTCCTTAAAGATGTGGGTAAGGTGCAATTGGATTCTGCCTTGCTGGCCAAGACCGAGCGTAGTGCAGAAGAAGAAAGTCTGTATGAAACCTTTGTGGAGTTGGGTTGCGAAATTCTGCGCAAGACCCCCGGTGTTGAACCGCGGGTGATCAGTGTGGTGAAAACCCATTGCGAGCGATTAAATGGTAGCGGCTTTCCACAGGCCTTGTCAGGCGACAAGATTCCCCTGCTCGGTAAAATTGCCGGCATAGTGACTTATTACGACTATGTCACCAACCCGCGCGGCTCGCGTCACCCCATTGCACCCTCCAAGGCGGTGGGTAAGCTTTACGAGTTACGCAATATACAGTTTCAGGAGGAGTTGGTAGTAGAGTTTATCCGTGCCATTGGTCTTTACCCCACAGGCACTTTGGTTGAGTTAAGCACTGGCGAAGTGGCGGTAGTGGTCGAGCAAAACTTCGAGCGCAGGTTAAAGCCGCGAGTGATTGTGGTGCTGGATGCGTATAAGCAACCGTTAGATGAATATCTGTTGCTGGATTTATCAGAAGACGATAAGCGCAAGCAGGATCTGCTGGACTCAGGCAAAAAGTCCCGCTATGAAATTGAAAAAATTGAAATTGCCCGCGATCTTGAGCCGGGAAGCTACGATGTAGATATCTCTGGTATTCGTGATCACTACCTGATGAAAAATGAAAAGAAAGGATTAATGGCGTTATTGAGCCGTTTGACTACCCGCAACTCTTGATCTCTTCTTGCTAAACCTTGCCGCCTGCTGATGACATGGTATTTGTCAAGTTGTCCCTCCCTCATTTATTTGTTGCCATTAAATGGTAAAACTAATTGCCTAAGGTTGTGTTGGGCAGGGTACAATCGCGTCCTTTGCCATTTGCCCTGAGTAGCGTTGGCGAACAAAATACCGTGTTGATTGGCTCCTCCAATCCACTATCAATTAATCAGTAGCAACTAAGAGAGTAAGCAATGTTTGAATGGTTAGCCAGCCCGGAAGCCTGGGTTGCCCTGGCAACGCTGACGGCCCTGGAAATTGTATTGGGGATCGATAATATTATTT
>JAGKXA010000705.1 GCA_021151615.1 Cellvibrionaceae bacterium | reverse complement strand
CCATAATCTTGCCCGGGCTGCTTAGGGGAACCCCATTAACCGCTGTGACTATGTCATCAGTCTGCAGCCCTAAAGAGCTAAACATTTCCGCATTACGCCCCGGGCGAATCTTGTAACCCACCACTTGGCCATTCTCGCGATAAATGCTCATAGCCACCACATCAGCAAGCGTCTTGCCCATTTGAGCCATGCCTGCATCACCAGCAGCAGCCGGTGCAGGTGCAGGTGCAGGTGAATCAAAACGAGGGCTTTTATCGGCAAACACGGGCGGTTGCTGTTGATAAGGAGGATTGGCATAACCACCGGGTGTTGCCCATTCAGATGAAGGAGCAGCAACAGCGGTACCTAACTTGGCTGCCGGGTCATCCTTGTACATCCACAGGGATTCAAAGGAACCATTGTTATTAATGATTACACGCAGATCCAGTACCTTGGCGAGAGTCACATTGTTACCAACCGGAAGAGCATCACCAATCCCATACACATCAGCCCTGTCCCCAGTTGCAATGATGGCACGCGCCGCTTTTTCATCATTGCTGGACAAAACCCCACGCAAAATCAAATTGAGTTGGGTGTCAGCTGCATTATTTTCGATACCCTGGGTTGCGGGCGCAGGTTGAGCCTCTACTGCAGCCACAGGCTCTACACTGGTTTCACCAAAGGGCGCCAGATTTTTAACCTGTGCAATATTGATCACATCTGCCGCCGCTGGGTTGACACCGGGCATTGCCGACGCCACCGAGGTAACAGTCGCCGGTGGAATAGCCGGGCTGGGTATAACCAGCCAAAATAAGCGCGCCAGACTGTGGCTCAACCATATCACCAGCAACAGCACAATCAACCACTGCCAGCGCTCCAACGGAACACGGCTCAAAAAACCAAAGAGACGCTGCAGCAACTGCTCTAACTGGGCAGTTCGCTGTACAAGGGCGGCATTATTTACAAAAGACTTATCTGGCATGAATTTGACTGAGTCCTTCACACTGGGTTTACGACAGGTTCAGCTAGGCAATTATCAGTCGT
>JAGKXA010000704.1 GCA_021151615.1 Cellvibrionaceae bacterium | reverse complement strand
ATGGCGCTCTGCGCACCCTTTATGATTTTTAGCCCTAGTGCAGCAGCAGCTACTGTGCGGCCACCACCAACAACTATTGAAGCAGAAAACTATACCGCCATGAGCGGTGTTTATAACGAAGCAACGACGGATGTCGGTGGCGGAAAAGATACAGGCAGCATCAACACTGGCGACTGGATGAGCTATGACAATGTTGTTATCCCGGTAACGGGAACTTATACCATGACCTACCGCGTTGCCAGTTTGAGTGCTGGCGGTAGTTTTGTATTAAAAGACTCACTGACCAATGCCACACTGGATACGGTAACTGTACCGGTAACTGGTGGTTGGCAAACCTGGGTGGATGTAAAAACCACTGTGAAGTTAACAGCGGGCACAGTGAATTTAAAATTTCTGGCAACCTCGGGTGCCTTTAATGTTAACTGGTTTAAAATTGAAAATATTGATGGCACTGCAGTGGCATCATCCAGCGCTGTTTCGAGTGCTGCGGCTGTTAGTTCTGCGCCGGTCAGCTCAGCTGCTGTTAGTTCAAAACCCGTGAGTTCCGCTGCAGTAAGTTCAAGCGCAGCGGTGAGTTCTGCCGCTGCAGTTGTCAGCTCCAGTGCAACTACCAGTTCAACCGCTACCTCGGTTCCTGCAGTTCCTGCCAGTGTTTTCCCTTACATAATTCAGGCCGAAAATTACGCGACCATGAGCGGTGTGTTTAATGAAACCACCACGGATGTGGGCGGCGGTAAAAATACCGGTAATATCAACACCGGTGACTGGATGTCCTACACCAATACCAAAGTGAGTTTGCCCTATACCGGTAAATATAAAATTACGTATCGCGTAGCGAGCTTAAGTGGTGGTGGCATACTGTCATTGAATGAAGCTGGCACCACAACGACGCATCATTCAGTTTCAATTCCCAAAACCGGCGGTTGGCAAACCTGGATGGATGTTGTTGCTGAAGTGGATCTCACACAGGGCGATCATTTCTTTACTGTATTAGGAAAAGTCGGCGGCTTTAATGTCAACTGG
>JAGKXA010000703.1 GCA_021151615.1 Cellvibrionaceae bacterium | reverse complement strand
GAATATTATGGATAGGGCGACCAATCGGTACACTCAGTCCAGCATGGCTCTGCGAACAATCCCAATAGCTCACATCAATCGCTGCTTCGGTGGGGCCGTATAAATTATGGAGCTCTACCCAAGAGCATTGCTCCTGGAACTCTCTAACATGCGATAAAGACAGTGCTTCACCGCTACAAAACACTTGTTTCAATGTTTTACAGTGAAACAATTCGCCCACTGATAACATGCTACTCAGCATGGAGGGTACAAAGTGTAATTTGGTAATGTGCTGGTTACGGATCAAGGCTGACAAATAGCCAGGATCTTTATGACCTTCCGGTTTGGCTAATACTAGTCCTGCACCAACCGTTAATGGCCATACAAATTCCCACACCGACACGTCGAAGCTGAAAGGGGTTTTTTGTAATATGCGGTCCGAGGGTTCTGATCCATAGCGACTATCCATCCAGTCGATCCGATTGACGAGAGCCTGGTGCCCAACCATCACACCTTTGGGATTACCGGTCGAGCCAGAGGTATAAATCACGTAAGCCAGATGTGCTGACGTTAAACCTAATGCTTTTGTGTTGGGGTTTTGCGTAGATTGTGCTTGCAGTTGTTGCTTAAATACTTCGCTGTCCAGGCACACCGCTTGTTCATCAGTCACCGGCGTGGTCTCGCGCAAATGACGTTGCGTTAATACAGTGCCGAGTTTGGCATCGTCCAACATGTATTTTAAGCGTGCTTCTGGATACTCAGGATCGAGCGGCACATAAGCTCCACCCGCTTTGAGTATCCCTAAAATACCCACCACCATCTCCAACGAGCGCTCAACACAAATACCCACGAGGGTATCGGGCTTAACTTGCTTCTCGTTAATCAGGTAGTGCGCAAGCTGGTTGGCTTTGCTGTTAAGCTCACCGTACGTAAACTGCTGATCTTCAAAGATAACCGCAACTGCATCCGGATTGTTTTCTACTTGCGCCTCAAACAATTCATGAATGCATTTGTCTTTCGGATAAGCAACTGCAGTATCGTTCCA
>JAGKXA010000702.1 GCA_021151615.1 Cellvibrionaceae bacterium | reverse complement strand
ATCTGGGAAGTGCGCGTGCTGGGTTGGTAATCCACAACTCCCTCTATCCAGCCCTCCACCCTGGGGGGATGGATGATGCTTTTCACCCGGCATCGGTGCTGCCGACGCCGGGTGATTTTTTACCAACAGGTTTGACAACACGAATAACGCAAGACCACAGCTACATCCAGGGAAGCCAAGCGGCAGGCGTCGGGAGAGAGCCAGCCAGTGTCATCAAGACGGTTTAACCACTCCTGTGAAAACAATAATTCCTCTGGAGGAACTATGAACTACAAAATCAACTCGCTCACCCTGGCACTGTTCAGCCTGGGCACGTTGGGAGCGCAAGCCCAAACTGCCTATAACGATGCCTGGTGGGCAACGCCCAACACCAATGCGGACTTTGTCGACCAGTTTGACGGCGTCTGCCAGACTTAACACACCGGCGCATACCAACGCCGAGTACTCGCCCAGCGAGTGACCTGCCACCATGTTCGGTGAGAAATCGGGGTTGATTTTCGCCAGAATGACCGAGTGGATGAATATGGCTGGCTGTGTCACATTAGTTTGTTTCAGCTCCTCATCGGTGCCTTCAAACATGATTTTTGTGATATCGAAGCCGAGGATTTCATTGGCTTTTTCAAACAATGCCTTAGCAGAGTCGGAACTTTGGTAAAGGTCCAGGCCCATTCCTTTGAACTGCGAACCCTGTCCGGGGAAAACATATGCCGTTTTCATATGGATGATTGATGGTTATTCATGATGAAATAAAAAGCCCGGTGCAAAAACCGGGCTACAAAGGAAATACTTGAATGTGAAAGAAAAAAGAATCTATCTCAGCAGCTGTACCCATCCTTTCATGGTCACCGGCGTGCTCTGTTTTTGAAACGATTCGAAATAGATAGTTACTTCATAATAATACTGACCAGCCGCAAGCTCTTTGCCGTCATTGGTTTTGCCATCCCAGTTGATGTTGACATCGCGGGTACTGAACACTTGTGCGCCCCAGCGGTTATAAACTTTGAATTCGAGCGACTGGACAAATG
>JAGKXA010000701.1 GCA_021151615.1 Cellvibrionaceae bacterium | reverse complement strand
GCTGCCAAATTCAAGTATCTATAGCCAGCATTGAACAGGCTAATCAGGTGATGGAAGCATTTTCTGCCGCTATAAATAATAATCAGCTGGCAATTGATAAAGGCATGGTGGTGTCAGCACCGGATATAAAATCAGGTGTAATGAACTTATATTTGGCGCGTGATGCAAGCATAAAAATTCATGAATAATTACTGCCGTCGCGCTGGTTGTCTGGATATAAAAAGCGAGCCAAATTCCGGTTCGCTTTTTCCTCCATGCGAGTTAGTTTTGCGGTGGCTGTGTAACCTGAAACGCGGGGTAGGTTTGAATGCCTGCGTAAAATTTTTCCAGGTTGGTGTGACTGGAAAAATCCACCTGTTTGCGCAATTTGCACCAGCTGATATAACAGGCTAAACGCAGTTGCGCATCGGTATAGGGAGCTATTAGTGGCAATTGCAGCTGGTTAAGCTCCGCAACTGTTGATTCAACTCGTGCCGCCTGACGCTGCAAGTAGGGAATCGGCTGAATATCAACGCCATCACGTTTGATAAAAAATAAATTCACCGTAGTGTCCAGCGCCGTGTTCACCAAACAAAACTCATCCAGTTCCCGGGCAGTTTTACAAAATGCCTGTCCGGCTTTTTCACGCAAGTATTTAATGATTGAACTGGAGTCGGTTAAAAAAATATCACCATCCTCCAGAAACGGAACTCGTTTGGTGGGTGATTTCACCGCGCTACCCGCTTGATCGGTTTCAATAAATTCACAAGCTAAACCGGTTTCCAGTAAAACTATGCGCACATGCCTTACAAACGGCGATGTAAAACTGCCATAGAGCTTCATAATTACCTCGCGCTTATTGTGTTACTGGTGGTGGAAATTTAAATGCCTGACGCGCTAACAGCTTCCACTCGCCCTGTTGTTTTTGCCATACCAATAACACGCCGAGCTTAATGGTGTTTGCTACACCGCCATCTTTAATATCAGCATTGAGAATGTGTCGCACAAGAGCGGTATCGCCAGAAATGCTAATGGTTTGTTCGCTCA
>JAGKXA010000700.1 GCA_021151615.1 Cellvibrionaceae bacterium | reverse complement strand
CCCAGATACTCATCAGGCTTAAAACGGCGCGATGCAACTTCGTTTTCATCAATATCGGTGAAAGCTAGTACCAGATCGGGATAGGGTTGATCAAAGGGGGCGTTGTTCATGATCATTACGTCAATAGCCAGAGCCCCTGATGTTTCCGGATGCTCGCGCACTACCAGGTTAGAGGCAGTTATCTGGCTGGTATCCACCAGTGATGGAACCTCGCATTTTAAGTAAGGGCACAGAAATAAATAAGCTGTGCGGTAGGGCTCGACGCGGCTGAAATAATCAAATTTGAACCAGCCCAGTTGTACAACCAATCCAATTAGTGCCAGCAGGCTCAAGGTGGGCCAGAGTTTGCGCTGGTACCAGCGGCGCATGCGCTTGGCGGTAAACTCGATTGGCGCAGGCATGATGTTCATCAAGAGCGCGGTACGTGAACCATCATAAGCGCGAATTTTGGGTTGGGTTTTGACCTGGCGTTTGTTGGAGTCGTCGTTCGCCGTGTTGTCTGGTGTTTCAAAGATGCCGGGGTCAAGGGGAGGGGCATCAGCTGATGCCAACGGTTGTTTAAACCCTGAGTGATTGGGAATGTTGCTCAGTTCGTCACTCAGGATGAAATCATTGTCTTCCCGCTTATGGTCTTCGGGGGTTATCGGATTGGCCTTTTCTGGCTCTTTTGTTTGGGACGAATCATCGGTGTCGGCAATCAGGCTGAATACCAGGCTGGGTGAGTTGCTTGGTTTTGCCGGCTGTGCCTCTGTGGTGGATGGTGCTTCCGGTGTGCGCTCAGTGGCATACAGGTCATCCGGATCTTCCTCTATTATCTCAATGGCAGAGTTGCGCTGTGCTACAAATTTTGGGGTGTCGTCATCCTCGTCTTCAATCAGCATTTCCGCCCAGGATTCGTCGGCGCCCTGCAGGTCTTCCCTATTGCCATGAGAATCGCGAATCTTGCGTTCAAACAGGGATACCTCGGCCTTGGGTGTGGCGTCTATCTCCATAAAGCCATCAAATTCGTAGCTCTTGGTTTCAGAC
>JAGKXA010000699.1 GCA_021151615.1 Cellvibrionaceae bacterium | reverse complement strand
GTGAAATCGGTAGACACAACAGATTTAAAATCTGTCGATCTTTTGGTCGTGCCGGTTCAAGTCCGGCCTCGGGCACCATGTTACAAATCACAAATAAACGTTTTTCATCGCAAACGCCCGCAAATCAAAGACTTGCGGGCGTTTTTGCTTGTGACCTATATCGCATTTCCCCTCATTTAACCGTATATTCCTACATAGTCATTACGTTTTATTACGTCGGGGATTACGTTTTTCTATGGCAACTTTCAGGAAGATCGGCGACCGCTGGAGCGCCGAGGTGTATGTGAATGGCATCCGCAAATCAAAGCGGCACGATACAAAAGCGCAGGCTAAAAGTTGGGCAGCACAAACAGAATTTGAATTGGGGCAGATGGTTGATGGTGTGAGCACTACGCACATGCTGCTCGATGTGTTCAAAAAATATGCAGAAGAAATTTCAGAAACAAAAAAGGGCGCGCAGTGGGAAATTGTGCGCTTGAAAATGTTCGAGCGATTTTCTATTTCAAAAGTGCGCCTGGTCGATTTAAGGCGTGAACATTTTGAGAGCTATATCGTCGAGCACTCAAAATCAGTTAAGCCCTCAAGTATTAATCGTGAGTTAAATTTGATCAGCCATAGCTTGACCCAGGCACGCCGTTGGCGATTAATGACTCACAACCCTATGGAAGACCTAAAGCGGCCAAAGGATCCACCGCACCGTGAGCGCAGAATCTCCCAGGGAGAAATCGATACAATCTTGGTGGCCCTGAACTACGATGAGCGCTTCCCGGTTATCCAGCAGCAACAAAAGGTCGCTGTAGCCTTCCTGTTTTCCATAGAGACCGCCATGCGGGCAGGGGAGATATGTAGCCTCCAAGGCAAGTATGTCGATTTTGAGCGGTGCACTGCGTTTCTCCCGGATACCAAGAATGGCTATTCCAGGGCAGTTCCTTTGTCCCTGGAGGCGATTAGGTTGCTTAAACGGATAGATCCTTGGTGTGATGATGGAACGGTGTTTGGTATGGCTTCCAGTACGCTAAGTACGTTG
>JAGKXA010000698.1 GCA_021151615.1 Cellvibrionaceae bacterium | reverse complement strand
TGGGTTTTTACGCAAAAAATGGTTTGGAGGTTGACGTTATTAAAACGGCAGGCTGGGCTGTTGCGCGCGATAAATCCCTCGCCGGTGAATACGACGCATCCCATATGCTGACACCCATGCCTTTGGCGATGAGTCTGGGTATTGGGTCAACTGCAAAAAATTTTGTTATGCCGGCAGTGGAAAATATTAATGGCCAGGCGATTGTGTTGCATGTAAACCACAAAGACAAACGTGATCCCAAACAGTGGAAAGGTTTTAAATTCGGTGTTCCCTTTGAATATTCCATGCACAATTTTTTATTGCGCTATTACCTGGCCGAACATGGATTGGATCCGGATAAAGATGTGCAGATCCGTGTAGTACCGCCGCCGGAAATGGTTGCCAATTTGCGCGCGGGCAATCTCGATGGTTATTTATCACCTGATCCTTTTAACCAGCGCGCGGTGTGGGAGAAAGTGGGTTTTATTCATACCCTTACTAAAGAAATCTGGGATGGTCACCCCTGTTGTGCTTTTGCGTGCAGCCAGGAATTTGCACTCACCAATCCCAACACTTACGGTGCGTTATTGAAATCGATAGTTGAAGCTACTCACTATTCATCCAAAACAGAAAACCGTAAGGAAATTGCAGCGGCAATTGCACCGGCAAATTATTTGAATCAACCGGTGCAAGTGATTGAGCAAGTAGTGCAGGCAGACCTGCGATTGCTCGGTCTTGTCTGCAGCGGCACGTTCGTAGTTCCAGGCCGCCCACGCCGATTGGCGTTTGGGCAGCATGGCCACATCGGTGTGCAGCACGGCGCGGTTGGGCTGGTAACGGATGGCGCCCAGCAGCGCACGTTCGGCGGGGGAGGCCTGTTGTCCCAGCAGGGCCAAGGCTTGATCACTGTGGCAAGCCAACACCACGTCGTCATAGGCTTCGTGGCCGTGTCGGGTGTGCACGGTCACGCCATGTGACTGGCGCGTCACGGCCTTGACGGGGGTGCTCAGACGCACATCCTGCAGGTGCGCCAGCACTTTGTTGACGTAC
>JAGKXA010000697.1 GCA_021151615.1 Cellvibrionaceae bacterium | reverse complement strand
AGGATAGAACGGAAGTTTGGTTGGTGAACTCGCTAGAAAAAATTGCGGATGCGCCGGTAGTTGTTCAGGGTAACCCACACATTGTTAATTCGTCACAAGGCAAGGTGGTAAGTTTTGATGGCGATGGTGACAGGTTGCTGGTGGATAAAAACCCACTGGAAGGCGCTACTGAATTTACCATCGAGATTATCTTTAATCCTGCCGCAGCATTTCCTGCCAATGCCGAGCCGCGTTTTTTTCATATCGAAGCCCTGGATAATCCCAATCGTCGAGTGACTATTGAGTTGCGGTTAAATAATAAAAACCAGTGGTATCTGGATGCTTATATTAAATCCGAGCAATCTCAATTTACCTTGATTGATTCCACCAGAGTTCATCCCATTGGTAAATGGGCTCATGCGGCAATCACATACAAAAATCGTGAATTTGTCTCTTATGTTAATGGCAATAAGGAATTAACCGGGCAGGTGGATTATCTGCCAATCGCAGCACATGCGAAAACCTCCATTGGTGCGCGTATGAACCAGGTGCATTGGTTTAAAGGCGAGGTCGCACAGGTGCGGATTAGTCACCGTGCGTTAAATCCCAATGAGTTTTTCTTACTGACAAAGTAAACGCGCTAATAAAACAAGTCCGGCTTGTACCGGACCCGTATTGTTGAATAATTGATGTATCCAGCTGTTAATGTGAGTGGTTTTCGCGTGTGTGAGCATAGTTTGGGTCAATATCGGCCGGGTGGATAGCGTCACTCACATGAGGATCGACTTTAAATAACAATTGGCTGGAAGCAATCCAGCCATTATTGCCGTGAGCTTGCAGCACATAATGACCATCGGGTGTGTCCAGTCCGCCTACTGTTAGTGTTTCTCCTCGGGTAAAACTCACTGAATATTTTTGCCCGTCGTCTCCCATTATGTGGCCGTACCAGCTAATACTGTTGTAATCATGTTTTTCTACTTTATCGATTACTACCTGATAGTCACGGGCATTTTCTGCAACGCGTACATTAATCGCATCGCCCGGCATCAGG
>JAGKXA010000696.1 GCA_021151615.1 Cellvibrionaceae bacterium | reverse complement strand
GCTCTGTCTGTTGCTCTAGCACAACGGCTAGTAAAATTAAACTATCACGTAAAGTCCCTGGTACTGTCATAGCATTCAATCCTGTTCGCTGATCAGACAGCAAATTATACCAAGTGACTCCTCGTCCCCTGCCAAAATACTTAGGATTTGGTGCGGCATGCACAGTACGTACAGGCACAACAAAGCGCATACCATCTGCCGATGCTACATCTCCACCTCCCCATATATGTGCAAGTTTAATGGTATTTTGAGCAGAAACTAGTCGTGCATTTGCATGAGTTAGCGTTTCATGTCTGATGTAGTTTTGGTCAACCCAAACCAATCTATCTCGACGTAAAGCTGCGATTTCTGGATGAGTAAATGGCTCAACGCCTGTGTTGCATGCTTGAGAAAGCAACACAGCACAAAGACTGGTACGCAATGCAGAGACACGTGCTTGACTTTCAGTGACGTGGGTAAACGCTTCATCAAACCCTGTGCGTGCTGCGATTTCTAATATAATGTCAGGTAAGTCAACAATCGGCATTCTTGCCTTCACTATTTTACGTAAAGCAACCAATGAGACAGGATCATCTAACTTATCAAGTGTACTCAGCACGAGTTCTTTTTTGCCGTCAATCACATCAAATCGAACGGCTTGATTGTTGGGTAAGCGTTCCTCAACAGCACGGTAGGTTTGATCAAGCTCAAGTGCCAGTAACGAAAGTGTCTCTTTGGGTTCAGCACTTAAGATGAGAGAGCGGCAGATCATTGGTCTCGCGACATCCCACTCGTGCCCCGTTAATAAACCTGCACGCGGATCACTATAACGCCAGCTTGGTGCAACAAATACATCTCTTCGGCGTAGTGCAGTTTGTAATTGATTTAGTGCACAAAATGTAAAAGCCAGATGATTATTAGCCCCAATATTTTGCTTTATGTGCTTATGCCAAGCCTTAGTGATAATAGCCTGTGGGGGAACCTTATTTGGTTTATGACGTATCCAATCAAATGCTTCTAGTAAATTTTTACCAGTAGGATTACTATCAAAA
>JAGKXA010000234.1 GCA_021151615.1 Cellvibrionaceae bacterium | reverse complement strand
GATGTTTATCATCAGGGCTTCATTTTGCCCGCAAATGCCACTTCAGTTCTCTCTTGTTTTTTATCGCTGTTAAAAAAGGAGCTTAATCGTGAATTTAAAAAATTTATCGCTCTTGTCTGCAGCAGGCATGTTGATGACTTACACCATCAACGTGCAGGCACAGTGCGAGATCAAATACACCGTCAATAGTAACTGGGGCACCGGCGCCACCTTGAGTGTGGATATCACCAATCTGGGGAGCCCCAAAACCACCTGGGAACTTGCGTGGAATTTCTCAAATGCGGAAAAAATTTCGCAGCTGTGGAACGGCAGCTATACGCAGGCAGGTCAGGCAGTGCGAGTAAAAAATGCCAGTTGGAACGGCAACCTGAGCACTAACCAAACGACTAACTTTGGCTTTAACATTTCCATGCCAAGCGGAACCAGCCTGGTAAAGCCTGCCGAGTTTTCGCTGGACGGTGTTAAGTGTGTTGGCAAAACCTCTTCCAGTGTTTCCAGCAGCAAAAGTTCCACCAGTATGGCCAGCTCATCGCGCACAAGTGTTTCGAGCTCATCGAACTCGTCGCTCGCTTCTAGCAAGCAGTCAAGCTCTATCAGCAGCTTTTCCTGCAACTCACAGAATGTGGGCGACAGCGCTGCCTGCGCATCAAGGAGCTCGTTGGGTGGCAGCTCACGCTCATCCAACAGCTCGCGTTCGAGCAGCAGCTATTCTTCCAGCCACTATTCATCCAGCTCATCCTCAACGCCCGTGCTGGCCAATTGCAGCGGCAATATCACCTATGGCCCGCGCTTGTTGCGTGTACTCACGCGCGACGAATACATCAACAGTGTGCGTGATTTGCTAGGTGTTAACCTGCTAACGGATTTGCCTGCCAGCAATCTGGATTTGTTTTTAGCCAATACCAACATTAACGGTTTTGATAACAATACTCAGGAAACAATTAATCGATATGTACAGGGTAACTTTGGCAGACTCGCCGCCAATGTAGTTACTAAAGCAGCAACAACTAACTTCAGTGGGCTAATTAATTGCTCCGGTTTAACCGTGCAGCAATGTGCGGACAAATTTACTACAGAAAGTTTGACCCGAATTTTCCGTCGCCCGGCGAACGCAATGGAAATTGAGCAATACACCGCACTGTTTGCTGGCGCCACCACTAGCGAACAACTCACAGCTACGCTTGGGACTGCATTGCGTACAGCCCTATCATCTCCGCAATTTTTATATCGTCAGGAGACTGGTGTGGCGGTGAGTGCCATTCGCGCAGGAAACACGTCTACCTCCTTGCCTGCGCAACCCATCGATAGCGATGCCTATGTCCTTACGCCCTATGAGTTGGCATCCTTCCTGGCATTTACCTTTACCGGGAGCACTCCGGATGCTGATTTGTTAAACGCTGCCAAAAATGGTGCACTTGCCAGCGACTCACAAATTGAGGCACAAGTAGATCGCCTGTTAAACAAAGCCGGTGCACGCGCACATTTTGGTAAATTTGCCGAGCACTGGTTGGGTACTGAAAAAGTCAGTAATAAAACTGCTCCCGCACTTTTCGGGGAAGCATTTACGGATACGGTTGATAAATCACTACCCATCGAAATGAGTGAAGTGTTCAATCATGTTGTACTGGATGGCGCTGCTTCCTTTAGCACACTGTTTGCCAGCAATTACAGCATTATCAATGAGACGTTATTTAATTTTTATAAATTGGGTAGCGTTTATGTTAATACCGATAAATTCGCCAAAACCAATTACCCCTCCCACATCCGCCAAGGTGGCTTGCTAACCAGCGGTGCATTTTTAGCAAGCAAAAGCGATTATCAACAACCAGTGCCGCAGGATCTTGCACTGGCGATTCGCAATCGCGTGTTATGTCAGGATGTGTACGGCACTACCACCCTGGATGCAGGCCCCCTGCGCGATAATCCGTTCTGGCAAGTTGGCTTTGCTTATCAAAACCTGAATTCCGCCAGTAATAAAATTTCCCTCGATGCTTCCGGCAATCCGGTGAATTCAGCGGGCGTTTTAACCGGTGTTACTAGCGCAAGCGACGGTATTACGCTTGCGTTCAACAATGCTCAAGACCTCGCGCAAAAACTCTCAACCCTGGATGCCACCCGCTACTGTTTTATTGAGCACAATTTCCGCGCAGCCTTTGGCACGGGAACAAAAACCTTTGACCCAACCAAACCCGGTGCGCTCAGCTTGTCCTCTGCGGAGCAAACAGATTACGCCTGTGAAAAAGAGCGTCTGGATTATGCTATGACCAGCAACGGCATGAGTGCACGCGCCATGTTAAAACGTCTGGGTAGCTTGCACGCTGCACGCTACCGCAAAGATCGCAGCCAATAATTTTCACGCTCATATTTGTGACTCAGGAAGGTTTGAATTATGAAAAGCCAAGAAAAAATTGTTAAAAATAATCGTCGTCAGTTATTAAAAATGATGGCCAGTGGCGCAGCCTCAGCGCCGTTGATAAATGCAGGGTTGTTAACAGCAGGAGCGGGTTTAAGTAGTGCAGCAAGCGCAGTAACTCCCGTTAAAAATGTCATTTTTGTGTTCATCCCCGGTGGGGCGCCACCCGGCACCTTTACTCCAACATCGACATTACAATTAGGACCAAGCTCTGCTCCACTGGAACCCGTAAAGCAGGAATGTGTATTCTTTTCCCAAACGGACATGGGCGGATACGCGGGCCATGGATTACCGCAAACATCCCTGGGGGCATTTACCGCCCCAAAAACTATCGATCTGGCATTAGGTGATCTATTGGGCGGGAATACTTTATTTTCATCCATACGCCTCGGAGTTCTGTCACAAGGGCAGACGATATCAGCCGTAAACCAATGGAACAGATCGTATGACGTAATCACTGATCCACGACAAGCGTTTGAAATAATGCTCACATTACAGCGCTCGTCCGTCAGCACAGAAGAGCAATACAAACAATTGGAAATAAATTTGAAAGCTGTGCAACAGTTGCAACTACAGTTGGGAAGTTTTGCCAATACGCGTTTGCAAGCGAATGAAAGTGCACTCCAGCAACTGCAGGGAGATTTATACAGTACCGGCTACACTCCAGGCTGTGACCTGCAGCAAGTGGTTTGGCCAGACATTGCCATCAACCCAAATGATGGTAAAAAATTTACGCAACTGTGGGAAATGCAAGCCAACAATGCCATTACTGCGATCAAATGCGGATTGACACATGTAGTTACCATGCTTATGGGTAATGATGAGGAGAACTTCCTTGTAACAGATTTTGATTACCCACTCTCGCAAGCTGCAAATGCGTACCCCACCATGCGTGAGTACAGCGCGTTTCGTGCCTATTTCTCCGCGCGCCTGGCCTATTTAATTCAGCAATTAAAAACCACAACAGACATTAATGGCGTACCGTTATTGGACTCCACACTGGTTGTTCAGGTTACGAATATGGGAAATACCAGCGATAACACCGGGTCAAATGCGCCCTTCATGTTTGCCGGTGGAGGTAGTTCAATTCGCAGAGGCCAGGTTGTCCCCGGGTATACGCATTCGCGGGTGCTCGACACAGTGGTACAGGCCATGGGGGTTTATGGAAAAATTCCCACCTATAGCACTGCGGGCCCCATCACTGGAGTTGTCGTCTAATAGTGACCGAAACTGAGCGATAAAAATGGACGGAATCCGGATGGATTCCGTCCATTTTTATTTGCAGCGAAATTCAAACAAATTCAGACAGATAAGATAGGCTTATAGCCAGGCTCGATTCACACATTAGACTACATCAGCAACTACAGCATCCACGGAGGAGCTCAGTTCACCATGCCCACTATTCTGGTAGCAAACCCCAAAGGAGGCTGCGGCAAAACCAGTATCGCCACCAACATTGCTTGCCACTTTGCCAATCAGCAAATTCCTACAATTTTAATTGATCGAGACCCGCAAAAATCTGCCGCCGACTGGCATGCATCGCGTCCTGCCAACTGCTCTGCCATTGAATTGGTAACACAGAATACTGCGGATTATTTTCAAGCGGATATTCTTGACGCAATAGTTATTCAGGATATGCCTGCAGGTTGGCAACCGACCGCCACTTCACCCGCACTGGGCGAAGGGCAAATTTGCCTGCTGTTAATTCCGATTCTACCGTCGCCGGTGGATATCAAAGCAGGGCTGCGTTTTTTAATGCAACTTTATCGCTCAGGTCTTTTAGACAAAAACATTCGCGCCGGCATGATTGCCAATCGCACCCGCGCACATTTACGTTTTCATCAGGAACTCATGGATTTTTTGCAAAGGGTACAAATCCCATTGATTGGAACCCTGCGCGATTCGCAAAATTATATTCGCGCAATGGAGAGTGGGATTTCTATTTTTGATTTACCTGCCCGCCATGTGCAAAAAGATTTACTGCAATGGCAGGAGATTATTGAGTGGCTGGAGCATGGAATAGCAGCCGGATAGCGAAACAATCGCTTAATCCTTGTAAGTCCAGTCTCCCTTTTTATCGGTTGCCAGCCATTGTTGCGTGTACCAATAGAAGCGGCCTTTTTCTCCTGAATACGCTGTGCAGTTATAACGTGTGCGCCCGGTGTTCAACGGTTGCTTTGCCTGTACCCAGACTTGCTGATCAATCACTTCAACCCTAATCGGCCCCTGCCCGGTGGCAAAACAATTTATTTTTTTCAATAAACTCGTGTCACTCAGTTTCAACACCAACCAAGGCTTATCGCCAGCTCGCACAGTCAGGCTTTCCAGTTCCTTTTGCTTGTTGGCAAAAAAACTGACTGCACTGGTGGGCATGGGCTTAGTGTTGACCTTCATAATAAAATCGTCGAGCTCGGTAAAACTGCCACCGAAGGGAAAACGCGGCACCGCTTGCAAATCGCCCTTTTCGTAGAGCGCGCCGGATTGCTGGCCAAACGCGATATAACCCAGCTTTTTGGCAATGCGCTGCACATCAATATCGTCTTCACCAAATGGGTAAGCAAGCATCATGGGGGCCTCGCCAATTTCCTGTTTTATTTTTTGCTGGGCTTTTTCAATATCTGCACGAATGCGCGCGCGATAATCGCTTTGGTTTTCGCCAGGATTATTGCGCGGCAGATGCGTGTGGGTGCTGGTGTGATTGGCAATAGTAGCGCCGTACGTTGCCATTTCACGCAGTTGCTCCCAACTGACAAATAGTTTGGATTCGCCCACTGAATCGGTATTTACAAAAAAGGTAAATGGCCAGCCGCGTTTTTTTAAGCGAGGAAAAGCAGATTCATACACACTTGCGTAGGAGTCGTCAAAACTGATGGCGACGGTTTTATCCGGCAGAGACTCGCCCTTGCGCAGTTTTTCAACCAACTCAGGCAGAGGTACGATCTTGAAGTTATGTTGCTCAAGATAATCCATCTGCGCTTCAAACGCCGCTGGACTAATACTAGTGGATTTGGGTGTGCTATCGCTCACATGGTGGTAAAGCACAACGACAGCAGCATTTATTGGCAAACACCAACAGGCTGCAATCAACAACCACCAGCGAACTTTCACGCGCACACCACTCCGTTAATCTTGTTGTCTCACACTTATTGCAACACGCGAATTTCCAGTGGGAACTCTTTGCGATTTTGGGTGCGAGGAATATTGAACTCGATAGTTTCGGGAACTTGTTTTATGTCCAGCTCAATAGTGTTTTTCCCAAAGCTGGTACGCAATTCCGCTGGCTGGCTCACAACCACCCCCATGTCATCCAGGGCCCTTACCGACATAAGCTCAGGAAAGTTGCCCTCTACATCAAAAATTAAGCGCCCGGCTTCCCAACGACGCAACTTCAAGTTGCCATCATTGCTGTTCCATTGCATACCAAACTGGAAAGGCACCTTGACCGATATAGGATCTTCCGCTGCCAAAAATACCAACTTGCCCCAGAGCGCTGCCACATCGCCCTGCACCAGTGGGCGCTCGCGCAACTCCAGTTGCCCACGCAACCAGGGCTTGGCCGGATCAGGTTCAAATTTGCCATTCACCCAACTGCCCCCCATGTGCTCCATTGCAATCGGCGCCTGGTGATTAACTTCGTGCAAGTTGCCTGAAGAATCCTCAATCTCGCTAATCACCATACGCACCGCGCTCAACTGCCCGGCCAATGGATGATTACTGCGCGTATAAATATCTGCCATCAACGAAAATTGTTGCCCACTGAGATTCAATTCATTCAGTGCGATTAACGCCGGCCCAGCCGCAATGGTCTGTTTGGGTGACTGATAGGGGTAGACAACATCGTTAGGTGGCGATTCTTTCTCCAGTGCCGACAGACTAGTTGCCGCCAAAGGTGCAGCATCGGACTTTTCGGCCAGGAAAGGCTTGGCCGGTGGAAAAAGACGCGCGATGCTGAAGTCGTAATTTTTGGATTCCAGTTTGCTGGCAACCACCACTTCCGCTGCTGCAATTTTTCCTTGGTAATCAATGCTGATAGTTTT
>JAGKXA010000695.1 GCA_021151615.1 Cellvibrionaceae bacterium | reverse complement strand
ATGCAGTAATGATGCGAATCGTGGATGCACTCTATGCCTTGCCGTTTACGATTTTTATTATTCTGCTTACCGTTGTGTTTGGCAGCAGTTTGCTGCTGTTATTTCTTGCGATAGGAGCCGTAGAGTGGTTGACCATGGCGCGAATAGTTCGAGGGCAAGTCCTGGCAATAAAAAAGCAGGAGTTTGTCGAAGCCGCTATTTCCATGGGCTTATCGCCCTGGCGTATTATTTCCCGCCATTTAATTCCCAATGCCCTTGGTCCGGTTATCGTTTACACCACATTAACAATCCCCAGTGTCATTTTGCTTGAATCCTTTTTAAGTTTTCTCGGTTTGGGAATACAACCACCTGCCAGTTCCTGGGGTTCGTTAATTTCCAGTGGTGTGGAAGTGATGGAAGAGTTTCCCTGGTTATTATTTTTCCCAGGCTTAGTACTTACTTTTACACTCTTTTCCCTTAACTTTTTGGGTGATGGTTTGCGCGATGCGTTAGACCCACGAGCGTCCAAGGATTAATTATGTCAAACGAAGCATTATTATCCGTCGAGAATCTGCGCGTGGTTTTTAACACCCGCAACGGGCAAACCGTTGCCGTAGAAAATTTAAGCTTCTCTATCAACAAAGGTGAAGTGCTCGGTATTGTTGGTGAATCAGGCTCGGGAAAATCGGTAGCCTGCTACAGCTTGCTAGGGCTGATACCTATGCCGCCTGGAAACATTGAATCCGGGCGCGCAATGTTTCAAGGGCAGGATTTGTTGTGTTTATCAGAAAAGGAAATGCGCCACATTCGCGCGAATAAAATCGCGATGATTTTTCAAGACCCGATGACTTGCCTGAACCCTTATTTGCGTATTGTTGATCAACTCACAGAGGTGTTGTTGGTACACAAACGAATGAATAAAAAAGACGCGCGCTTAAAAGCGATTGCAGCATTGGAAGAAGTTGGAATTCATAACGCGGCCGAGCGTATAGATCAATACCCTCACCAATTTTCCGGTGGTATGCGCCAGCGAGTGATGATCGCAATGGCGCTG
>JAGKXA010000694.1 GCA_021151615.1 Cellvibrionaceae bacterium | reverse complement strand
ACATTAATATGAACAATAACAGCGTACAAAATAGCCGCATGGCTTCCAACCCAAATATTCATCCTACTGCAATTATTCATCCAACTGCACAAATCGCAGCCAGTGTCACGATTGGTGCCTATAGTATTGTTGGCCCGCAGGTAAGCATTGATGAAGATTGTGAGATTGGCCCGCATGTGGTAATTGCAGGTTTAACCCGCATTGGCAAACGTAACCGGATTTTTCAGTTTGCCAGCATTGGTGAAATTTGTCAGGATTTGAAATTCAAGGGTGAGGAAACCTGGCTTGAAATTGGGGATGATAATATTATCCGTGAAGCCTGTACCCTGCATCGTGGTACTGTGCAGGATCAAAGCCTGACCCGGCTTGGCCATCGTAACCTGCTGATGGTAAATACCCATATTGCGCATGATTGCATGATTGGCAATGATAATATTTTTGCCAATAATGTCGGGATTGCCGGGCATGTGAGCATAGGTGATCATATTATTGTTGGTGGGAATTCAGGTGTTCACCAGTTTTGCAGCATTGATTCCTATAGCATGATTGGTGGCGGTAGTACGATTTTAAAAGATGTGCCGGCTTATACCATGGTGTCTGGTAACCCAGCGCATGCCTATGGTATGAATTATGAAGGTATGCGTCGCAAGGGCTGGGATGCTGATAAAATCAATAATCTGCGTAAAGCCTTTAAAATGGTTTATCGTGAAAACCTAACGACTGTTCAGGCTGTTGATAAACTTACCAATGAGCTGTTACCGCAAACGCCAGAAGTCCAATTGCTGATTGATTCACTGACATCATCAAAGCGCGGTATTGTTCGTTAAGTTTTAGCATCAATTAAAAACCGCCCAGATTGATTAAGCAACTGGGCGGTTTTTTTGTTTGAAGCTTACAGCCTTAAGTTAAGCTCAGAAATAATTAACGCAATTGAACGCTACCTGAAGCATTAACCCGAAGCTGGCTGTTACCACCTTGCACATTCTGGCTTTCCATGGGCGCTGCGGCATCTCTGGCTTTCATGGCATACATG
>JAGKXA010000044.1 GCA_021151615.1 Cellvibrionaceae bacterium | reverse complement strand
CACTGATGGTGGAAAATACTCCGATTGATTATCTGGATTTTGCCTCGCCGGTTTCCGGGTTGGGTTCCAAAATCGGTTTTGATGCGACCAATAAATGGCCGGGCGAAACCACACGCGAATGGGGCACGCCGATTGTGATGGACCAGCAAATTAAAAACCGCGTGGATGAAATCTGGAGTGAATTGGGAATTGATTTGCCGACTGCCTATTAATTGAATGACCGGGTTGGCGTTTTTGCAGTTGCCGGTTGGTTTTCAGTGAGTTATAGGCTATAAAACTTGCAGCGCATTTGCGCACTCAACCAACTCATAATGGGGAAGAGCTATGAGCTTTATTAAAGACTTTAAAGAATTTGCAGTGCGCGGCAATGTGGTGGATATGGCGGTAGGTATTATTATTGGTGCCGCGTTTGGCAAGGTGGTTAGCTCATTGGTGAGCGATGTATTTATGCCGCCATTGGGTTGGATTATTGGTGGCGTGGATTTTTCGGATTTGGCAATTATTCTTCCGGAAATTATTGAGGGCAAAGGCCCGGTATCTATTTTCTACGGAAAATTCATTCAAACCGTATTGGACTTCACCATAGTTGCTTTTGCCATTTTCATGATGATTAAAGTGATTAATCGCTTGAAGAAAAAAGAGGAAGAAAAACCGGCGGCACCCAGCGCACAAGAAGTACTGCTCACTGAAATTCGTGATTTATTGAAACAGCAGCAACAAAAATAGTTTTAATTTATCAATTGGCAACTGGTGGATTTAATAATTGCCAGTTCGCCAATTCCGGATGAAAAAATCCACACTCGCGGTAAGCGCGTTCAATAGTACCATCGGCGCGCAGTTGTGAAATTCCCTTGCTTAAGGCTTGATAAAACGCATCGCCAAGGGGGTGACTTTTACTTACCGGCCAATGGCGGCTGCCCCGAATTGCAACCCTTACTCCTTTAATTGGTACTAGGCGAATTCCGTCCACCACAATTTCCTGCTCCGGGTTCATCGCAAAGGGCGACAGCGTTAAATCCACGCGCTTGGCGTTAATCATGCGCGCCATATTGATCCAGTTGGGCGTGTACATAATTTTGTTAAACCCCATGGATTCAAGCGTAATCAAGTCCGGCTTCCACTGACGGCTGGTCACCACTTTTAACTGGGTTAGCTGGGCGAGACTTTTGCTCGCCTGAGCCTTGATGTTATCGGAGGAGGTATAAAAACCAACGGAAAACTGCCCATCCAATACCAGTGGCGGAGTGATATGTACTTTGTCTTGCTGAGCTTCCAGATCCTGGTACCAGATAGTGCCGCTGACGGTGAGTGTTTTACCGTCGAGCACATTGCGAATACTGCGAAAATAATTTTCTTCCTCGAAAAATTCCAGTGGCTTGGTAAAACCACCGAGCGCGAGCGCTTGCTGCATCAGTATCAAGTCGATCACGTCGCGACGCGCATGAGGGCCACCGTAATAATCTACCGCCGCAGGGTTGCGTTCGCCCAGGAACTGGCGGTAATCAGCCTGGATGTCAGGCAAGACTCCGATGCGCGCGGGCGTTTCAGCCTGCAGCCGGGTAGCGAGAAACAAGAGGCCTAACACAATCGCTAAATGGCGTAGCGCACGGGGAACAAGATTTTTATTCATAGGGCTCACAATGAAAGGTTACTGGCTGGGCCAGTCCTTGTAATTGTGGCTGTTGACACCCTTATCGTCCAGAAATGAATACTCAATCCACCGGATGCCCACGATACATTCGTACTGGCTTGGTCGGTGCACCCGCTAGCAGCTCCGGGCGCGGTGCATCTACCAGGATTGTCTGCCCGCGATAGACCTTTACCACCTGCTTGGGTAACTCGGTTTTATGGTTGGATTCGGTCTTTGTGGCTGTCGCAGGCGCTGGCTGGATCAGTGTTAGCCAACTGTCACCTGCCAGTGACAGGAGTTCTTTGATCAGGGTTTTGATAATGGTGTCTTTGGCGCTTTGGTAGTACTCCGCTAATTCCTTAAGCAGCTCGGGATTTGCCATTTTCACACCCGGTTTCATATCGGGCTCAACGCGACGGCGAATCTCGTACACCAAATCAATCATCGGCTTAGTGTATTGCATGCTTCTTCTCCTCGGTCTTGGAATTGCAATCGAGCAAATTTCAGACCAACGGCGAATTTCCGGTTATAGTTGGCGGTTGCGACCTACAAACGAGCAATAAGTGGGATTGTTTTGGTGCATGGGGATTATTCTGGGGCAGGCAGTAAGTATAAAGATGAAGCTGGCGCCGAAAAAAATTCCCGATGCCAGCCCGGATATTGATGAAGAGCGGTTAGCGGATCAAATGATCCATTTCCCGTGCCGGTTGCGAACACTGGGTTTCGCCGATGATCTGCGCCGGAACGCCAGCCACGGTGGCGCGCGAGGGAACATCTTTTAATACCACACTGCCAGCGCCAATTTTGGCGCACTCACCAACAGTGATATTGCCGAGAATCTTGGCTCCTGCGCCTATCAACACGCCTTTGCGCACCTTGGGGTGACGATCCCCGGCTTCTTTTCCAGTGCCGCCCAAAGTGACTGACTGCATAATGGAGACATTGTCCTCCACTACTGCAGTTTCACCAATGACTATACCCGTGGCATGGTCGAACATTATGCCCTTGCCGATCTGCGCAGCCGGGTGAATATCTACCGCGAACACCGCCGATATGCGGTTTTGCAAAAACAGTGCTAACGAGTTGCGCCCCTGTTGCCACAGCCAATGGGCGACCCTATAGGCTTGCAGCGCATGGAAACCTTTGAAGTAGAGCAGTGGAGTGACTAGCGAGCAGCAGGCAGAATCGCGCTCGCTAACCGCCAGCAGGTCCGCACGTATGGATTCGATAATACTTTCATCTTTCGCCATGGCCTCTTCAATCACCTCGCGAATCAGCATGGCGGGAAGGGCTGGACTATCCAGTTTATTGGCAAGGTGGAAACTGAGCGCCGCTTTGAGTGAGTCGTGATTGAGGATAGTGGAGTAAAGGAAGCTGGCCAGTACCGGTTCTGATTC
Organism: Cellvibrionaceae bacterium; assembly: GCA_021151615.1. Lineage (GTDB taxonomy): Bacteria > Pseudomonadota > Gammaproteobacteria > Pseudomonadales > Cellvibrionaceae > Cellvibrio. The sequence goes on along the minus strand of JAGKXA010000044.1, from coordinate 21,754 downwards.
CGCTTGTTTGCGGGTTTGCAGGCGGATGGACTCCCACAGGCTGTCAACAACCAGGGCGGGTGCGGGTGCAGTCATGGGATTCTCCTGGGTATCTGGCTACACAAAAAACCATTATTGGGGGTGAATGTTAAATTTCCAACAATGTTGGCTCAGTAAATGACTAACGGTGGCTCGTTGAGCGCCGCCAACTGCTCGCGCAACTCCAGAATATGTTCGCCCCAATAGCGCTCGGTATTGAACCAGGGGAAGTGACGCGGAAAGGCTGGATCTGTCCAGCGGCGTGCCAGCCAGGCGCTATAGTGCATGATGCGCAGGCTGCGCAAGGCTTCTATCAGCTGCAACTCGGCCAAATCAATATCGCAAAACTCGCGGTAGCCGTCCAGAATCTCGCTCATTTGCGCTGTCTGCTGGTCGCGCTCGCCGGAGAGTAGCATCCACAAATCCTGAATCGCCGGGCCCATGCGCGCATCATCAAAGTCGACAAAGTGTGGCACTTCATCGCGCCACAAAATATTGCCTGGATGGCAGTCGCCGTGCAGGCGAATCGCGCGGTAATCCACACGCGCAAATAATGTTTCGCAGCGCGCGAGCAGGTCGGCACCCAGAGTGCGGTAGGACTCGCGCAGACTTGACGGGATAAAGTCATTCTCCAACAAAAATGCATAGCTTTCGCGTCCGAAAGTTTGGATATCCAGCGGTGGGCGATGGTGAAACGGCTGCGCCTGCCCCAGCGCGTGTATCCGCCCAATTGTGCGCCCGAGCGATAACAGCGCATCAAAGTCATCCAGATTGGGCGCGTGGCCGCCCTGGCGCGGATAGAGCGCGAAGCGAAAACCTTGATGCTCGCGCAGGCTGTTGCCCTTCTCATCCAACAGCGGCGGCACGACAGAGATCTCCAATTCTTTCAATGCATGTGTGAACCGGTGCTCTTCAATAATTTGTTCGTTGTTCCAGCGCTCCGGGCGATAGAACTTGGCGATCAGCGGTGAGCCGCCTTCAATCCCCACCTGATATACGCGGTTTTCGTAGCTGTTTAACGCCAGTATGCGCGCATCGGAAATCAGGCCTGTGCTTTCAATCGCATCCAGTACCAGATCGGGAGTGAGAAGTTCGTAGGGGTGTGCCTGGCTCATAACAAGTGACTCGCAAAGTGAGGGAGCGATTGTAACGCTCGTAGGAGTTCATTGCTTGCCTATGCGCTAATCGATGCTTTTGAACCCTGGCATGGGTGAAATGGCGGATAAATTTTGAATGATCTGCATAAAAATGCTACAAGTTAAAACGCCTTGAATAGATTTCCATCACTATAACGACCGGTAACGACACGCATAGGATTGTTATGATCAAAATCGCTTTCTATAACCTCAAGGGTGGCGTGGGCAAAACCACCACCGCAGTCAATATGGCTTATATGGCTGCGGCCGCCAAAAAGAATGTGATTCTCTGGGATTTGGATCCGCAGGCCGCTGCCAGTTGGTTTTGCCAGCAAGAGCCGGATTCCGCCAAGGCCATCAAGCTTTTCAGCAAAGGCAAATCCATTGGCGAGATGGAGCTTTACAGTCCCTATCCACGCCTGATGTTGATTCCCGCCGACCTGAGTTTGCGCAGCCTTGACAGCGAATTTGACGAGCTGAGCAAAGACAAAAAATTCCTCAAGCAACTGCTTAAGCCTCTCAGCGAAAAAGCGGACATACTGATTTTTGACTGCCCACCCACGCTCTCCCCCAGTGTTGAACAACTGCTGCAGGAAGTGGATATTTTATTGATCCCCATGATTCCCAGTCCGCTCTCGATTCGGGCTATGGAGCAGGTCATTGAGTTTTTAAATAGCAAGAAATCCGCACCCAAGCGTATTGTCGGTTTTTTTAATCTGGTGGATATGCGCCGCAGCCTGCACCGGGAGGCGGTTGAGAACAGCAAGAAAATGCCCGTGCCTATGCTCAAGACCTACGTACCCAATGATTCGGCAGTTGAACAAATGGGGCTGCGCCGGGCACCGCTCACCAGTTACAATCAGCGCAGTCGTGCGGCCCTGGCCTATATCGATTTGTGGAAAGAAATCGCGCGGTTGCTCAAGGCCGCCACTAAAGATGCTGAATAACTCGTAGCGGATATCCCATGATCAATCTGTTTAAACGCCTGCTAATTGCAGGCTGTGTGTTAGCTTTTATCGGTTGTACGCCCTACAGCCAACAACCGTCGCCGCGTCCTGCGCCAGCTCCATCCAAACCAGCGAGCGCGACCAAACCTGCCGTAACACCAACAGTGGTACAGCCGCAGCCGGGCGCTGTGCCCAAGCCGGCGGTGAGTTTGAATCCCGCCGCCATCAGCCTGGCGCGTCAGGCGCGCAGTCAATATCTCGCGCAGGATTACCAGGGAGCTATAGCCACTGCCGAGCGCGGCTTGCGTATAGAGCGCCGAGCGGCGGATTTGTATCTGGTATTGGCACAGGCTTATGTCCAGTTAGGGCAACCGCAAAAAGCGGAGATGTTTGTGCAACAGGGGCTGCGTTTTGCACCCCAGGGCTCGGATGTGGCCAGTGGTTTATTGCGCGTGCGCGAGTCTATCGGCGAGTAGCGCTGGCTTTCATCATCGTGAGATTTGCAGCTAAAGAAAAGGGCGCAGTGATTGCGCCCTTTTTCTGTATTACCTGTGAATGAATCAGCACATCAACCTAAAATTCGCGATGTGCATGCTCGGCTTGTTTGGCCTTTTTCAGTTGGTGTTTTTCTTTGGCAGTGCGAGTTGCCGGTTTTTTACTTTCTTTGCGTTTGTCTTGAGATTTGCTCATCTTGCTCACCTCCAGTGCATTAAGTGGGTACCGCTTCTTAAGCCTAGGCGTTATCGCTTTATTTGCCAGAGCGCCAGGCATTAAAGTTTCATCGCCCAGCTGCATGTAAATCCACCAACAGTTACAATTTGTCGCTTAATGGTTACCGCTATACCAAACAGTTCTATTGCATTGCAGGGAAACGAATGAACGACCTGGTCATCGACAATTACACCAGCCTCTCTTTTGGCCAGCGCTACCGGATTTTTAATCCGCTGACACTGCTATTTCGCGATGCGAGCCTGGAGCAGGAATACCAGGCCAATGTGGCCAGCAATATTGCGCAACAAGTGCGTATTGCGCTGGCATTGGCCTTTGTGCTTTACCTGAACTTCGCATTTCTGGATTACCTGCTAGTGCCGGAAAGCATGTGGGCCCTGTGGGGCGTGCGCGCGGTAACTTGCAGCCTGTTAGCGCTCTTGTTTCTGGTGAGTTTCCAGGCGATTTTCCAGCGCATCCACCAGCAAGTGGTATTTGTCTCCAGTATGGTGGCCGCAGGTGGCATCTTTGCCATGCTGTTAATCACCCACAATCAATACAGCCACTATTACTACGCGGGGATTAACCTTTGCATCACCTGGACGCTCTTTATTGTGGGCTTGCGTTTTATCAACGCGCTGCGCACGGTGGTGTTGATAGTACTGTTGTACAACTGCATTGCGTTTTATAAAAATTTGCCGCTCGCCGATATCATTTCCAATAATTTTTTTCTGATGTCCAACGCGATCATCGGCATTTTTGCAGGCTATACCATCGAGCAGCATTCGCGCTGGCAGTTTTACCAATCGCTGGTGATAAAAAACAACAGCAGCAAATTGCACCGCGCCATGATTGCCGCCTCGCTCGATGCGGTGATTACCATCGATGAACGCGGCGCAGTGATTGAATTTAACGACGCCGCCGAGCAAATGTTTGGCTATACGCGCGAACAGGCGATTGGCCAATCGATTGGCGAGTTAATTGTGCCCGATGCCATGCGTGCGCAACACGAACAGGGCTTTCGCCGCTACAGCGAACAGGGCGCTCCGCGCATTTTAGGGCAGCGCCTGGAGCTGCAAGCCAAACGCAGCGATAACAGTGAATTCCCGGTGGAGCTCACCTTGCGCCAAGTGGATTTAATTGGCCGCCGGTTGGTGACTGCCTATATTCGCGACCTTACCGCCCAGCGCAACGCCGAGCAGGAAATTGCTCGCCAGCGCGAAGATTTACAGCGCAATGAAAAGCTTGCGGCCATGGGAACATTACTCGCGGGAATTTCCCATGAGCTTAATAATCCGCTCGCGATTGTGGTGGGACAAGCGCAACTGCTGCAGGAAACCGAACAGGAAGCGCGCGTGCTGAAACGCGCCGATAAAATTCGCCAGGCGGCCGAGCGCTGCGCCACTATTATCAATACTTTTCTCGCCATGGCCCGCAACCAGCCACCGCAATGCGATCCGGTCAATATCAATCAACTGGTAGGGCGCGTGTTGGAGCTATTAGAGCCGGGCCTGCGCAGTCAGCACATCGAATTGCAATTACAACTGGGCAATGATTTACCCGAGGTACCGGCCGATGCTGATCAGGTACATCAAGTTATTAGCAATTTAATTATCAACGCCCAGCAGGCCATGCAGGATTCGCCGCAAAAAATTCTGCGCATTGAATCCCTGTTGGTTGACGATCAAATTGCAATTCGCATTAAAGATTCGGGCCCGGGTATTGCACCGGAAGTGCAGCGGCGAATTTTCGAACCCTTTTTTACTACCAAGGCACCGGGCAAGGGCACGGGGTTGGGGCTGGCGGTGTGCAGCGGCATTATCGAAGCCCATGGTGGTCGATTGGAATTGGAACAACACACCGGCAGCGGTGCAAGCTTCTGTATTCGTCTGCCACTAAAAGCGGCATAAATTTTTCAGTCAATGTATTCATAAAACTCGTAACAGCTAACAACCAGCATCAAGTGAACAACATGAGCACTCAATACCAAATGATTGTGGTCGATGATGAAATCGACATTGCCGAAACCCTTGCAGACTATTTTGAAATGCAGGGCTTTGCCGTCAGGATTGCGGTGAATGGTCAGGAATTAAAAAAAATCCTGCCGGAATTCGCTCCGCATATTGTGTTGCTGGATTTAAATATGCCCGGTGAGGATGGCTTAACCCTCACGCGTTATTTGCGCGAACACACCCGCGCCGGAATTATTATGGTCACCGCATCGGCCGGGCAGGTGGACATGGTGGTCGGCCTGGAAATGGGTGCGGATGATTACGTCGGCAAACCCTTTGATTTGCGTGCGTTGTTAGCGCGCGTGCGCAGCGTATTGCGCCGCACGCAAAATGAATTGCCAGCAAACACGCAGCCCGTGCAAGACGCGCGCAAAAAAATCGGCAAATGCCTGTTGGATGTGGAAGCGCGTAAACTTTGGGAGGGAGATACTGAAGTGCCGCTCACCGCGATGGAATACGATTTACTGATGGTATTTCTCGCCAATCCCAATCGTCCCCTATCGCGCGATTATTTACTGGAGTTGGCCCACAAAACCGATGCCGATCCCTTTGATCGATCCATCGACAGCCGCATCACCCGCATGCGTAAGAAAATTGAAGTTGATCCGGATAAACCCGCCACCATCAAAACCGTGCGTTCGGTAGGTTATGTGTACATCCCCAATGCCTAAACGGCATTGGGTTTTAGCATCGTGCTTCTGGAATCGCCATAGCAATGTTTTTATGTAGGTACGATTAGCGCAGCGTAATCGTACGCCTGTTATTCACCAGCTTCGTTTTCAAGCTGCTATTCCCACGCCAGTTTGCGGGCAAATTCCTGCTTTTATATGTTTATGAAATGTTGAGTAAGGTCAGTCGACAACACGATTGACTGCTGTTCGCTATTTTTCATGCGTACGATTACGCTGCGCTAATCGTACCTACGTGCTAAAATATTACCTTACAATGCGTCAGGTGCAATGCTTTGTTAAATGGGTGCCGCTCTAAATGTAGTAGCAACAATTAAATCACCCTTATGAAATATTGCAATACTCCAAACCCCCGGCACCATGTAGAGACTCTGATTGAATGAAAATCCGAGAACCCCCTTAATTGTGCCGCCACTAGATTGTCGTTGTATTGTGGTTAAATACTCTACCGCAGATTCCATACTTTTTACTCGAAACTCTAGGTCTACAACGCCTTCGGGCACACCTTTTAAAACGTACTTTATGCCGATTCGGCTGTTTTGTATTAAATCAAACTCAGATGCCTTCGTAATTAAGCAACCTAAATCATTTTTGTTGTCTATTGGGTTTTCTCTTTGCAGGCCAACCTTACATTTTGTAAAACCGGAACGATCACCGTAAACTCCTTTCTCCAATATTTTGCCATAGGAAATCTCAGATTTGGCCCATGACGTTGGGAAATATGTTAGTCCAAAAAGTGCAAAAAAAATAATAAGTAGTTTTTTCATGAATTTCTCATTTAACGCCGAGTTCAGCCGCAGTTTGTAAGTTGCCGTTTTGTGGAATACTTTTGCGAAGCAAAACCACATGAGCGCGACTTACGAACTGTCCAGCCGCGCAGCGGCGTGTTGCTGCGCTTGTTATGAATTGTATATTTTGTAAAACATTTCCTGCTTTTCTTTTGATGTTTTTGTTACTACAAGCCAATCAAGTTTAACTTCGCTTATTCCATCTAGGTTTCCGGAAACCAAATCGCTCGTTTCGGTAGGAAAGCCAAAGAATACATCGGGCTTTACGGAATTAAGCGCTTCCAATATTGAATTGGCAAAGCACTCTAACTCTTCTCTTGTCCCTATTAAGAATGCCTCATTGAGCCCGGTCTGAGAGGTAATGATGGGAAAAGTTTTTTCTGGCTTCATTACTGGATTGTTTTTTTTCTTCATAACAGTTTATTCAACAGCGTTGGTAAAACTGTATTTTTCCGGAAATATAAAGTCGAGTGAAATTCAAAATATTTTATAAATCAATAGGTTAAGGTTTCGATCAAAATATTAATGGAAATAAACAGCGATGTTGTGGGTTGTAAATATACAGCGCAGCCTTTGCCGTTCGCAAAAAATTTTTTAACAATTCCGCGCGTTTATTCGTCTTGATGGAAAAAGCTACGCCACCGAGAATACCTATGTCTATTGGGTTAGGCAATACATACTCTTTCACCGCAAACAGCCCTCAATGCTCTGATGTTTCTCTACAATCGCTTTTTACAGCAACCGATTGAGGCACTCGACTTTCATTACGCAAAAACTGAAATCTATTTGCATGTAGTAGATGAGCTAGGGGATCGGATTAAAAGCCCCCTCGATGCCTGGCTTGCCCTCGCTGACACAATTGACACAAATCTCTCCCTCCTCGACAAACTCCTGACAATCTTCTCCCCTACTATGGCCACATGAACAAACGACATGGCGGTCGCTGCTGGTAAAGGGAACTTGTTCATCGCAGTTGTTCACTGCATTTTGATTCATCACTAAACACTCACTCATTTTGATCTAAAAGGAAATTTAAAATGAAAGCATTTAATACTTTTACTCGTTCAATTGCTGTTGCCCGTTCATTGATTGTGGCATCTGCTGCATTGGTTTCTGTCACCGCTTCCGCTGGGGAGTTTCCTCTGCGTGCCGATGACATCAACCTGACCTACCGTTACACCACGACTACCCATTGGTCTGGCGGCTCACAGGCAGAGGCACTGGATATCGTTGCCCGTCGCCATATTGGCAGCAGTAAATGGTCGCAGTTAAAAACGGATTCATCCGATAGCTCGCTCAACTCCAGCTACATAGTTTACGGTGCAAAAATCCGTGCAATGGACGATGGCGTTGTAGTGAATTGCTGGCGTAACGCCCCGGAAAATACCCCCGGCTCCAATCACGCCAAAGTAACCGAAGGTTATATTTCCTACGCAGGAAACTATCTGTATGTGCTGCAAGATGATGGCAACTACGCCCTCTATGCCCACGCGCAGCCGGGTTCAATCCCGAGTAGCCTTTGCCCCAAGACTGCAACCTACAGTTCAACAGCGAAGCCAGGGTATGTGCTGAACGCAGATGGCGCCGTGAGCGGTGGTGCGCGCATCACCAAGGGCCAGATCCTGGGTTCGGTGGGTAACGTGGGTAACTCATCCGGCCCGCACTTGCATGTGCATGTGCAAACTCCGGGCGGTAGCGCCGTGAAGTTGAAGTTCGATCACGGTCAAACCACAGCGTTTACCAATCAAACTGCGTCGGTCAATGCCACCTGGAGCCTGTTGAGTGGTAATTCATTACCTACCGGTGAAGTGATGGTATGGGCACCGCATTCAGTGGGCAACTGGACGGTGAACAACATTCCTGATGAGCGTATGCAAGCCTGGTTTAACCACTTTGCCGATTCCGGCGAAATGCCAAACACCTACGCTTGCACTGACAACGGCCAGATTTACAACACCAGCTGGGTTCCATCACAGGGTGCGTGGGTTGCCTACCATGGCATGAATCTGACTACCTTCAACAGCAAGCAAGCTACCTTATCTAGCCAAGGTTTCTACCTGCACGGCTGGTGGTACTGCGGTTCTGTGTACACCGGAATCTGGCGTAAATAATTAATCTGTTAAACCAAAAAGCAATCGCCAACTGGCGATTGCTTTTTGCCTTCCCTGTATCTTCTCAACGATAAATAGGTGTCGTATGGATAGTTCAACCATTCAACTGGTACAAAATTCCTGGCAAAAAGTAGTCGCCATTGGCCCGCAAGCCGCGGCCCTGTTTTATCAAAATTTATTTGAATTAGACCCTGCGCTCAAACCCTTATTCAAAGGTGACCTGCAAGCGCAAGGTAAAAAACTAATCGAAATGATTTCAGTTGCCGTGAGTAAATTAACCGAGCTGAATGTATTGGTTCCCGTATTACAAAACCTTGGTAAACGCCACGGCGGTTACGGGGTGCAAGATTCACATTACGACACCGTAGCGGCCGCATTAATAAAAACTCTGGGGCAGGGCCTGGGTGACGACTTCACGCCGGAGACCAAAGGCGCTTGGGTTGAAGTCTATTCCGTGATGGCGGATGTGATGAAAGAGGCGGCGAGGTAATTGATTTCCTGGATTAACAAAAGGAAATGCCGTGATTCATAAGTCACGGATCTTCCTTTGTGGAAAAGCGCTATCATGTGTTCAGCGGCTTTTTGGGTGTTGTGGCAGCTCGGTAGCTAGCGAGACTTTGTATTTCAATTTAGGCAGCATTCTTTGTTGGGGTTCGCTGTAAATTTCACCCACTTTTAATGCGCCTTTCTTTAAATAAAATCCTTCAGCATCCGGGTCGGATATGATGAAAAAATCTGAAATACCTAGTGCCTCGCATTCTGCAAGAATCTGATCAAATGCCCGATTACCGTAGCCCTTGCCAATTGCGTTCGGTAATAGCCACAGGTGGTCAAGTTCATTGCTGTCGCCTTTCACAAGTGCGAAAAATCCAATCACATCATTATCTTTTACAATAAGTTTGACGGTATTGCGAGCAATATATTCTTTTTTGAATGTTAAATTGGATCTCCATTTTTCGAGTTGTTCTTGCGAATAGCCCCAGTAGCCCTTCGATGTAATCAAGAGGTCGCGTAGAAGCTCTGCATCTTTTGCTTCTGCATCTAAGAATTCGAGCATGTAATTGCTCCTAATGGCGCCTTGTGGGTATGGTCCACAGTGTTAATGTGCTTCATAGGCATGTGGAACTGTAATAGTTCGCTAAAACTCAAACTCAATTCCCAAACGAATATTGTTGTCCGGGGTTTCTTTGTCCAAACCAAATAGAAATCCCAGTTCCCAGCGCAATTGTGTTTTGGTAGAAATCTTTTGTACTCCGGTGAGCGTGGGGCCGGCGGCCCAGTCTTGATCATCAAGATAAAATTCGAGCGCTGGCTCGAACACAGGTGAATAGCGGTAGCGGAATTGGGCGCGTAGCGCGGTTTCGAATTCGTCTTTGATGTCCTTGCCAAATTCATACTCGGCGAACAGGTTTAGTGTGCTGACCCAGTTTGGTGTGATTTCCTTTTCCATCAACAGGCCGAGCGCGACTTCACGGCGATTGATGTCGTGCGCGCTACCGGCTTCGAGCAGCAACCCCCAATCGGCCCAATATTCACCTTGCTCGGTGAGCTGCCATTTTATTTCCGCTTCATAGCCGCGAATTTGTTCGCCTTCATGGGTAATGGATTCGTTTAATAAATAAATTTCTCCAAACCAATGCTCAGCCCAGGCGTAACCAAAACCTGCGCGTTGCAACATAATATTTTCGTTGGTTAGGTCGCGCCACACCGCACCGTATTCCAATTCGCGTTCGTTTTGTTCCACGTAGGGATGGTAAACCCGATTTAACTCCGCCCGAGCTAAACCGGGTGCAGTGCTTGCGCAAATTAACAACAGGGAAAATATTTTACGCATTGCGTTGATTCCTGCGAGACCAATTCCAGGCGAGTATTAACACCAATGGAGTAATGGCAATGCCATAGAAAATAACTTGCATAGCGCTTGGGCTGGAGTCATATCCGATCAGCGCGTAGAGCAGTTCACCGACCCATGAATGTTCATTTACCAGCTGCGAACTGTCCCAGAGTGGTTCAGTGGAGTCCAGTACCCCGATTTGCATAAGTTGTTTGGCGATCTGCATCGATAAGCCACCACTGAGCAGCAGTAAAAATACAAAGAGAAAATCTAGAAAGCGGCGAACAGAAATAAACACCAGCAGATAATAGGTGATTGCGCCCAGGCTTGCGCCTATCCCCAAGCCTATTGCGCCGCCGATTAATGCTGATTGCAATTTATCGGGTTGTTGCACAAAGCCGCCGAAATAAATCCAAATTTCCGCCACCTCGCGTGCGAGGGATAAACCCACAGCAAAGAGTGCGCAGCCAGTAAATAGGCGGCGCCGGCGCGTTGACGTTGTAGCAGAAGATAAATAAATGAGTTGTTTCGGGGTGGTAAAAATGAGCGGCGCTATTGTGGCTGCAATCAAAATAAACGCCAGCACTACCAGAAAATACAAACTGGCATTCATCCACTCCTGGCCTGTACCTTCAAGTGCATCTGCAATGGTGTAGGCGTAGTGCGCCAGTGCCCAGGAACTGATAACACCTAATACGAGGGCGGCGGCTATCCACTGTAATGACACAGATAGCTTTCTGCTCATGACCATTAATATGGTAATGATCAGTGCCGCCTCCAGCACCTCACGCAAAACCAGCAGGATTGCATCGACCATGGTGGTTGCCTCTAGGGTTGTACGCGAATCAGCCCTTGGGCTGTTTTGGGGTTGAACTCACCAAAAAACGGGTAGTCGCCCGGTTTCAGTGGGCCAATAAAAATAATGGCTTTTGCGCCGCCCATAATGACTTTTTCACGATTTAACTCATAGCTTTCAAATTCTTCCGGCGTAGAGTCCTGATTAATCACAATCAGTTTTACTTTGGTGTTGGCAGGAATCACCAATGTGGATGGAAAAAATAAATGATCGCGAATTTCAATGGTAAATTCGGGCACTGCCGCGTGTACAGTCAGTGGCATTAAGCAGGAAAAAATCAGTGCTACGTTTTTCAGTCTCATTTCGCGTGTGCTCCTTCAATGGTTTGATTGGCACGCAACATAGTGCTGGCAGAAAGGGTTACCAGTACTAACAATCCGGACGGAAAGGATGATTCCGTTAAATGAATCTGCGCATGGTGCAGATCAATGACTTGCTTCACAATGGATAAGCCCAGGCCACATCCGGGGGTACCAGAATCGTGGCGATCACCGTGTAGCCGATAAAAACGATCAAACACCCGCGCGCGCTGCCCGGCGGGAATGCCCGGGCCATTGTCCATGACTTCCAGCACAACATCGGAGCCGCGCTGCCAGGTGTGTAATGCAATTTTGCCGTGGTTGGGGGAATATTTAATGGCGTTACCCAGTAAATTGCTGACCAAGGTTTCCAGCGCGGCGCTGTCACCGTCCACCCAGCACTCATCTCCCGCAAATTCGATTTCTATGTCTTTATCGCTCAATGCATCGCTGGCCGCAACAATAACCTGCTTGCTCAGAGCGGTGAGGTTCACGGGTTTGAATTGACTCATGAAATGGTCGGGGGAGGTTTTGTTGAGTAACAAAATTTGTTCCACCAAATAACTCATGCGTTTGATTCCCTGCTGCAATTTATAAGCGGATTCCGGTGCGGAGTGCAGTTCGTGAAGTAAATTTTCGCAATGGATATTTAATGCCGCTATCGGTGTGCGCAATTCGTGGGCAGCATCGGCGGAAAAGCGTTGTTCGCGTAAAAAGGATGCCTCCAGGCGCCGCAAGAGTTCGTTGGCGGAATGGGCCAATTGGGTTAGCTCGCTCGGCATATCCTGCTGTTCGATTGGGCGCAAATCGGTCGCTTCACGCGCGTGAAACTCTTTTGCCAAACGGTTTACGGGTTTCAGGCCGATTCCGAGCACCCACCAAATCACAAAGCCAATCACCGGAATCGCCAATACCATGGGTGATACCGCTTGCAATGTCATGGATTCTGCGAGCCGGTAACGTTGGTCATCGCGTTCTGCTAGCACATACCAGCCGGCGTCGCCTTGCGCCTGCGCTACCAGCACATGCCAGCGATAATGGTTGAAATTAATAAACTGATAGCCGCTGCGCAATTCACTGATGACTTCGTCTGGCATGGCAGCTGAGCGCATCAGTAATTTTCCATCATTACTCACCCATTGAAATTGTAAATCGGCAACCCGTGTCCGGGGTTCTGGCGGGAGATTTTTATTGCGGGCGCTAAACACCACAGGAGTAGCCTGTTGTAAATACGTCTGATACTGCGCTGGCAATAAATAATTCAACAGGTCAACTTGTTGCAGCAAGCGTTGGTTAAATAAATTCTCCGCTTCATCCATGCTCCGCAGATAACCGCGAACTGCTGCGGTAAAATTGGCCAAGGTAATAATAGCGATCAGCAATACCACCAGAAATACGCGAATGGATTTCATTGGCGCGGAACCATGTAGCCAATGCCGCGCAGGGTTTTTATAAAATCAGCGGGTAATTTTTTGCGCAGGTTGTGGATGTGCACCTCAATCGCATTGCTCGCCACCTCATCGCCCCAACTGTAGAGTTTGCTTTCCAATCCCTCTTTGGTTTGGATTATTCCCACGTGCTCAACCAACGCTTTGAGCAGCATATATTCGCGGCGCGACAAATTCATCGGCTCGTCGTTGAGCAGGGCGAGGTGATGACTCGTATCCAGTTTCAGCGGGCCAACCTGAATCATGGCCGTGGAGGCATTGCCCAAGCGTCGCTCCAGTACACGCAGGCGTGCGAGCAATTCATCCAGCTCAAACGGTTTAGTCAGGTAATCATCGGCACCGGCATCCAATCCTGCTACTTTCGCATTGGTGCTGTCGCGTGCCGTCAGAATTAATACTTGGGTAGGAAATTTTTTGTGGCGCACCAGGCGCAATAATTCCAGGCCGTCCATATCAGGAAGGCCTAAATCCAGCAATAAAATATCAGGCGGTTCCGCCGCAAGAAATGTGCTTGCCGCCTTGCCATTATCCAGCCAACTGACAGCAAAGCCAGCGCGCTTAAGCGCACTCACTATGCCGTCCGCTAACAGGTTGTCGTCTTCAACCAGCAGTATGTGCATCCTGTTACTCTCAATTGAATCAGTTAATTCAAACCAATATCGCCGCCTTGCGTTTGCATCACACTGCTGTGAATCAGCGAAACAATTCAGGGGGCAATAGGTTACAAATGCTGTTTCGCTTTGGCTAGCGCGGTTTCAATTTCCTGTTTACGACCCGCGTCCGCCGATTCACGGCCAGGGCGCGGTGGCGCTTGCAGGGCTTTTTCAAAGCTTGCCATAGCTTGTTGATAGTGTTTTTGATCGAGTAAGAAATCGCCGTAAAAATAATTGGAATCTATACCGTCCGGATTATAGCTCAATCCTTTTAGCAGCATCTCTTTGGCTTTTTTGTCATCGCCAAAACCTACTGGCCAGCCGGGTACTTGATAATAGAGCGACCCCAAACTGGTGTAGGCTGAGCCGGCCAGTGCATCCGGTGCGATACTGATGGATTGTTCAAATAATTTTTTGGCTTGTTTAACCTGATCCAGTGCACCCAATCCGCCTTTGGCGCCGGCATAGGTGGAGCGAATAATTCCCTCCCAAATCAGGTAGGCAGGTTTATCGGCGTTGCTGGAGCGCAGTTTTTCAGCCTCGGCCACTAAAGTCTCAAAGGCTTTTTCGCGCTGGGCTTCCGGCAGCTGGTATTTAATTTCTGCCCAGCGGGTTTGCAATTGTTTGATGTCGGCGGCTTCATCGGCGCGTAAACCAAAGCTCACCAAGGTGCTTGCCAATAGACTTGTTGCGATCAATAAACGTTTCATAATGGAGCCTCTTATCGTGTTGTGCCGGAAGCCGTTTTGCCAGCACTTGGAATCGTTGACGAGATGGAGTTGCTTGAAGGGCGTGCGAAGCGACGAATAATCGGCAGTTTACTCTGTAGGCCTTTGTCCACCAAGCGAGGGAAAATAGCATTGAGGCGTAAAAAAAATCGCTCAGGCCAACCCAGGTTTATATCGCGCAGTTTGTTTTGTACCAGTAAGTCTTCAATCGCGTCGGCTACTGTTGCGGGATCATCCACCGAGTTTCCCAGTGCATCATTGAGCGCAACCACAGCGTCAGAATTTAAACGCGTGTCAGTCGCGCGCGGTGCGACATAGGCGATTTGAATAGGGGTGTCGGCGAGTTCGCGCCTCAGTGCTTCAGCAAAACCGCGCAGTGCAAATTTGCTCGCGCAGTAAGCGCTAAAACCTGCAAAGCCCAGTGCACCAAAGCTGGAGCCAATAAATAAAATTCGGCCGTGCTCTTTGTGCAAAAACGGCATCACCAACCGGGTGAGTAAAATTGTTGCGGTAACATTGGTGTTGATCACCTTTTCAATCGCTGCCGGTTCATTATCTTCAAGCAAACCAAACAGACTCACGCCTGCACAGTTAATTAATATGTCGACCGGGAGTTGAAGTGCTGTGAGTGCGATGCGAATGGTTTCCAACCCCTCTGCACTGGCGATATCCGCCTGGAGTGCGAAGCCTTTGTGCGCTGTATGCTGTAGTTCACGTTCAATTCTGCGCAGTTCATTGATCGATCGACCGATTAAAATCACTCGCGCGCCGGCACTCGCGAGTTGCCGGGCGATAGCTTCGCCGATACCACCGGTAGCACCTGTTAGTAAAATAGTTTTGCCATCAATATTCATTCTCTGCTCCTAGGCGACCTTTACGGCGAGATGCGGGTTGACAAATGTGTGCGCACTCGCTTGCTGATTGATGGAACGAAAAATATTGCCATAGAGGACAAAAAACATTTTTGCGGCGTGAACAATATCGTCTTGATCTTTCTGTTCGGTCAGGCTGTTCATCAGTTTGGCAAAAAACACCATATGTTCCTGATCCAAACTGCCATGGGAGCGCAAATAGGAAAAGGCTTTGTTGGGTAATGAAAGGTGTTGCTGGATAATATCGGCTGCTTGCGAGGCCAAATTAATACTGGTGCCTTCGAGCACAAACACCATCCCAAAAAATGCCATGGGGTTGTTGCGCATCACTGTGTCATAGGCGTAAGCCACCATGAGTTCTGTGGCGATGCCCGGGCGGCCATGGCGAATCAGTTCTTTATCAACGCCGCAGGCCGCCAGGTCATTTAAAATCCATTCCTGATGGCCCAATTCTTCTTCGATATATTCGGCAATCGCTTCGCGGTAATTTTCTTTCTCCGCCGGTAAACGGCTGCCCACCGCCATCAATAAAGGCACTGTATGTTTTACGTGGTGAAATGCCTGGGTGAGAAAATCGATGTATTCTTCCAAACTGAATTGGCCCTGGCTCATGCAGCGTTGGATAATCGGAGCGCTCAGCAGATAGTTGCGCTCTTGTTCGGTGTCTTGTTGCAAGCGATCAAAGAATGTCATAAACAGCTCCTGCGGGTAGTGAGGATTCAGTCAGTGGGGCACCAGCATAAATTGCTGCAATTTCGCGCTGGAAGCGCGCCATAATTTCATTGCGCCGCAAACGACCATTGTCGGTGAGCAATTGATTTGCAGCGGTAAACGGTGTTGCGGCGATAATAAATTTTTTAATGTGTGCGTAATCGGGCAGGCCTTGGTTAACGCGCCCGATCTCTTGCCCAATTTGTTCGGCGGTAACCTGGGCTGATGCGGGAACCAAAATCGCACTGCAGAATGGTTGTGCATCACCCACGACTATGCATTGCGCGATACTGCGGCACAGTGCCAGTTCGGACTCAACCCATTCCGGAGAAATGTTGCGACCAAAACTGCTGATCAATAAATTTTTGCGCCGGCCGGTAATAAATAAAAAACCGTCGTCATCGATATAACCCAAATCACCGGTATCAAGCCATGCATCGTTACTTTGAGTGGGTTGGCCCCAGTAACCGGAAAATGTATTGCCGCTGACGAATATGGAGCCTTGCTCGATTTTGATTTTTACGTGCGCCAAAGGTTTTCCAACACTACCTATTTTATTCTCGGTGGGCGAATTCAAGCTAACTACGGATGCGCACTCCGACAAGCCGTAACCTTCGTATACCGGCAAACCGATGGCGTGTGCTTTCTGCAACAAGCTGGATGATGTGCGTGCGCCCCCGAGAGCGATAAATTTTAACGAGGCCGGTAGCGGGAACCCCTGTTGGCTAGCCGCGACCAGACCGAGCAAAATTTGCGGTAACACAATCAAGCTATTGGGATTGTAGTGATGCAGGCTGCGTAGCAACCTAGGCAGGGATAATTCCGAGCTGCCGAGTAAACCGGTGTTGGCGCCGGCGAGTACCACAATGGTTTTACCCAATTGCAGTGGCACATACACGCCGGCAATATTTTCCAGCAGCGTGCTCAAGGGCAGCAGGGTGAAATGGCGATTGATTTCCAGTTCTGCACCGGGAGTGGAGTAAATGCGTTCGATCAGCGCGTTGGTAACATTGGTAATCGCCGAATCGGAAAGGCAAACCCCTTTGGGCGCGCCGGTGGTGCCAGAAGTGAACGTAATTTTACTAATGTCAGCGGTTTTGCCCCGCGATCCCTCAGCGCTGAGGAAGTCGCAAAAAATAGTCTCGGAGCTGGTAGGGCTACGACGGGCGGCGGGAGCAATGGATCGCGCGTCACCTATGGTTAACAGGCAGCCTAATTCGGTGTGTGTAATGACGTGGTTCAGTTGCGCATCAGAAAAAAACAGTGGCAAAGGAACCAGTGTTGTACCCGCTTTGCGTGCGGCGAGATCGGCAATAATCCACGCGCAAGAATTTTCGCCCCAGAGTCCGGCGCGACCAATCTCATGGTCGATTAACCATTGTGCGAGCAAATTTACCTGTTCAACCAATTGCGCATAATTGAGCTCACAATTCTTGCTAATTAAGGCAAGCTGTTGTGGTTGTTGCTTTGCGTGTAGTTCCAGTGCAGCGTAAAAATTACTCATCAATTGCATCCTTTAGGTTGATGTCATTTTGCGTACGAAACTCGGTGCAAATTTTTTCAATCGCACTATTGATGGCTAATACCGTTGCGCGGTACATGGGGTTTTTTCGCGCCGCCTTCATCGCGGGGCGGTTATCGCCAAACATCACTTGCGGTTGATTGTCGTAATAGCTACCCCAGCTGGCACCGCCGTCGGGTAGCGCGGCGGGGTTGGCGTCCGCCAGCACAATCGGTGAGTAATGCAGGCGGGCAAGCAGGGCTTTCACTTCGCGCGTGCCGGTAAACATCACATAGTGGTACCCCAAACGCTCCATCACTTCACCAATCACAATAAACAGCAATAGGCTGCTGCCTTTCCAGGTGGAGACCAGGTTGCCTATCTCCACGATTTGGTGGCGCGCAATCGGCTGTTCCAGTTTTTCGCTGATAACCTGCTCAATCGGCGCTGTTAAATATTGTTCAGCAAATAATTTTCCGCTGCTGGCGGGCGCCAAACCCACGGCGGCTGAATATTCCCCACCGCAGCGCAGGCTAATGATATTGGGCAAAAAGTGGGTAACTTCGGCGTGATGAGCATTGGCAAAGCGGTCGTGAATATACGTTTCCACTGCATGGCGATTAGCAGAGCCGGGGGTATGTAAACCAAAACGGGGAATACGAATTTGCGGCAGGCGCGGCATATGCCATTTTTCGGTGGCCTCCTGCGGAGTTTGGGTTTCCGGATATATGCCTGCTAGTTCTTTCATGACTGCATCCTCAGTGTTGGGATTTCTTAGGGTGCAGAATAAAAACCTCAGCTTAAGGCCTGCTTAAGGGAAATTAAGGTGGGTGAGGGAGGGTGCTTGGTGGTGAATCTGGCTCACGCTAGTTGAGGTTGCTACTCAAAACGGGCTCATATAACAAAAAAAGAAAAAGTTCAGTCTTCCGTTGGCAATCCGTACTAAATCGGGTGAATCAATCGTTGGCAGGCCAACTATAATGTGACCACTGGATATGGACTGGTGAGTTCCCTGATGACAATAAAAACGCTGCCCGTTTCACGCCATATAAATGCGGCAAAGATAGGATTGGTAATCATCACAATATTAGGGCTGTTCTCTTATCCCTATATTCCTCAAAAAAAGCTGCAAATTTTTCCGGGGCCAAAGGTCTGGTGGGGGGCATTTACCGACGGAAGTTCTGGTAGTGAAACCACTTTTGAATACAAAAACAAAAGTCAGTCGGCCATTGAATGTGTATTTGGTGAAACGACTTCGTTCAATATGTGTGGCAATAGCAGTGTATTCGCTAACCAGAGTGTGGCGACCCGCGATCGCCTGCTCAGTGACCTGGCGTTTGCAACTGAAATTTCACCCAGTATATCGCTGGATTTAACCAGTTATTCCGGCGTTTGGATTGAGATTGATTACCGGGGGCCGGCAAATTACATTTATCTGACGTTGCAAAATCATGAGCCTGCGCTGGATCTGCCTGATCCGATTCGCCAATTTCGGCCTCAAAGCGTGGGCATTAAAACGTCTGAACTGCATGAGCCTATATATATCCGCTTGGATGAATTCAAAGTAAGCGACTGGTGGATAAAACTGTTTTCCCTGCATCGGGCTGAGTCCGATACCCGAATTAATCGCATACAAGCGCTTAACATTGAGGTTAAAGAGCAGCCGCCCCTTTCCAAACATTACCTCGAAGTAAAATCAATTACCTTTATTGGGGAGCGAATCAGCAAGGAAAACTTTTATTTAATCTTCATCATCGCGTTTGCGACCTTGCTTGGGTTGGAAGGAACTTTTCGAATCTATTCACTGTATAAACGGCATCGCGCTGCACAGCTATCCCTGGATGCATTAAATGAACACAACCAAAAGCTGCAGTCTGTGGCATTCAAGGATGAACTTACCCAGCTGCTCAATCGCCGCGCGATCAATGAAATTGTAAGCAAAAATATAGCGATTAAAGCTCAACAGACTTTCGCGATTGTAATGATTGATATCGATCATTTTAAGCGGTTTAACGATACCTACGGTCATGCCCTCGGGGACAAAGTGCTGGCCAGCGTTGCGCAATTATTGAAGCAGGTTTCACGGGATTTTGATCACGTGGCTCGCTGGGGTGGTGAAGAGTTCGTCATTGTCACGCAGGATGCTCCTGCCGAGAGTTTACTGGCCTATGGAGAAAAACTGCGTGAGAAAATTGCCGCAAGCCCGATTTTTAAAGAGGACATTTCAGAGCCTATATTTGTAACCATCAGCTTGGGAATTGCTCAGGGCCGCCATGGCGAAAGCTTTGATGCAGCATTGGAACGTGCGGACCAAGCCCTGTACCAGTCAAAACAAAAGGGCAGAAACTGTTGCACTATTTCTTTGGCAAATGAAGCCTAGTGCTAGTGGTGAATGAATAAGACAAATTTGAGTGGGATTGTGAATCACGCTCAATAAGCGCGGATTGCGGCTGGTTCTGTATACAAAGGGAGATACTGGCCGCTGTCAGGGATTTTTCGTCTCTGACCAGTGTGGATTTACCATCGCCCAGCGCTCATGATCCTTCCACGCAAGCCCACCCACTCTAAGATAATTTTTGGAAAAACCTTCTTTCACAAAACCCGCTTTGGCAACCAGCCGAATAGACGCGGCATTTTCCGGCTGAATATTGGCTTCCAATCGGTGCAAATTTAATCCATCAAAGGCCTCCCGCAATAGCAGCATCATACCTTTGCTCATGTAACCTTTACCTTGGTGAGGGCTAAACACCTCATAGCCCAAATAAGCGGATTGAAAATGGCCGCGCAGAATCCCGGAAATATGGAAAGTCCCCACAATTTGCGCCTGCGCACCAGCGCAAACAAAATACCGGTGTTCCTGTGCTAAATAAGCGTCGTAATCCTGCGGTGCATAGGTCCAGGGTTCGTGCAGCGAAACACTCTGTTGGTATAATTTTTTAACTTCCGCGAGATCACATTTTTTGGGCTTTCGGAGGCTAATCATGGTTGGATGATCCTGGGGCTGAAATTGTTAGATTCGTTGCGTTATTGCATCAAGAATTGCCTGTGATTTTTTCAGCTCGAGCTTTTGCTAAGTTGCTGGCCCCATTTGGTTGAGATAAATAAAACCCCAAATACGCCAGCCATAATGGCAACATCGGCGACATTAAATACCCCCGTCTGGAGTGGCCCCAGTTGCAGCAACATAAAGTCTACGACACGGCCATCATTTAATGCGCGGTCGTACAGGTTGCCAAAGCCACCGGCCAGTATTAACAAACCCACCGTAAAACGGTATTTATTCATGGGCTTTATCAGCAGGTAAATTAACCCGGTTACCAACACCAAACCCACCAACACCGTAAATATCATCAGCCGCACTTCGTCGGGAAATTTCGCGCCAAAGCTAAGCATGGCACCGGTGTTTTCGTGATAGGTAAGGCTGAAAATCCCATTTAAAAAAGAAATGGGTTCTTGCCCCTTCAGTAAATTGACAGCTTGCACTTTGGTGTAGCGGTCGCAACCGATGAGCGGAAGGAACACCAATAACATTAATATCATTTTAATTTTCATATTCGTTCTATATTGTCAAAGCTGAAATCTCAAACGGACGAGTACGATGAATTTTTTAATGCAAGACTTTAGGGTTGTAATTTCCTCTATCAGTAAATTGTTATTGTGGCGTTGCAGCAAGTTGGCGGTAAAAAACCATGTGGAACCAGGTGTTTGTAAGTGTCGATAATTGGGCATTTCCTTGCCTCCTGAACTTTGACGATTGATTTTTCATGCGTACGATTACGCTGCGCTAATTGTACCTACGTGTTGTGAATAATAAACTTTCCGGCGCTGAAGTTGTGATATTTGAACGATTCTTTAAAGATATTGATCGATTTTTATTTCGAATTCTTTTTTGCAAAGCTTGGCTTTCTTTATTTTCACAGATGGAATGTGCGCTTTTGCAACATTTACCAACCATTTGGCCTTTTTTTCATCAATGGAAGTGCCTAGGATAACGCTTTTAATTACGCTTACTGGAACTGCCGCTGCACCGATAAAAGAACAGAATAAACGAACTTCTTCTTCGTGAGCCCATTTAGTTGCTTTACAGCTTATAATTTCTAAAAATTTATTCCATTGATACTCGGGCTCCTTTTGAAATTTCACTAAATCCACAATTGGGCGGGAGCCCCTATATTCAACCTCGATGGCTCCCACTTTTTCAAAACCGCCTACCTCATACTCTACGCAAAAGCCTTTGCTGTCTTCCGCGTAGTATGCCCACTGCGTTACAATATCGGGTCTTTTAGACATACAACATATACCAATACGTTCGGCCATATATTTTTGATAGTCTCCCTGAAAACCGAACTCCTTATATTCTTGTATTTGCTGTGAAACGAGTTGACTAGTAACTTTAATTCCCTTTTTTTTTGCAATTCTTAATAAATATTTTCTGAACTCTAA
>JAGKXA010000693.1 GCA_021151615.1 Cellvibrionaceae bacterium | reverse complement strand
ATACGGAAACCGCGCGAGTAACTGTCGGACTCAAATTTGGAGTAGAAAATGTCCGATTGAATCGACAAATTTTCAGTAGGCTCAAATTGCAATGAGCCAACATAACCATCGCGCGTCTCTTCACCACCGGTTTGAAACACTTCAAAACCTTCCGCCATAAATACGGCAGTAGGACGATTTGTTGTCGGCAGCAAATTAAAATTTTCATCCACTATGCTGATGTCGCTGGTGCCATCAGGATCAACAATGGCAAAGGGATTTGCTTCGTAATTGTATTGCTCAAAACGCGTCGCCGAACGCGGTTGCACTAAACGCGCATAACCCAGCGCCACACCAAGCTTGTCGTCGAGCAATTTTTTCTGGAAGGATACTGAAAAGCGCTGACCGTAGGGATCTGCACCGTAAATGTCATCGGCCTGGTCATTAAAACTGCCACGCACACCTATCACGATTTTTTGGTCGTCCGCCATTTCCAGTGCGTTAGCGGTTTTTAATTCCACCGAACCGGCAACACCACCTTCAATAAGCGATGCCTTGGGCGACATGTACACTTCCACCGATTGAATTAACTCGGAGGGGAACTGGCTGAATTCCATGGCGCGCGTACCGTTGGGCGATACCTGTTCACGGCCGTTCAGGGTAGAAAACACAAAACCTTCACCCATACCACGCACTTGAATGGTACCCGCCTGACCGCCGGAGCGAGTCACGGTAATACCGGGCACGCGGCCCAGGGCATCGGCGATGGACACATCGGGCAAGCCGCCCAGGTCAGCGGCAGAAATTGCCTGCACTACCGTATCGGCATTGCGTTTGGTTTCAATCGAGTTTTGCAGTGAGCGGGCATAGCCGGTCACCATTACCTCTTCCACCTGCACATCTTTCGGTGCTTCTTCATCGGTTTGTGGTTCCTGCGCCATCAGGTTCATGGACCAGGGCGCAAGGGTCAGGGTAGAAACAATCAGGGCCAGGGGCTTTACCGGGAATTTTTTCATTTTTCGTCTTCTCTTCTTGTCCGTTAGCTATCGCATAGG
>JAGKXA010000692.1 GCA_021151615.1 Cellvibrionaceae bacterium | reverse complement strand
TGAACCTGGATCAGATCACCATTGAAATACGCCCACGCACTGCCTGGGAAGCATTGGATTTAGGTTTGCTCATGGCGCGCCGCTGGTGGTGGCCGCTCATGCAAGTCTGGTTGATTGTCAGCTTTCCCGTATTGCTGATTGCATTGCTGATTCCCACCGAAAAATGGTGGATTAGTGGATTGCTTATCTGGTGGCTAAAACCAATTTACGAACGCCCGTTGCTGCATATCCTCAGTCACGCAGTGTTTAACGATTTACCTTCAACACATAGCACCTTAAAACAATTTCCCAACCAGGCATTCACCCAAATTTTCCTGAGTTTAAGCTGGCGCCGCCTGAGCCCTACACGCTCAATGGATTTACCCGTCTTACAACTGGAAGGTTTGCGCGCCGCGCGCCGTCAGGATCGGTTGGCCATTTTACATCGTGAAGATTCTGCACCCGCCGGCTGGATCAGCGTGCTCGGTTTGTTATTAGAAATCAGTTTGTGGATAGGATTGATCACACTTATCTGGGCCTTTATTCCGCGCGAATTAAATATTGAATGGGTCGGACTATTTTTTGATGGCGACTCATCCGAATTAATCGAATTGCAAATTGTGCTTTGGTATTGCGCACTGGCATTAACCGCGCCGTTTTACGCCGCCTGCGGTTTTGCACTCTATTTAAATCGCCGCATCAAACTGGAAGCCTGGGATATAGATATCGCCTTTCGTCGTATCGTCAACAAACGCCGCGTACCTACGGCTACTCCTTTAATCGGAATACTGCTAATTGGGCTAAGCGCATTTTTTGCCGATGCACCAATACAGGTTTATGCCGAGGAGTACAAAGGAGAACCTGTTACAGACCTACCCCTGGGCGATTATCAAGAGTTGAATCGCGATACCGCACAGCAAGGCATTAAAGAAGTCATGCAGCAGAGCGAGTTTTCGCGCAAGGAAATACAGCGCCGCCTCAAACAGAATGACGAGGAAGAAGAGGAGGAAGTCGATGAGGAGTTCTGGGATAAATTCTTTGATTCGCTACGCGAC
>JAGKXA010000691.1 GCA_021151615.1 Cellvibrionaceae bacterium | reverse complement strand
GATCGATGGCGTACCTCAATCCAACCCGCTGCGCGACGGTGGCCGCGAGGGTAATACCATTGACCCAGTGGTGATTGAGCGAGTGGAAGTTCTGCACGGCGCCAACGCCATCCACGGCCTGGGTGCAGCGGGCGGGGTGATTAACCTGATCACGCGCAAACCGGCCGATAAACTGGAGCAGGGCATTCGTTTTAGCACCGGTTTCCAGAGCGAAGATGTGGGCGAAAGTGCCGATTACGCCCTGAGCTACAGCGTCGCCAATCGCTTCGACAATGATATGGATGTAATCGCCAGCCTCAGCCTGCGCGACATGGGTGTGGCCTATGATGGCAAGGGCCAGATTATCGGCGCCGACAACACCCAGGGCGATACCATGGATTCCAAATCGGTAAACGGTTTTGTAAAAACCGGTTTTGATTGGGATGACCAGCGCATCGAATTAATGCTGAATCGCTACGACATAGAAAACAAAAACAACTGGATTTCAGTGCCGGGCAAAGTGTCCACCCAAACACCCAGCAGCGCGGTGAAAGGTGATATTACCGGTGAGGGTGCACGCAACGAAGTTACCGCAATTAGCCTGAATTACACCAACGTTGTTTACGGTGTGGATTTAATTAACGACAAAACCTGGCAGGAATTAATTCAAACTGGCCGCGCCTGGGTGCCGCCAAGCGAATACGAAAATACCGCGCCTTATTTGCAAGCAGAATTTACCGGCATCGATAAGCTTACGCTCACCAGCGGTGTGCGCTACGAAAAATCCAAACTCAAGGTGGATGATTTCACCACGCTCGCTTCCTATGGCAGTCGCTTTGTGGAAGGTGGCTCGCCGGATTTTTCGGAGACCCTGTACAACTATGGCGGTACCTATCAAGCCACTGAAAGCTGGCGGGTGTTTGCCAACTATGCCGAAGCTTTTTCCATGCCCGATGTGGGCCGCGTGCTGCGCGCAATTAATCGCCCCAACCAGAGTGTAGAAAGTTTTCTGGATTTGCAGCCCATCCTCACCGAAAGCAGTGAGCTGGGTGTGGAATTTAAAACAGGCGATATTACCGCGCAGTTGAGTTACTACGAATCCGGCTCGGATTTTGGTGAGCGTTTGGAACGCGACGCCGATGGTATTTACACTGTGCAGCGCGAAAAAACCAACATCGATGGCATTGAATTTACCCTTTCATGGGCAGCGACAGATCTGGATTTATTCGGCTTGCGTTACGCCGAGGCAACTGGTCGTTACGATTCCAACAAAGATGGCCGCGTGGATTCCGATCTGGGCGGCACCAATATTTCGCCGGATCGGTTAAACCTGAGTTGGGATCGCAGCTGGAGCAACACTATAGACACACGCCTGCAAGCAAATTATTTGTTTGATCGCGATGTAAAAAATAGCAGCGGCGCAACTACCAATAGTTTCGAGGGTTACACCACTTACGATTTCAGTGCGACTATTGCCGCGTTTGATGGCACGGTATCGCTGGCGATTCAAAACCTGACCGACGAATATTATTTCACTTACTACTCGCAAAGCAGCCCCAATGATATTCGCAATTTTACCGGCGTAGGGCGCAGTTTTAACCTGGGCTATGCGCGCACGTTTTAACAGTTGTGATTCAAGGTTAATGTTTATT
>JAGKXA010000233.1 GCA_021151615.1 Cellvibrionaceae bacterium | reverse complement strand
GGTCATCACACTGCGCGCCAGCTCGCCTTCCATACTGCGCTTCAGGCGCACATCCTGCACAAACTGGCTGGTGCCGAGCGGCTCTTCCTTATCAAATAATTCGTAGCCATCGGGCTTTTCAGCCTGCACACCTTTGGCACTGAGCAGCATGCGTGCACGCGCAATTTGATCCTCGCGTACCAGCACTTGCCCGGTTTGCGGGTGCAAGTTGTAGGCAATGGCCTCAGTATCCAGCACCTGCATAACATCGGCGGCGGAATAGGCTTCGCCCGCACCGTATAAAGGGCGATAGGAGCTTTGGTCACGCCATAAATAAAACACGGTACCCACTGCGACCAGCGCAGCGATGCCTGCCAGCGCCATAAGTGAGAGGCGCGGACTCAGCTTGAAGCTGCTGGCGGCGAAGCGATTTTTAAGTAACTGAACCATGTTGATATCTCACCCGATAATCACAGCGGCATACGCATAACTTCTTCAAACGCGCCGGTAACCTTGTTGCGCACTTGCATCAGGGCCGAAAAAGCCACACTCGCTTTCTGGCTTTCCACCATGGCGCCCACCAGGTCATCGCTCGCACCGGAATCTACCGCTTCGGCCATAGCGCTTGCCTTGTGCTGCTGGGCATCTACGGCCTTGAAGACATCCTCAAACGCGGTGCGAAAACCTTCCTGGTTACCCACTTCAACACTGCGCACAGCTTCAGCCCGTTCAAGGCCCAAAGTACCTTCAGCGCCAAAGTAACTGGCAGGGGCGATGGCCGGGGCTGTTGCGGGGCCGCCGGCGCTAGCTGCCTGCTTGATCTGGTCCATGCGGCCAAGCAATTCCTGTTGAACTTGCACAATTGAACTCATGGTTTATTCCTCGTTGACTATCGGTCGGTCAAATAAGTGTTGGATCAAAAAGTTACCTGCACACCGTCCTGACGCATGGCGTTCAGGCGGTAACGCAGGGCACGCGGAGTCATACCCAGGCTTTCAGCGGCTTTGGTTTTATGGCCGCCAAAACGGCGAATGGTGTCGATGACGTGTTGGTATTCGGCCCACTTGCCACTCGCGCGCAGTGCCGCTTTGCCACTGACATCGGTATTCACCAATGCGTTAGTCGGTGCTATCTCGACTGACTGGGTGCTTAAACCCAAATCCTGCGGCTGAATAAACAATCCATTGCGCAGCACCAGCGCGCGCTGCAACATGTTTTCCAGTTCGCGCACATTGCCCGGCCAGTTATGGGCGATCAGCGCATCGCAGGCGGCTTGGGTTAGCAGGTCATCGCGCTGTTCATGGGGCGCGTGTTTGCGAATCAGGCGATAGGCGAGCGGTAACACATCATCTTTGCGCTCGCGCAGCGGGCTGATATGCAAGGGCAGAACATCTAACCGAAACATCAAATCCGAACGGAACCGTCCCTCAGCCACTTCCAGCTGCAGGTCGCGGTTAGTCGCGGCGATAATGCGTACATTCAGGGGGATTTCTTTGTGGCCGCCCAGGCGCTCCACTTTCTGCTCTTGCAGTACGCGCAGCAACTTGGCTTGCAGGCCGAGGGGCAATTCACCGATTTCGTCCAGCAGCAAGGTGCCACCATTGGCCAGTTCAAACTTGCCCGGTTGGGCAGCAGTGGCGCCGGTGAAAGCGCCTTTTTCGTGGCCGAACAACAGGGATTCGAGCATCTGCTCGGGAATAGCGGCGCAGTTCACGGCGATAAAAGGTGCATCTTCCGCCGCCGAAAAGCGGTGGATGTAGCGAGCCATCATCTCTTTGCCGGTTCCGGTTTCACCGGTAATCAGGATGGGCGCACTCGCCATGGCCACGCGCTGGGCCATCGCCAACAGACGGCGACCGGCACGCGAGCGAGTGACAAAAATCTCTTCCGCCGCCAGGGCGGATTCCAACCGCTGCAACAACATATTGAGTTGCGAGCCGCTAAAGGGTGCCAGAAGGTAATCCACGCACCCCATTTCCAGGAGTGCTGCCGCTTTTTCCTGATCGGCGTATTCCACTACCGGGATAATGTTCAGTTGCGGGGCTTCGGCAATCAGGGCACCCACGCGGGCAAACAGGCTGGAGCCGGGGAAGCTGCTGACAAACACAAACACCATACTGGCACTGGCGATCAGCCCGGCGCTCAGCTCGCCAAATTCCGCGCAGTGAATTAACTGGCAGCCATTGTGTTCCAGGCTGGCGGTTAACAGGCTATAGGCTTCATCGCGCGGGCGACCGAGAATCATCACCTTGCGTGCGGGCTTGGCGCCGCTGGCAACTTCTGCAACCTGACACCGCTTGAAGCTCTTATCTTCAAACAGACGCTCATCGGCAAAGCGATCATTGCGGCCTGTGAAGCGAGTGTTGATTATCGCCTGGTTTGTGGACATCACCGTCATCACCCTTCCTGTCTGATTAGGATCAGCCAATAGACTTATCTATTAGGCTTTGGCTATGAATTTGTTGGCTTTCATTAGTTTTTCATTAAAGTTTTTCGTCCCTTTGGTCGCCTATATCTTGTAAGCCGCGAGATGGCTGATGCAGATATATGTGACGCAAGACCAAAAGATATGTGAACCACTTCATGCCCTCGAACCTTAGCAACTTGCCTCCAAAGCACTAAATCATTTGATCTCAAATGAAATCAAACGGGCTAAAACCCGCTCAAAAACAGCTTTTGATATCTATTGATTTAATCTCTGGCGGAACCCCCTCCTATACTCGCCCTCGTGACGGTCATCACAGCGTTGCTTTGACGCAGTACCTGATCGCACCCGGATTCACCGCGACAGATTGACTAACAGGAAACTATCCAACCCGCCGCTTTTGCAGCCCCAGGATTGGATTAAGGACAGGGCTGACTGGTTACTGATTGCTCGCCGGCAACCAGCACCAGCCAGGTAAATAGAAGGGTGACCCGCAGACGCCCAACACCGTGACAGTTCAAACCATGACGCCCAATACCATGACGACCGTGAAGAGCACCATGATGATTAGCGCCAAAGTTCATCACAAGGTAGCCGCCGACCAGCTCACCCGGTTAAAGCCGCACAAGCTGGGCCGCCCCTATCACAAGATTCCGCAGTTCATCCACGAGATCTCCAACAAGTATCCGCGGGTGATCAGCGACTATTTCCTGCGCAATTACCGGATCAACCTGGAGCTAACCCGCGTGCAGATCCATGAAGCGCGCGCCGAGGATGCCGAGTGCATCTATCGCGGCGCCCTGGGCAAGGTAGGTTTTGCGATTGAACGCAGCCTGCTGACCGAAGTGCTGGAGTGTTACTACGGCGGTATCGGCCTGCCCAACCAGGGGGATACCCCGGTCAGTATTTCTGAACAGCGTATGCGCAGCCGCCTGGGTATAGATGTGGCCCAGATCTTTGCGCGCGCCCTGCTCGGCGGCGAAACCTTTGGCGATCTCAAGCCATGGGAAAACGCCTATGAGGAAACCCAATGGGAATACATTGCCGAGTTCCAGTACCACAGCCATATCACCAACAAGCAGTCATCCATCTTTATTTACCTGGATACGCAACTGGTGGATGAGCTGACCAACCGCATGACCAGCCCGGCACCAGCCCCCAGCGGGGTAAACCCGATCAACCAGATCATCCACCTGCCGGTAAGGCTCAACTGTGTGATCGCTTCCTTGCAGATGCCCCTCTCCCAGGTGCTGGCACTGCAAGTGGGCGACATAGTGATGATGCGTATGCGCGAGCGCTGCGATGTGGAAATCAACCAGGAAAAACTCTTTCGCGGCGCCATGTTTGAAGACGATGGAGCACTCTTTTTAACCTCTCTGGAGAGCGTGAAAACATCATGAATAACCAATTCAATGACAACGACTTTGACAACCTGATGAGCGCGGGCGAACTGGGCTTGCCGCCCATGCAGGAGCCTGCCCCTTTTAACAATCCATTTGATGCGCCCGCACCCACACCGCAAGCGCCGCAACAGGATTTAAGTTTCTTCGGCAAGATTCCGGTGAACGTAACCCTGGAAGTCGCATCCACTGAAATACCGCTCAAGGATTTAATGGAAGTGGATGTCAGCAGCGTCATTACGCTCGACAAGCTTGCAGGTGAACCACTCGATGTCAAAGTGAACGGCGCGCTCTTCGCCAAAGCGGAAGTCGTTGTGATGAATGGCAACTACGGGCTGCGCATCCTGGAATTAACGGGTGCAGGTTTGAACGGGCTGACTTCATGATGCGTTGCTTCCACATCATCACAGCATTAACCCTGTTATTGCTGCCCTCGCTGTCGTTTGCGGCGGGTGGTGATATCACCTTGCTGAATATTACCGACACCGAAAACGGCCAGGAGATGAGCGTCAAACTGCAAATTCTGGTGCTGATGACATTGCTCGGCTTTTTGCCAGCGATGCTCATGATGATGACCTGCTTTACGCGCTTTATTATCGTGCTCGCGATTTTGCGCCAGGCGATTGGTTTGCAACAAAGCCCGCCCAATCCGGTATTAATCGGTGTTGCATTATGTTTAACGCTGCTGGTAATGCGCCCGGTCGGCAACGAAATTTACACCAAAGCTTACGTTCCCTTTGAAGCGGATCAAATTACCTTGCAACAAAGTCTGGGGGAAGGAAAACAAATCCTCAGCCGTTTTATGCTCGCACAAACCAGTGCCAGTTCACTCGACACTATGATCGCCCTCTCCGGTGAAGCGCGCCCCAATGATTTAAAAGACCTGGATTTTTTTGTACTGCTGCCCGCATTTGTATTAAGTGAATTAAAAACTGCCTTTCAAATCGGCTTTATGATTTTTGTTCCGTTTTTGGTCATTGATTTGATTGTCGCCAGCGTACTTATGGCCATGGGTATGATGATGCTCTCGCCCATGATGATCTCCCTGCCGTTTAAATTAATGGTGTTTGTATTAGTGGATGGCTGGACTTTATTGGTCGGTACGCTTACGACCAGCATTCAGCCCTTTTAGCGACGCTACCCTTAACAATTAGATGTTCCTCGTAAAAATTAGATGTTCCGTTTAAAAATTATTTAAACCTGTTGATAAAAGAGATAACCACCATGATGACTCCGGAAGCAGCAACGACATTAATTGCCAATGCGGTTTATATCACCGGGCTGGTGGTGTGCGTGTTAATTGTGCCCAGTTTGATTGGCGGTTTAATCGTGAGCATATTTCAAGCAGCGACACAAATTAACGAACAGATGTTGAGTTTTTTACCGCGCCTGTTAATCACCCTCGGCATGCTGCTATTTGCCGGCAACTGGATACTGCAAACACTGAGTGATTTGTTTGTGCAAATTTTCCAGCAGGCCGGAACCTTGATTGGTTAACGCCAATTAGCCCGCTTATGACCACGGCCCCTATTTTCGAACTCAGCCAATTGCTGCGCGATGCGCAAGCCTATTGGTGGCCTTTTTGCCGTTTGCTCGCGCTGCTGAGCATGGCGCCGCTGTTCAATCACAAAAGTGTTTCCATTCGCGTGCGGGTATTGCTGGCGCTAGTGCTGACGTTTGCATTGGGAAAAATGTTACCCGTACCGCCGGAAATAGAACCCCTCTCACTCAAAGGCATTGTGACCACCTTTGAGCAAATTATTTTCGGGGTGATTTTAGGTTTAATGCTGCAACTGGTGTTTACCATTTTTATGCTGGTGGGCGAAGTGATTTCCGGGCAGATGGGCATGAGCATGGCCCGTTATAACGACCCTACCAACGGCGTTTCCTCGTCATCGATTATTTACCAGTTGTATTTTATCTTACTGGTATTCTTATTTTTCTCCATCGATTGTCACCTGCTAATCATCAGTGTGTTTTACCAGAGTTTTATCCACTGGCCGGTAGGTGGAGGATTGCATTATCTCGGTATTGAAGCTTTCTTGCGTGGAATTGCCTGGACCTTCTCTGCCGCCGTATTAATCAGCCTGCCCATCGTATTTTGTATGGCACTGGTGCAATTTTGTTTCGGTTTGTTAAACCGTATTTCACCGGCCATGAATTTATTTTCGCTCGGTTTTCCCATCACGATTCTGGTGGGTTTGCTGTGTGTCTACCTGACCCTGCCCAATATGCCACAGAGCTACCTGCACTTAACGCGCGAGCTGCTGGACACCATTGGCCTTGTACTGCAAGGAGCCTGATCAATGGCCGACGACAGCAGTAGCCAGGAAAAAACGGAAGAGGCATCGGCCCAGAAACTCAAAAAGAGTAAAGATGAAGGGCAGGTCGCGCGCTCGAAAGATCTGGCGACCACTATATCTTTGCTGGCAACGCTATTGGTATTGAAATACAGCATTGGGTTTTACTCAGAGAGCCTGCGTGAGAGTTTCCGTCTCTCTTACGTCAACTTCCACGAATCCACTATTCGTTTGGATGACCTGCAACTCTTGTTAACTGAAAACATTATTCTATTTATTAAAGTACTGCTGCCATTGCTGATTACGCCGCTGCTCGTTGTTAGCTTGTCACTTATGCCCGGTGGCTGGGTGTTTGCCAGCAAAAATTTTATGCCGCAATT
>JAGKXA010000690.1 GCA_021151615.1 Cellvibrionaceae bacterium | reverse complement strand
TGCCAGCATTTCTATTACACAGGTGCACCTGCGGATGGTTCCGCTTGGGTAAATGGCTGTGAGGATAATACGTATTTTTTTGGTCTGCTGCGTTCTACACCTATGTTTATTCATCGCGGCGGCAACTACGGTTTAAGTGGCCCGGGTAGCCGTATATTTATGCGTGGGCATACCGGTGGAGATAATGCAAGTAGCTTGGGAGAGGGCTTTCGGCTGGCGATGGATGTGGACTCCAAGTCCTCTCAAACTAGCGTATGGCATATTGAAAATACGCGCGTCCTTTTGACTGAGCACTCCCCGATACAGAAAAAGCCTGCAAATTAATTAAGGTCTTTTTAAATCGAATTCAAATTAAGGAGAAATTGATGAGCGAGCTAGCGCTGGATCAAAATGTAAAATCTGTGCTTTCAGGTCGCAAGGCATTACAACTCGCTGCAAATTTCTGGTTTATTACTGCAGTTTTCGGGCAGTGGTTATTTGCCAGTTATTTGATGTTGTTTTATGGCGGTACTGCTGCGCGCGGTGACTTGCATTTGTGGAAAGAAAAACTAACCCACGGTTATGTGTCTGGTGATTCTGTTGGCAATACGGCTGTAGCAGCGCATTTACTACTGGCGGTAATTATTATGCTGCTCGGGTCGCTGCAATTGATTCCACAAATTCGCGCGCGCTTGCCCGTTTTCCATCGCTGGAGTGGGCGTGTGTATTTGCTGGCGGTTGTAGCCACCAGCATTGCCGGTTTATATATGCTGTTTGTACACGGCACTGTAGGTGGTGTTGTGTTGCAAATTGCGCAAAGTCTGGATGCTTTCTTGATTCTGGTGTTTGCAGGTATTGCGTTGCGCGCCGCCATGCAGCGTGATTTTAAAGCTCACCGCCGCTGGGCATTGCGTTTGTTTATGGTTGTTAGTGCGGTCTGGTTTTTCCGCGTGGGTTTAATGTTGTGGTTGGTCATCCATCAAGCGCCGGTGGGTTTTGATCCCAATACCTTTACCGGGCCTTTTGTTACCTTTATCGCCTTTGCGCAATATGTTATTCC
>JAGKXA010000043.1 GCA_021151615.1 Cellvibrionaceae bacterium | reverse complement strand
CAACTCGACTAATGAGCTGATTGTTGAGTTCTAAAATATCAAAAAGCCCAATATCGTATCGGCTAATGGTTTTAGTGGTAGGGTCGGCTTTTGAGAAATTGCTTGAGGCTAAATCATGTACGAAAAAGCCCCCAAAGCTAAATTGCATATTTTTCCAACGCTTGGTTTCATAATTCAAGCCTGCCCCAATAGCTAAAGCATAGTAATCAGAAAGCCCTGAATGATTATCAGTGAACATTGAAAATTGCCTTACCGACCCCTTAATTTTACCATTACTAAAAAGACGCCTCAAAGAGAACGTATCTTGTTTCACTGCTTGATTTTGAGCAAAAGCGGTTCCTGATGACACTAAAAGTGCCATTATTATCAAATTTTTCATCGTTTAACTTAAACTTAAGCCGTGTAGAATACTAACTTTACAGCCCCGCTTTGAGGTATGTCCAGCCCTGCTCTTGCTTAACTACGATTTCAGCGATTGCCATTGGAACGGTACTAACGAAGGGTAAAAGTTGCGACTTTACAATCTTTTTTTGTTTCATGGTGTTTTCGCAGACCACCAATTTAATATCTTTCTTGACCGCAAAATCCAGCTTGGGCCAAAGCGATGCAGGTACATCCGCTACCGGGGCACTGGCTTCAGTTACAGTAGGTGCTGTAGATTTTTTTTCGCAGCCCGTCAAAGCCGCAACCACCGCCAGACTGCAAAATGCCAATGCTGCGGATTTGTAAAGAAGGGGCATAAATTACCTCGCCGTAGAAATATTATTTTTGGTTAGTCAGGTTGCTACTAATTTGTTTGTTGTTCGCGAATCAGGTCTGCAATCACTCCACATAGCAAAAATGCCCCCCGCATTCTCCTTCGAGGAAAGAATGTGGGGGGCAAAGCAAGGAGAGCTAACAAGCGTAATTCGGGTTGGCATATGTGTACCTAAACCACTCTTGCTAACACCCATGGGGACCTGACATCACCCAAGGGTTCAGTCCCAGTGAGGAAACGGATCACTGGCACACCGAAAAGCGGCTCAACCACGGGCGCGCTATACGGCTGACCAACACATAGTGACATTGGATTTAAAAGGGTGTCGTCCCACTTTAATCAGTGGTGGAACATGGGGCTGTTCACTTTTGCGGGAGGGATTTGCTCATACGGGGTTCTGATAAATTTGCGCTGTTGCGCTAGTCGAACCCACCATTTTTATTGCTTCAACTAAAAAGCCGGTTATTTGGTAATAACCGGCTTTGAGAAGCAATCACCCTGGAGCGAAGGATCGGAAAAAGCTAGATTTTCTGAAACCCAAACTCACGCACCTTGTTCAAGAGTGTCCGGTTAGTTGGCAAGTTGTTTACAAATGACTGGGTTTTTTTCATGTTGGCATTAAACAGTTCACCCGCTTTTTCAGTATTCGTTGCCGCCGCACGCTTAGCCACCGAGGAAATCTGTGTTTCAAATCCCATGCCGTAGAGCACGTATTGATAGCTAGCCCAGGGGAACATTTCATCGCCGCGGATATCGTGCTTCCAGGGCACCTGATAGCGCCAGAGTTCCAGCAGTTCGCGCAAGCCATCCGGCTGGGTGGAATCGGCCAGGTGATCGCGCCAGTAATCAGTATCGCGCCGCTCACTTAACACATAGTGCAACTTCAGGAATTCGATAATGCGCTGCCAATGATTGAAGAATTGTTGGTTAAAACGTTTGGCCACTGTATCCATGACCGCGCGCGTTGCTGGTAATTGTTCAGCGATTATTTGCGCCGATAATTCGATCAACACCAGCGCTGTTGCCTCCAGCGGCTCAATAAAGCCCGCCGCAATACCAACGCCAACGCAGTTCTTATGCCACAACTGCTGGCGATAACCGGGGTTAAAAGTCAGCTTGCGCGGCGTAATTTTATCAGCCGCCGCTTTGCCGATGGCCGGTTCAAGATAGGCCTGCAAATTTTTGAGTACCTGCTCTTCGCTGGTGTGGGCACTGGAAAAAACATGGCCGATGCCGCGACGGGTGGGTAGGCCTATATCCCAAATCCAGCCACAATCTTGTGCAGTAGACACCGTGCAGGATTGAATGGGTGATTCTGCATCAGCATAAGGAATTTGTACCGCCAACGCGCTATCGTTAAACAACACCCGGCGCTCTTCGTTGAGCGGAATTTTATAATGCTCGCCTAACAACAACGAGGCAAAGCCGGTGCAATCGATAAATAAATCCGCCTGCAGGTCGCCATTCATTTTGGTGGTGATGGAATCTATATCGCCATTTTCAGCAGCGTTAATTTTTACCACATGATCCTGGATATAGGTCACACCCAGTTTTTCAGTGCAGTGCTTTTTCAGGAAATTGGAAAATTTCCCGGCGTCCAGGTGGTAACCATAATTACTTACACCACCATATTCCGGGGTAGTGATTAATTTGGGGGCGAGCTGACGATCCGAAATAAAACTGATGGGACAGACGGCATCGGAAAAATTCACTTTATCGCGGTGCACCAGCCATTGCTCGGCCAGATTAAAGTCGTTGCCGCCATCAGGCAGGCTAAACGGATGGTAATAGGCGCCGCCCGCTGGCTTCACCCAATCAACAAATTTGGAACCCTGCTTGAAGCTCGCGTCGCACTCGCGAAAAAATTCCGTTTCCGACACACCGATTTTTTTCAGTGTGGAGCGCATGGAAGGCCAGGTGCCTTCACCCACACCGATGGTAGGAACATCGGGCGATTCAATCAGCACCAGCTCCAGGCCTTTTTCCTTATCGACCAGATGTTCTGCTGCAATTACCCCCGCCGTTAACCAACCGGCGGAACCACCACCGACAATCATTATTTTTTTGATCGGATTATTCATTTTCTGTTTGACCTGTAACCACTGTGGCTGTGTAGTGGCCGGCATTATGCCCCAGGGGCCTAGAGTGCGCACCTCTCCTATCATAGTTATCCACTATGCCTGAGTTCCATTCGGACCCCTCAACCAATTCCTCCCCCTAAGAAACCTATCCAATTAACATCAATTTTGCCCAGTTTTAACCAGTGCAAAAGGTGGGACGATATTTTTTGCATTTACCGTTACAACTCACTCCCACGTCAAGGCCGAGCCTTAATGCTTGTAATCACGGCGCAACAAGCCGTCAAGTTGAACCCGCTGGAAATTTCTGGCGACTTCAATCATCAGCCAGGAGGCTGATAACACTGGCGATGTATTTTGCATCGCCGCGAATATTCAACCGGATGCTGAATATTACGCGCGCACAATCACCCTAAACTATGAATGGGAATTTATATGAAATTATCAAAATTAATCCTGGGTATCGGTATTTCTCTCGCGGGCACCTTGGCCGCGAGCAGCTTTGCACAATCAACCCAACCTTCGGGTTGCAGCTGGGTTAACACCGGTGTACAAAACATTCCCTCTGGCGCAATTGTTACATCATCGTGCCAGCTGAACGGCACTTCAATTGCGACACGCGAACAAAAACATCACCAGTACAATCCTTCTACCTGTAGTATTACCTGGGTTGCTCCCGGCTATGTAGCGAGCGGCGCTTGTGCCAGCGCGGCTATTTTGAAATATGTCACCACTAACACACCCAGCTGTAATACCGGCGCCACACTTATTGTGCAAACCGGCCCTAATGGTTCGCTAAACCCGAACATGACGCCCAGCCAATTTTGTGGTCAGAATTGTCCTTACACCGTACAACCATTGGATCCTTACTCCTATCCACGCTTGAAATATACTTGTAACTAATAGCACCAGCTATTTAGCAATAAAAAAGCCGGATGATTTTTATCCGGCTTTTTTTATTGCACCTGTCCATGAATCTTCAAAAATTGATTTTAATCAGGCACGGCCGCCTTGCAGTAGTGATCAATAAATTGCTGATGGCTGGGGAAACGTGCCAGATATTGGTTGTGTTCATTTTCGATGGAGTTCATAAGCTTCACCAATTCATCATCGCTAAGCTTATCCACCACCGGGTGATAACTTTTGGGCGTTATCCCCTGCCCCAACATTACTTGCTGCCATGACCCTTCGTGAAATAGTTCGTCCTGCTCTTTAAATACGCTGGTGGTGTTTTTATAGACTTCAATTTTGCGCGCAAGGGTTTCCGGAATGGACATAGTACGGCAATAATTCCAGAAAGCACTGTCACTGCGTTGGGTCACGTGGTAATGCAAAATAATAAAATCGCGGATACGCTCGTACTCGTAGCGCGACTGGCGATTGTATTCATCAATTTCAGTTTGGTTAATCTCATCACCGGGAAACATACGCACCAGGCGCACAATACCCGTTTGGATTAAATGCAAACTGGTAGATTCCAGTGGCTCCAAAAATCCGCTCGACAAACCAATCGCAATACAGTTTTTATTCCACTGCTTGATGGCGCGCCCGGTGCGGAATTTAATCAGGCGCGGTTCTGATCTCACCACACCCTCCAGATTTTCCAGCAACAGTTTTTTTGCATTATCATCGCTAATATAACGGCTGCAATAAACCAGCCCATTGCCTACGCGATGCTGCAAGGGAATGCGCCATTGCCAACCGATTGCATGGGCAATAGAGCGCGTATAGGGAATAGGTTCACCTACCGATTCAGTTTGTACCGCCAGCGCGCGGTCACAAGGTAGCCAGTGCGACCAGTCTTCAAAGCCGGTGTGCAGTGTGTGTTCAATCAGCAGCGCGCGGAAACCCGAGCAATCAATAAAAATATCGCCGGCAATCACATCGCCCGCTTGCAGCGTCACTGATTCAATAAAGCCATCGTCACTGCGGGTTTGCACTGAATCAATGAAGCCTTCGATACGTTTTACACCGCGCGCCTCGCTGTATTGGCGCAAATAGGCCGCGTACAAACCGGCATCAAAGTGATAGGCGTAATCCAGCCCGGTATTGGGATCGATCATGCATTTATTCGCGTTTGCGGTGCGAATATTCAACGAATAATCGAAATAACTTTTCGCCACACCCATGCGTTTTGCTTTCAACCAGAAATGCTGGAAGTTGGCCATCCAGGAATCTTTGCCCACCAGGCCAAAAGGATGCATATAGCGATCGCCCTGCGCGCCCCAGTTTTCGAATTGAATGCCGAGCTTGAACGTGCCCTGGGTAGTTTTTAAAAACTCGGCTTCATCAATGCCCAACAATTTATTAAAGGATTTCACCGCCGGAATGGTTGCCTCACCCACCCCCACAGTACCAATCGCATCGGATTCAATCAGGGTAATTTGTTTGGTGGTACCGAATGCATTGGATAAAGCAGCGGCAGCCATCCAGCCTGCCGAGCCACCACCGACGATCACTATGCGGTTATTTTTTTTCATGGGTAGTGTTCTGTATAAAAGCGATTGAGATAACGTTGTTTAAAAAAAATAAAGAATTAGCGATTTAAGCGATTCAGTAATTGCGAGCGTAAGCGGCGCGCTATGTTTTCATCCAGCTCACCCAGGACGCCGAGTTTATCGGCGGGAATGTGCGCGAGATTTTCCGGATCAGCATCAAAAATGTAATAGTCGAATAAATTTTTCCAATGCTGACGCTCATTCGCCGGGAGTGAACGAATATTCATCAGCGCATGGGTAAAGGCATCCTGCGGCGAGCCCACATAATTGGGGAAAGCTGTCCACCAGTAATTCACCATCAAATTGAATGGCATTAAACCTTCGACGTGGTGCCACCACATGCTGGGAATATAAATCGCATCACCCGGTTCCAATTCAGCGATTTGTGCCTGCGTCAGAGCTTCTCTATAGCGCGGAAATTTTTCAAAGTCGGGATTGTGTAAATCCACCAGGCTGATTGCCGGACCGGCGGGATTAAAATCCAGCGGCCCTATGTATAAATTTTGTAATTGATTCGGAGGGAATAATACAAAGCGGCGTTTACCAATTACCACGCAGGCAATATTGTCGGGAATATCGTGATGCGCAGAGACGATGGTTCTATTACCCATCCACACACTGACACGAGGATTGAATTGCCCCATATTTAAATCATTGTGCGCGCGAAAGCCGGGCACACAGGAGTTAACGGGCGCCGAGTCCACATAATAGGCCCGCCGCGAACCATTGGCGTGCAGGCGATTGATATTTTCGTAAACATTGGTGAGCGATGAACGTGCACGCTCATAGGCAAAGCCGGTGAAATCCTGAT
This sequence comes from Cellvibrionaceae bacterium, assembly GCA_021151615.1. Lineage (GTDB taxonomy): Bacteria > Pseudomonadota > Gammaproteobacteria > Pseudomonadales > Cellvibrionaceae > Cellvibrio. The sequence continues at coordinate 18,853 of JAGKXA010000043.1, read as the reverse complement.
TGTAAAAAATAGCACCCGTGTTGTGTTCATCGCCAATGGCGGTATTCACCAGCTCACCATTATAAAATTGGCAGAGATAATCAAAACCGGCCTGATCTGAAGTCTGCGCGGCCTGCACAATGGGCCAGCTTTTCACCAACCCTTTCAGCACCAGCGGCACTTGCGATAGCAACACCTCTGCAGGAATTGCAGCGGGGCTTATGCCTTCAACGACTTTTATAGCCTGCAGGTTTTGCAACATAACATCGCCTCGTTCACATTGCGTTTTATCATTGCAGCGATTTATTTTTCTTGTCGATTAATTTTTTAATATTGGCTAGCGACGCAATGGACATATAAATCAATTCCAGAAAGTTTTGACTGTGCAAGCGCACTAACTGCTCTTCGCCCAGGTCGCGCAGCACCATTTCATTAATGGTATAGAAGCCACCTAATTCCACTTGTGTGCCGTTGTCCAACAGAATTTTTAGTACAAACGGCTCCAGTAGATCCTCCGCCTGCAAAATGTCGGTAAAGCGCTGGCAAATAGTTACGCCATTAATCAATTCAGCGAGAACACTATTAATACTTTCCAGATAATCGGAATTTCCACCTTGAGGCAGGAACACCGGCAGGCCTTCTGTTTCGCTTACCCGCGGATGATCCATATCCACGTGAATCATCGGTTGACGTTGGCCGGTCGCCGAATCCTGAGTATAGCCAATGGAAAATGGAATACGCTCCATCGAGAGCGGCAAATAATTTCCACACCAACCCGCTGCATCAATAAATAAATTTTCGTCGGGAGAAAGACCAAACAACGCCACAGCTTCGAATTGGTTGTTTCTGGTTTTGCGATAAAAGATCGGATAGGTCGCAGCGACCTGACGAAATTCCCAGGGCACTATGGCGGTGTAACCTATCGCATCGCCAAGATGGCAGCCCCGCGCTGGATTGATTTTTAAATCTTTATGAGTGACGTTATCGAGCAACACATTCTTGGCCACATCAGACTCCTGGCAACGGCAAAAAATTGAGTCAACCTTTTTGATCGACAGAAAAGGAAAAGCCGCTAACACACAGCGGCTTTTCCTTAACTCAACAAACCCACAGACGGATTAGAAACTGTAGCGAACGCCCAGGTTATAACGCGCACCGTATTGGTAGGCAGATTTAAACTGGTTTTCGTAACGTGCATACACGCGTTGCGATTCTTCACTCACGTTAATACCTTCCACAAACACCGTCATACCCTCGACAAACGGCAAGTCATAGCTCACCGAAATATCGATTTGGCCGTAGTCTTCGGTGTAGTAAGGTGCATTGCCTTCGCCCACGCCATTCAGGTAGGTATCGCGCCAGTTGTACGCGATACGCGCCTGCAGACCATTTTTGTCATAGAAGCCCACCAGGTTGGCTGAGTCACTCATGCCGGGCAGTACGAACTGGAAGTCCGTGGAAGCGTTATCCACATCCAGATCGCCGTCCACCAGGGTGGCGTTAGCCTGTACACCAAAGCCCGACTCGCCAAACATATGCTGTACCGCCAACTCCCAGCCATAAAGCTTGGCTTGTTCCTGGTTGATTGGCTGAGACACATTGAATGTCGCCAGAGGATCGGTGTTGTCCTGAATGATCGGGCTACCTGCTGGTTTGCCGGTATTAATATTGATTTGCTCAATAATAGTCGTGTCATTAATCGGCTTGCCCGCTGCTTGCAGCGCCGCTTTCGCCGCTTCAACACGTGGACCCGCTGACGGATCACGCAGATTGCCCACGGTGCGTTCGATAATTTGGTTAACGATAAAGTCATCCACTTGCTTCATGAAGAAGCCCGCTGACACATAGCTGGAGTCCGCGTAGTACCACTCGGCCGACAGGTCGAAGTTGTCTGCCATAAAGGGTTTCAGATCCGGGTTACCTGCGGTACCGGTACGCTCGCCCGGCTTCGGACGCGAGGTCACGTCGAAGGTACCAATCATGCTACCCAGGGTTGGGCGAGTGATGGATTTGCTATAGCTCAAACGACCAACTACGTCATCCGTAATTTGCAAGCTGGTATCCAGGCTTGGCAACCAGACATCGTAGTCGCCCTTCTCAGCGGTGTAGCTGCTGTCTTTCGCCAGGTTACGGCTCCACTCGGTTGAGCTTACCCATACCAGTTCAGTGGGGTCCTTCTGGAAGCTGTTCGACTCAATAGAGGTAGATTCGTAGCGAAGACCCGTGGTGGTTTTCAGCTCCATACCCGCCAGATCGCCCACATTGTTAACTTCCATATAAGCGCTGGTGGTTTCTTCGGTTACGCGGTGATCATTAACAGGATCGCCGTTTACATTGGGTTGCATGACGCATGGCTTACAGGCTGAAGGACCTGAACCCCAAACCCAATCCACTGGCTCTTTCCACTTGCCGTTTTCCAACACCCGCACGTTGGTTTCAAAATCCCAAGAGTGATAGAAAGGCACGTTGGAGCCACCACCGGAGAAGGATGGTGTCAACCCATTCAGATTTTCTTGCTTGAACACTTCATCCGGGAAGAGGTTAGCATTGCCGCCGTACCAGCCCGCCGGGATTTGACCCGTGCTGTAGCCTCTCCAACGGTTTTCGATCTCGGATTGGCCTGCGCCGAAATCAATCGAGGTAATTCCGGTATCGGCGTTGGTGTCGAAGCTACCGGTGAATTGGAACTGGGTTACTTCCGATTTGTTAATGTTCAGGTTGGCTTCACCGAACAGCGAATCGTAAGACGCTGCTGTTGGGAACCCATCGACGATACCCGGGCCATTTTCTTTAAAGGTCACGTGCATGTAGGGAATATCCTGTCCCTTGGTAGCATCGTAAGTTTTTTGGTCGATAGACGCCGCCGCCAAAATCAGGAAGGCATTGTGGCCACGACCCACGCCGCCATTTTCATTGGTGGAGTTGTGCGCATCGAAACCGAGCTTCAGGTTGTCGGACGCTTCCCACGCGATGTTGAAGCCAACGGAGTTGTTCTCGGTTTCAGAGGTGTTCAAACGGATATTGGACGCAAAGTCATCGCCCGCGGCAGTCAGCTTGGTGATAGTACCGTTCTTGTCGATCACGACTTCGCGCGCGTCAGAACCTGAATCGTTGTACCAAATACCAACACCGGTGTTGAGTGCAGTCATGTCAACCTTGGCGTAGGTGTAATCCAGGGTCGCTTTCAGGGTATCTATTGGCTGGTATTGCAATACCAATTGGCCGTTGGTTCTTTCACGGTGGAAATCTTCAATGCCGTAACCGAAGTTACGTGGGTAGTAAACGTTGCCGGTTTTGTCTTCGCGGTTGTCTTGCACTACGCGCAGGTTAGAGCCAGCCGCGGATTCAAAATCGATATTGTTACGCCAGTTGGCGATATCGGCGTTAACCGCGCGGTTGTCGCGCTCCTGATAAGAACCGGAAATCGCTACACCAAAGGTGTCATCGGCAAAGGTATTGCTGAAAATGCCGGACACTTCTGGAGTAATGTCATCACCCACTTCGTTAGTAGAGTCCATTACTGCCTTGGCACCCACAGATGCCTTAAGACCTGGGTTATCCAGCGGGCGAGCAGTTTTGATATTAACCAGCGAGCCAATGCCACCCGAGGTGCGGGTAGCACTGAATGTTTTGTAGACCTCTACACCACTCACGGTTTCTGCCGCCAGGTCGGAGAAGTCAAACGAACGGCTATAGCCATTGGTCGGCATTTGACGGTTGTTCAAAGTCACCAGGTTGAAGTCGGGGCCGAAGCCGCGCACGGTAATTTGTGAACCTTCGTTGTTGTTGCGGCTAATGGATACACCGGAAATACGCTGCAGTGATTCTGCCAGGTTGGTATCGGGAAACTTGCCGATATCTTCCGCCGAAATTGCATCGACAACACCCTTGGCATCGCGCTTAACGTCCATCGCACGCTGTAACGAGCCTTTAATGCCGGTAACAACAACTTCTTCTACGTTGTTATCTTGCTGTGCCATGGCCATGCCGGTCATGCCGAGCATTGCGGAGGCAACGGCGGTGGTGATGAGCTTTCTCTTGAAGCCTTGGGTTTGCTTGTTGGTTAGTGTCTTACTCATGGAATTCTCCACTTTATTTATTGGTATGGAATTATCCTGGCCCGCGCTATGGAGCAGATTCTCTCGGGTCCCCCTCGTATCGGGCCATGACCGCTTTTCTAGCGGGGCGATAATCCCAACTGGCATCTAATGAGTCGTCCCACCTTGAAAATTTATTCAAACCTGACGCATATCACTTTTTTTACACCTTACTGGGAAGCTATTAAATTTAATATTTTCAAAGACTTATCAACAAAAACAGCGCTAAAAAACACTGTGTAGATTCTTCCCACTCGCAAAAGTGGTACTAAAAAAAAGCCCCCTAAAGAACGGGTTCTTTAGGGGGCGAAAGGGCATCCCACTTAACGTGGGAAGACGAACTTATAAACGGGTAATACGGAACCAGTTGAAGTTCCATCCAGCCTGTTGGGCGAAGACACCGAAGCTGTAAGTGCCCGCATTCAGGGTCACGGTATGGCTAACGGTAGTCCAGTTTTGCCAGCCGCCAGTGGCTGGAATAGCGACATTACCCAGCTGAATCGCACCGGCATTCAGGTCAGCAGAAAGCAGTGAACCCGATGGACTGGCAACGCGGTATTCAATGCGATAGCTGCCCGTCGCCGGGATGGTGATGTTGCCGTAGGCCATCCAGTCACCGGCATCGATGTAAGCCACGTTCTGGCCGCCATTGGTGTCGGTAGTGGCTTCGGTCTGCACACCACTCATCGCAGTAAAGGCTTCGGCCTGTACCAACTGGGTAAACGCCGGCGTTGAACTACTGGCTGCCACACTGCTTGCAGGAGTGCTAGAGGTACCGCCAGTGCAGCAACCAAACTGGACCCAGGCGGTATCAATCGCACCAGCACCCTGGGCGATGGTGAAGAAATAGCGCACAGTCGCACCCGCCGGAATACCGGTCAGGGTATAGGTGTTGGAGTTATCCGCATTGTGGGTCATGCGGATATTCTGCTGGGCGCCGCCATTGATGGTGTAGTGAATGTCTGCCCAAGCCGCTGCATTGGCATGGAAGCGCACACTGGTGCTGGTTAAAACCGTATGCCCGTAGGGTGTTGCAACGGCAGAGCTAGCGACTGAGGAAGTCGCCACGGACGATTTTGAAGAACTAGCCACAGAACTTGGGGTAGAGCTGGCAACCGAACTGCTGGTACCGGAACAACCTGCACCACTCGAAACCACCGATTGACCGGTGCGCTTCAGGGCATAACCCTTGGCTGGAACCGAGAAGCTGGTGCCATCGGAATAGGCCACATTGATCGCTGAGCAACCGAAGTTGTAGGCGATGTAGGTGAGAATGCCGCCCTTGTTAAAGGCGACTGCGGCCGGGTGGTTAGCGGTTAATGCACCAGTACCCGTCGCCAGGCTACCCAATTGCTTGAGGGTATAGACCCAATGATAGGTATGTGCTTTTGTTTCACCCTCTTCCGGAATCAGGTTGTTCAAGCCGTAAGCGAGCATGTCATCCACCGCCGCCTGACCGTTTGTCATTGACCAAATATTCCACCAGACATCGCGCCACTGGCCGTTAGGCAGACCGGAAGGTTTTCCATTAGAGGATTCACTCAAACCCAATGCGACATAGTTGTTCAGGTAGCCGGCGTGCTGACCAATGTGCAGTACCAACGGGCTGAGTGGCAAACCCTGAATACCCAGGATGTGCGCATATGCACCGGAGAACCAGGTAGAGAACACGTGGCCGTTGCCCCAAATAATGGAGGTGGTTGGCTTGGTATAGCTGGCGGAGAAGTTATCGTAATCGCCACCCAGACCTTTGTAACGGTCGATGTTATTCCAGTATTCCCAGTAGGTTGCGGCCGATGACGCATGCAAATACATGCCGCGTTCGGTCAGGGCATTGTTACCGGTGATCATGCCGTAAAGCACAATCGCACCGTAGGCGTTAGCGGCTTCCGACGTGGATTCGTTGTTGTTGCCCAGTGCGAAGTTGGCGTGACCGGAAGCCCAGGAGAAGCCATAAGCCGGGTCAAAGTTACGCAGGTAGGGGAACTGGCTGTCATCGCGCCCAGCGGCGTAATCGCGAATTAACAATTCCACCATGGGACCGTATTGGGTAGATCCACACCAGGCCGCATCGACACGACAGATTTCAGCGGCAGCACGCACAAAGTAACCGTAGTGGAAATGGTGGTCGTTCAATTGTTGCTGCGCACCGAAGGACTCATCAAAGCCCAGCAGGGTGTTCCAGTTGCTGTCGTAGGCGAAGTACTTGGTGGTATCCAGGTTGCCAGTGGTGTTGGCGCGGAACCAATCCTGCAATTCGGCTTTAAGCCACGCGATCATTTGGTTAGCTTCGGTGGTCATACCAATAGAACGGGCAATCGCGGCCAGTTCCGCTACCTTGCCGTAGTTTTTACCGGCCCAGTAGGTATCGGTAGCGGTGTTCCACTTGGCGGTACCCTGGTTTACAAACTCAGTCACCAGCGCGCGCAATTGGGTCGCGTTGTAATCGCCAATATTTTCCGGGAAGTAAGGCAGCACGCCTACGTAGGGGATGGTGTAGCTAAAGCTGTTGGTCGCCGCAAACTTGGTCACCCCGCGCGCCGAGCGAACCTTATAGCTGGTCACGGCCTGGGTAGAGTTTTTCCAGTGCAACGGCAACAGGCCCGCCAGTGTAGTCACATTGGCACCATTGAATTGGTACTGGTGGCTGATGGTGACTTTGTTGGTATTGCGGTCTACGGCGTAATTGATATTGACCTTATCCACGCGTTGGGTTGCGTACTGGATAAAGGTATTGATCATGGATGCATCCGGCGTACCGGTCAGTTGCGGCAACCAGGCCACGGTCATACGTTTGGTGCCGTTACTTACACCGATGCTGGCGGTGTTTACGCCGCTGAAGGTAGTGGCATCGTGACCGGTAATCAGGAAGGCGTTGCGATTGCCTGCCACTTCGGTCCAAACACCCAAACTATTCCCACTTTGATAGAAAATTCCTTTTTCACCGCTATCTGCTGCCTTGGTGCGTACGACAAGGTTTCCCTGCAGGGCGGTGAAATAAACATAGGGCGAGCCATGCACGAAGGTCGCTTCCATTACCGGGGTAGAACCGCTGTTCCATTGCACGGTGACTGAGCCATCACTGTAGTCTTTGAGGAAAGCGTCAAGATTGGAATAGGCGGAGTTGCCAATGGCGATGCCATCAAACACTTCACTGAATGGATCAGGAATGGCATAGATGGTGTCATTAGTGCCGGTGCGCAGGCCACCGGGAATACCCAAAAGACGTACACCGCGATCGGTAATGCGGGCGGTGATTGGGTCCGGGGTGATATAGCCAGAGTCAGTCGATGCGCCAACTTTCATTTCGCCCATGAAGGAAATCGAACCCCACCAGCGATGGGTCATGGTTGGCTTGGTAGTAGCTGGCGACACTTTTTGTGGGTAAATCGGGGTAGGTGCGCCTATAGGGTTACAGCTGCTAACGCCGGGCTTTACCACACCGGCGTTGTGAATCCAGTTGCCGTAGTCGACAGTACATTTCCAGCCGGCGGTATTGATGGTATCGCTGATATTACCCGCACCATAATTGAGAATGGCGGCATGGCTGGCCTGAGCAAAGCCCAGGACGCCCAGCAAAAGCAAGGCTCGCTTGAATCGGTTCATGATAATGACCTGCATGATGGTGTTGTTATTGGTTATTCGCACCTGGGTTTCTTGCGTCCCGCCCACAGCCACTTCTTATTGTTATTAATCCTTAAAGACACAACGGAGCTGTAATCGCGCAAAGACTTGGAGGAGACCCCAGTTACACCAGTGTTGCCCAAGGCCTCAACCCTGTCGTCCCAGCTTGGGCTTTAACCCTAAGGTGGGCAGCGTCTCACTTTAATTCGGCACAAAGAGGGAATCGGCACTGACAGCCAGAGATGCGCTGCTATAGTTTTGGGATTAAGGTGCCAGGGGCGCAATCGCTTATGACGTGCGGATTCACTAACGACAACACCCACCAAACAGGATTGTGGTGGCTGACATTGGCGGGGGTTTTGCTCTGCAACCACTCCCTTGCCAAACCGGCCGACGCGATAGACAAGCTGCTCGCTATGGATTTGACACAGTTGCTTGATACCCGGGTGACCGGCAGCCATATTCAACAAACCAATCCGCTTGCCACCGGCCCCATCACCCTGATTGATCAGCACCGCATCCGCCGCTTTGGCGCAACGTCCCTCGAACAACTGTTACAGCAACTCCCCGTTTCCGCCGGTTATGCCGGCAACCAGAGCAACGCCTATTGGGGTGTTAATGGCCATGGCAGCACCCATGTAAATTTGCGCGGGCTGGGGATCAATCGCACCCTGGTGTTGCTTGATGGCCACCGCTTGGCCAACGGCGGCACCGGCGCCAACGCGGCAGTTGACCTGAATGCAATTCCGCTGGCGATGGTGGAGCGGATCGAAATCTTCCGCGCGGGGGCATCGGCTATCTACGGAGCCGATGCCGTCGCCGGGGTGGTGAATATCATTACCCGTAAACCAGAGAGTCAGGGCAACGCCCGGGTTCACTACGGCCAAACCAGCAAGGGCGATGGCACCGAACAATCCGCCCAATTGGATTGGGGGGTGCGCGCCGACCAGGGCTCGCTAATACTGGGCTTAAGTTATTTCAAAAGCGATGCTATCAATATGGCCAGCCGCGCCCCCTGCGGGCTGGGCGAAGCGGCCGGTGAACTGGTGTGCGTGGATAGCAGCAATACCATAGGCGGGCGGGCGCGCCTGGCCGACGGAACGCGTGTTAACTTCAATCAAATACCGGGGGGTGACGGCGATTTTTATGAACCCTACTCAGCAACCAAACATAACTTCAACGCCAACCCCTACCTGAATGCAGTCAATCCCATTGAGCGACTCAGCCTCAGCGGCAAGGGCGACTACCCGCTCAATGACCAGCTGCGCCTGTTTTCCACCTGGATCTATACCCGCAGTGAGGCGTGGCAACTGGGCTCGCCCGGCACCCTGGGGATTAATCGCCCCATCAACATTGCTGTTAATCACCCCACTAATCCGACCGGTCAAAACCTGGTACTGGAGCGCCGTCGTCTGCTGGAAGCCGGCACACGTCGTTTTTATCAGGATGTAGATTATGTACAGGGGCAGTTGGGGCTTGATGGCCAGCTAGCTGAGCGCTGGCAGTGGCAATCCAGCCTGGGCTGGAGCCGCAATCGCGGGGTCGATGGCCTGACCAATGTCGCTAACCTCGACCGCGTCGATGCCAGCCTGGATACCAGCCGCTGCAGCACTGGCCCCGGCGCCGCCATTCCCTGTGCCGATTACCTGGGCTATGGCGACCTGGGCCAGGAGGTGTTTGATTACCTGATGACGGAAACCCGCGACCACGGCGGCAACCAGGTGCTGAGCTACAGTGGCAGCCTTTCCGGCGAACTGCTGGCGCTGGATGCAGGTTCGCTGCAACTGGCAGCAGGGTTGGAAGTGCGGCGCGAGAAAGCCTGGCGCAACCCGGATCCACTGACCCGCAGCGGTGCCGCCAACACCAACCCCCAGGAGCCGGCAGCCGGGCAATACACGACCAGAGAAGCCTTTATCGAGACCAACGTGCCCCTGCTTAAAGACGCATTGCTGGCCGATTCACTCACACTCAATGCCGCCCTGCGCTACTCGCACTACGATCTTTTTGACAGCAGCACCAACTACAAATTGGGACTCAACTGGCAACCACTGGCAAGTCTGCAAGTGCGCGCCACCCGCGCCAGCGCTTTTCGCGCACCCAATATTCCCGAGTTGTTTGCCGGTGAGCAGAAACTAAACCTGATTACCCGCGACCCCTGCAGCAACTGGAGCAAGCTAACCCCTGGCTCACCGGTCTACCAAAATTGTATGGCTGCCGGGGTGCCTGCCAACTACCAGCAACTGGTCACCAGCGTCCTCACTACACTCGGCGGCAACCGCAACCTGAACCCGGAAGAAGCCCAAACCTACGGGCTGGGCCTGGATTGGAATCCCGATTTTGCACCACTGGAATTCAGCCTCGACTATTACAAGATCCATATCGATGACGCCATCATCGCCATCGACGGCAGCTCGCGCCTCAATGCCTGCTACAACTCGGGCAACCTGTCCCATCCCTTTTGCGCCAGCAATCATTTCACTCGCAACCCAGCCTCGGGCGAGATCAACTATTTATCTACCCAATGGGTAAATGCCGCGGAGGAAGAACAATCCGGGCTGGATCTGGGTATCAAAGGCAGGTTGGATCTGGATGGCTGGCAACTGGGGCTGGACTGGCAGACCAGCTACCTGCGCCATTACCAGATCACGCCCTACAAAGACGCCGCCGCCATCGACTACACCGGCAAGGTCACCAGCGGACGCGGCAGCTATTTGCAATATCGCTCACTGGCGCAATTAAGCCTGACGCGCGGCGACTGGGCGGGTAGCTACAGCCTCCAGTACCTGGGCAAGGGCGATGCGCTTAACGCTGCTCCCACCAGTAAGGGCGCACAGATCCCGGCGGTTACCTACCAGCATCTGCAACTCAGCTACCAACCAGGCAGCTTCCAATTAACCCTGGGAGTCAATAACCTGTCCGACCGCAAAGCGCCTTATGTGATTAATTGGCTGGACGTTAACACCGACACTATGACTTACGATGTAGCGGGGCGCCGCTGGTATCTGGCTCTGGAAATGAATTGGTGAAACAGATGCACACTCTCGTCGCAGTATGCCTCCTCGCGCTAATCCCGCTGGCCGCGCTGGCCAACTCCGGGGGCAATACCAATAGCCAGGCAACCGGCGCCCCCATGGAAGTACGTTATTACGATCGGGGCGCAAAAGATGCGCGACATGCTTACAAGTTCACCCTGATTCGCAGCATTCTCGAGAATACCCGTTCTGAATATGGTGACTACGCCATCATCCCCTTTGCCGAAGAGCCCAGCGCTAAGCGTCAATCACTCCTGATCAGTGAAGGGAAAATTCTGAACCTGCTGTGGGCCGCGCCCGGTACCGCCATAGCGCAAGGTGAAGTGATCAGTATTCCAACTGATATATCGAACGGCTTGTTGGGCTATAGGGTTTGCCTGATAAACCCCGCACATTTTCCCGCAGAACCCATTACAACTATCAATCAACTGCAAATTGGCCAGGGCCTTAACTGGGCGGATACGGAAGTCTACAAGCACAACGGTGTAATCCCCAAACAAGGGTCAACGTTTGAATCCCTGTTTGAAATGTTGGCGGCGAAACGCTATCACTGTTTGCCATTGGGTGCGGACGAAGCCATTTATACCTGGCGGGAGAAAAAGGCCGAATATCCTTTTTTAACCCTTGAACAAAATCTGCTTATTTATTACGACTATCCAATCTACCTGCACGTTAGCAAACAAACACCCAAGCTCGCCGAACGTATATCGATAGGGCTTGCGAAGATCAAAGCGAATGGGGAATTCGAGCGCCTCTTCAACCAATACCACGCCGATGATGTAAGGCAGCTCCATTTGCAAACCCGTAAAGTCTTTTGCTTGAAATCTCCCTATTCAAATAACTCGCACCAATGCGAACACAAACTCAGTTACCCGCACTTTACCAATGCGCGCTAAAACACTGCCCGGTTTGTTAACCGGGCAGAAACAATGCACCACGAACAAAGTGCCTGGGAAATCACACTGATTAATTAATCGGGCAGGAACCCGCGCAGGCCGAGGTATTCATTTGGCTAACGCCGAGCAGAGTCACATCCGCCGGGCGCACATCACAATTCACCGTATCAAACTCAACCCCCAGCGCCGAGCTGCTACCAGAACCTTTCACCACACCTTTATAAACCTGGCAAATTTTGGTTTTGGAGGTGCCGCTGTTATTCAGGGTTAAATTGCGGATAGTTGCGCTATCGCCAAAGTTGGTATTGATACCCACGATAGTGCTCACATCGCGTGTAATGACATCGTTGATCACAATTTTGCGCGGGCCGCCGTTGTTAGTGCAGTCGCCGCAAGTACGCGCTAATTTTCCTGCGCTCTGCACATAGAATTTGCTGATGTGCAATTCGCCGCGACCATTAAACTGGAAGGTCTTATCCGAGCCATTAAAGGCAGCGCCGCAGGTGACATTCATGATGGTTCCCGCCGGCCCCATCGCCGTTGCCGCATCTTCACCAATATCTTCCCACCACACACGTTCGATGGTGCAATTGCCTTTGCAGTGAATACCATCGGCCGCCAACGACCCGATAATCACGTTGCGCACTACCCCGCCCTCTTGCACGTCAAACAGTGGCGGCTGACCTTCACCCTGCCCACCACCAGAAAGGTTGTAGCGTTTATTCAAACCATCAAACACTTCCCCCGCCGCCACTACGCGCGTCGCGGCCAACTGCACAGTTTCAGTGGGTTCAGGTTTTTCACAACCGGGATAATAGGTGCCGATGGAAGGCGCACTTGACGATGAGCTGGTCGCCACTGAACTTTTGGAACTGGCCACCGAACTTTTAGAACTGGCGATTGAACTTTTCGAGCTGGCCGCAGAGCTGGGCGCACTCGAATTCACTTTACTGGAAGTGACTGCGCTAGAACTATTGGCAGCCGAGGTTGCACGACTGACCGAACACTCATTAGTGCCGCCCGCTACTTTGGTGCCCGCACCAAAAGTCACTTCGCCGCACACAAAACTGCCGCTCAGGGTTTTATAAGTAAATTTATCGGCGCGGCCATAAGCCACCAGCGTCGATGCAGGAACAGAACAGGTTTTGCCTTCGTTGCAAATGGTAGTAAAACCGGTAGGACGATTGGCAGCAAAGGCGCTGGTCGCACAAGCAGCCAGCACCACACCGGATAATAACAGGGAGATACGCATAATAATTTCCTCAAGAAGATTAGCTGTGTTGCACTCAAAAACATGCACCGCTGAAAACTTATGAGGTATTGCACGAGAGAACCGAATAACCCAGAGGGAAACCACAACGGTTCAGGAATCGCCACGCCGAAAATTATTATTATGTTTTGATGAATTATTGCGGCGGCAGTCTACTCCGCAAAAATAAAAGCACAATTCCATCACCACCCGAATTTTCAAACTCAGCACTCTCCCACACTTGAACTGTGTTGGGGTATACATCGGAAGCGGAATTTATTTTGGCTCATACCCCTTTCTGTGACCCACCTCACTCCAGGGCAGCGTATTCCAAAGGCCCTTACTGCTTCCTGTTGCTTTAGGCGAACCAGCGCACGCACCCCTGACTCAACAACCTCGGCCTTGCTGGCAGCACCTGTCAACTTAAGCGCAGTCGCCATCAAATCATCGTCAACTACAATAGTGGGACGCATAAAATTCCATGTATTACATCGTGAAGCGGTACATGTTATTCACATATTCATAAACAATTCGTTTAGCCCGGCGCCTTAAGGTTGTCACTTAGGAAACACATAACTTCTTCTTTTCTCTCCGAAGATAGCAATTGCGATTGCGAAAAAAATTCACGCAGCTTCGACTCATTACTTTTGAAAAAATCATATTGGTTTCGGAAGGGCACATTCTGAGGATCTTCATCATAGTTTTTCTTCGTCGTTTCAATGGCGGAAAACAGCTTTTCGGGACTGCGGTGCATCAGCCTCAAAAAACTACTGAAGACTGCACCATTAGTACTTTCATTCAACTTTCTAATAATGCGATTGATCGCAGAAGACTTTATCTGATCAATGTCATTACAAAACATATCCACCCCTAACTCACACCTCCGCGCCAAAAATGCGATAAAAATTTCACAGCCCTTTTCTAGACCATAACCAAGGTAAACACCATTCAACATCCACTCTATAAATTTTTCAGTCCAGTAATCAGACTCAATCAATTTGCTTAAAAAGTCATCCCCAATGATAGATTGGCCGCTGCAAAGCGAATCATAAAAAACTGAATCTCTTAAATTTTTATGGTCGACAGCAATTTGCTCTGAGTTAATACGGTCAAGATAGACCTTGCCTTGCCGCCCCGAGACACGCTGTACGCCAACCCTGTGTTCAACACCACCAATTGAGTGCCATTTTGGAATTAGCACCTTAATTGCAAGACGCGCCTCAACCTCATCTACTCCACCTTCTGAAAAGGTTTTTAAAGCTTTTCTAACAGCAGATTTTATTGGCTGTGAAGATGAATCTTCCAGAAACTTCTCCAAGGTCTGATTGACATCCCCTGTCTTCGGAGGATCTTCAGCATACTTCTCAACATTATTGAACCCATCCTTGATGTAATCGAAGTTTTCAACCATGCAGTCAAAGGCCTTAGGAGCGGTGTAGCGTAAAATATTAGCAGCAAGCAAATCATAAATATTAACCTCGCCAGCAATTGACTTCCAAGCTGTATAAGAACGCCTTAGTGCGTACTTCGCATCTCTGGGTGTTTTAATCACGGCATTTATTGCGGCAATAAATGAAATTGCCTCTTGCTCATCACTAGGGAGAGTATATTTCTTACGGTACCCCGCATAACCCATCATAAGGTCTAAAGTTGCCCTTACAAATTCTCGCGATTCAAATGACAACAAATCTTCTCGATGCGTAGAAATCCGGCTTAGAATATGAGTTGGCACTCCTGGCGCAAGACACACTATGAAATTAATTGAACGAAGATCCCGGAGCCTGTCGAGCAACCCAGCGACTTCATTCATGATATTTTCTTCCTGAGGATTTCTATCAAAATCCTCAAGTACCACCACCATAGTTTTTCCAATCGACAAAAGAATAGTTTCTATTTTTCTAATCAATTCTTCGGGGGACTGATGACTATGCAATGGCAATATTTTTGCCAGAGTAGAGATTCCTTTAAAGTCCGCACCACTTAACGCGGCCATATACTCTTTGGGCACATTTCGAATGCTCGCACAATCGACGTAATTCGTTAGGACTGCAACCATTTCATCAATGATTTGTGCAGCAACTGTACCTTTCCCACGCCCCCAACCATCAACGGGAACAAAGATGTAGTCATCTCCCAATTGCTGCCTCACGCTTTTCCAGACACTGGTTTTGCCAATTCCGAAGGGGCCAACAATGGCTATGTGGTTCGCTTTGCGATTAGGTTCGCTGTCAATGGGCTTAAACAAACGGGCTATGCGAGTAACATAAACTTCCCGCCCAAGCATATCCTTGTCACATTCATCCTGAGGACGTTCCGACATTAACCAAAGGTAGTGATTTTTCTGCTCTTCATCGGTAATCCACTCTTCATCCGGAACCAGCTCTTGTTTATCCTTGCGTTTTTCACTGTAAAGAGAATCATAGGCACACAAGAGCGACAACAAAATTATAAAAAGCAGCGCAGCCCCTAGAAAATAACTGACAAACAAGCTGTCGCTGAAAAAGTTGATGACATCAAACTGCGGCAAAAACAATAACAGGCAAAGAACAATTGAAAAAGTAATCGGAGGGTACGCCAAGCTCAACTTAATATTTTTAAGCTGACGCTTATGGATAACATTGAAAAATAGCAGTAGGTGACGAGCGCAGTAAAACCCCGTCAGCACCAACAAGATTTGAACGCCCATATGCAACGATGAAAAAAGAATGGCCCACTTACCAAACGCGACTTGAACAGCGCCAACACTCGCAATTAAGAACACCAAAGCGTAGCTAACCAAACCAAGCAAAATTACATCGCACCAACGGCGAAAAATTATTGTTCTATCCATTTTTCCCTCACCCAAAACAAAAAAAGCCCGCACCAGTTACGCATGCGAGCTTTAGACTACCTGGTCAGCAAATCAACCCTTGGCGCGCTCTTCCAGAATCGCTACTGCCGGCAATACTTTGCCTTCCACGAATTCGAGGAATGCACCGCCGCCGGTGGAAACGTAAGAAATTTTATCGGCCAGGTTCCATTTGTCGATTGCCGCCAGGGTGTCGCCACCGCCAGCTACCGAGAAAGCATCGCTCTCGGCAATAGCGCGCGAAATGGTTTCAGTGCCTTTGGAGAAGGCATCGAATTCAAATACACCGCAGGGACCATTCCACAATACGGTTTTGGCGTTTTTGATAATCTCGGCAACGCGCGCTGCAGTTTCAGGGCCGTAGTCGATGATTTCTTCGTCGGCTTGGATTTCGTTAACTTTTTTCGCTACGCACACAGAGTTGTGATTCCATGATTTGAAACCTTCTTTGGTAACACGCACGTCGGTCGCGTAAACCACTTCAGTGGTTTTACACAGGCGTTGTGCTTCGGGGATCAAATCTTTTTCGTGCAGTGAATTGCCTACTTGGTTACCGGCGGCCGCAACAAAAGTATTGGAAATACCACCACCGACGACAAGAATGTCAGCGATTTTTGACAAGGCATCCAACACGCTCAGTTTGGTAGACACTTTCGAACCACCAACGATTGCCACCAATGGGCGCGCAGGATTGTCGAGCACTTTTGCCAGGGCTTCCAATTCCGCAGCGAGCAGTGGACCTGCACAGGCGATAGGGGCAAATTTTGCAACGCCATGTGTTGATGCTTGCGCGCGGTGCGCAGTACCGAATGCGTCCATTACAAATACATCGCAGAGCGCCGCCATTTTTTTGGACAGCTCGTCAGAATTTTTGCCTTCGCCGACATTGAAGCGCACGTTTTCCAGCAGTACCAAATCGCCTTGGTCAGCAAAGCCATCAACCCAGTCTTTTACCAGTGGGACAGCGCGACCCAATTTTTCGCTCAAATATTTTGCAACAGGAGCCAGAGACGATGCCTCATCATAAACGCCTTCATCCGGACGCCCCAAGTGCGACATCACCATGACTTTAGCGCCCGCCGCCAGTGCAGCCTGAATGGTGGGGATAGAAGCATCAATACGCACCGCGCTGGTGATACGCCCATCTTCCAAGGGAACGTTCAGATCCTGACGAATCAATACCCGCTTGCCGGCGAGATCCTGGTCTTTCATTAATTTTACGGTCATGGTGTTCTCCTGATAAAAAATTAAAACAGAGCAAATTAGTTAACGGTAGTTTGTGATTTTTCAGCCAATAGATCTTGAGCCAATTCAGCTTCTATATCGGCAATACTGGGCAATTTTCCTTGCAAATTTTCTGGCAAGTGGCGTAACAATTGATATTCCGCAACACCTATAGGTTTGTCGATGCCGGATAAGGCATATTCCGCCACCAACCGATTTTGTTGTCTGCATAGCAGTAAACCAATTGTTGGTTTGTCATCCTCCGCTTTAATTTGTGCATCTACTGCTGCGAGATAAAAGTTTAATTTTCCAGCATGTTCCGGTTTAAACGCGCCCGCCTTTAATTCAACAACCACATAACATTTCAAACGAGTGTGATAGAACAATAAATCAATGAAGAACTCATCACCTGCCACTTCCAAACGGAATTGACGCCCGACAAACGCAAACCCCGCGCCTAACTCCAACAGAAAGCGCGTAATGTGCTGTATAAGCGCATTTTCGATATCACGTTCATGGGCATCTTCACCTAAACCGAGAAAATCAAAAAGATAAGGATCTTTCAAGGTTTCCTGAGCCAAAGCCGACACTTCAGCAGGTAAACGCGCAGCAAAATTACTGACTGCACTTCCCTGCCGCAACTTCAATTGGTTTTTGATATTCAATTCCAATGTGGTGCGCGACCAACCCTGCTGCACCGCCTGGGCGGCATACCACTCACGGTCTTTGGTATCGGACACTTTAGTCAATAAGGTTACGATGTGGAACCAAGGTAATTGGTCAGCAGGTTGCTGACCAAATTGGCCGCTGGGGCAATGCTCAGCGAAATAGCGCATGTACTTGAGGTTGCTGATAGACCAGCCCTTCATATCAGGAAAAGCTTCTTTTAAATCCCGAGCCAGATGATCAATTACCTTGGCACCCCAACCTTGGGTTTGCTGGCGCTGCAGAATGTCGCGACCTATACGCCCATAAAGCCTGACTAACTCGGTATTAACGGCAAGAGCTGCACGATATTGGGCGCTGGCTATATCAGCCTTAAGCTGCTTTAACCAGTCGCCATAATCCGCAGGAAGCAGTTGATCCGCCATAAATCCATTCAATCCGTTTTAGTCACATGGACAAAACAAAACACCCGACTCGCGCCGGGTGTTTTTTTGTTGCTTAATCTTCCAACAATTCTTCAACAGTGGCGACAATGTTGTCGACAGTGAAGCCGAAGTGTTCGAGCAGTTTATTGCCCGGCGCTGATTCACCGAAGGTGGTCATGCCGACAATGCGGCCGTCGAAGCCGACGTATTTGTACCAGTAGTCAGCGTGTGCAGTTTCAACGGCAACGCGCGCGCCTACGCTGATGGGCAATACGGATTCTTTGTAAGCAACATCTTGTTGGTCAAACACAGAAGTCGATGGCATAGACACAACGCGGACATTTTTGCCTTTTGCTTTCAGGGCTTCTGCTGCTTTCACAGTCACACCCACTTCTGAACCGGTGGCGATCAGAATGGCTTCCGGCTCGCCCACAGAATCAACCAGCACATAACCGCCTTTGGCGATGTTGGCGACTTGCTCGGGAGTACGCGCAAAGAAATCCAGGTTTTGACGGCTGAATACCAAGGCTGCGGGGCCATCTTTACGCTCGACCGCCGCTTTCCAGGCAACCGCCGATTCAGTGCTGTCCGCCGGGCGCCAGGTTTCCAGGTTTGGAGTCAAACGCAAAGTGCCGAGCACTTCGATTGGCTGGTGGGTTGGGCCGTCTTCGCCCTGGCCGATGGAGTCGTGGGTGTAAACAAATACGTTGCGCAATTTCATCAGTGCCGACATACGCACCGCGTTAGCCGCGTATTGTTGGAACATCAGGAAGGTTGCGCCGTAAGGAATAAATCCACCGTGGGCAGACACAC
>JAGKXA010000689.1 GCA_021151615.1 Cellvibrionaceae bacterium | reverse complement strand
GTGAACGGCAGTGTTCGCCAATCAGAAGCCCAGAGTTATAACACCGGTGTTTACCAAAGCGGCGCTTGCGGTGGCGGTAACGGGATGAGTGAATGGCTTCACTGTAATGGCGCCATAGGTTATGGCAATCTGTAAGGCGCACTAAGCATTGCAACCCCAAGGGGCGGCTTGTTTGTAATCCCTCCCAACCTCCCTTTTACAAAGGGAGGAGCCTAATCCCTCTTTGATAAAGAGGGGCTGGGGGAGATTAAAGGCAGTCGCCCCTTCCTAAAATAATAACGAGCTTGCCAATCATCATGAGTATCGCCAAAAAGTACCTGCTGCTAACGGCCTTTGTCAGCGCCGCCATTATCCTCGGTTTAGCCGGATTGTTGATGGTTTCCTATCAACAGAATCAAGGGCTGAAGACCCACATTATTGAGCTGGAGGCAAAACTGGCACAGCAGGACCAGGCGCGCGCCAAAGCGATCAAGATGGCTGGGCCGGGCGCTGCGAGCTCATCCGTTGATCGTCAGATCAAAGATTTAAGCACTCGTTTCGTGGGCGATACCCGCAATTTGGCCGAAAAACTGCGCGATTTCACCGCCGAACACACCAGCGCGCAGGACTTGGCGATAGCCTGCAAAGTCGTGGCAGATCTGGCGGAAAACCCGGATGCATTGAGCAATGAACAACTTGTCTGGCTGTACGGCACACAAACTGATACCAACCTGCAACGGGTGATTGCCCAGGTGCTATCCCTGCGTGGTGATAACCAGACATTGCAGGCTTATATCTCCCGGCTGAAAACCGGTTTGGCCGACCTCAATCCGGCTGAACGTCGCAAAGCCCTGGGTGAACTGGCTAAAACGCGCTTTGCTACGAGTGCGGATTTAATCGTTCCGCTGTTGGCCGATGCGGACACCAGTGTCCTGTTGGATGCACTGCTGGCTTTGCGTGTAACGGGCAATGAGCGCCATCTTCCGCCGCTGGAAAAACTGCTGCAAAGCAGCGATGAATCGGTGCGCTGGCTGGCAAGCGATGCGCGTAATAACCTGGAG
>JAGKXA010000688.1 GCA_021151615.1 Cellvibrionaceae bacterium | reverse complement strand
GCCCAAAAACTGCAGATCAGCGACTTCCACCACTTCTTCGGCGTTGTCCACGTCGAAACGGACCACGATTTTGGTGTCATCGTTTGCGTAGGTTGCCCAGACCATGCCGGCCTGCCCTTCGCGCTCGTGGCCGGGCTTGATAACTTTGACGCTTGAACGGATTTGAGGTGCCATGAGAAAAACTCCACGTTGCATGGAGGGTTGGCGCGCCGGTATTTTGCCTTAAATCGGGGTTTTGGGGCGTTTTTTGAGTACCGCCTAGGCCATGCCCCTAAGGGGTTCATTTAAATCGCTCTGGTGCCCTTCCTTCCCTTCCCTGCCGAGTTTTTTCCCTGCCTTCCTGGATTGGCCGGATGTTGCGGAGCGAATAGCGGAGCGGGGAGCCACACGAAGTGAGGCGGGGCGGAGCCCCTGCAGCTGGGGGCTTGGTTCGTCCCCCTATGGGGGACATTTAATGATGCCTTTGACGTCGAACTTATCCACATCACCTATCCACATTTACGGGGTAGGGGTGTATTAATAACTGTGTATTTATTCTCTGAATACACTGCCCTAAACCCTGCCCTAAATGGCATAAAAAAAGGGCCTTGATAGCCCTTTTTCCCTCTGTAGGAGATATCCACATCCCCTGCCCTAAACCCTGCCCTCTTTTACGTTGCGCGCACTGATGCTTTCCGTGGTTTGATCCGCAATCGGAGAGTGCCCTCGGTGATGTTTTGCGCCGTGTCTCGCTTGACCAGCTTGACGCTTTCGAGGTTGTCAATCACACCGCGCATAACCTTGAGGGATGGGCCTTCGCGGCTGCGGCCACGTTCCGGCCTTGGTGGGGTACAGAGAGCCCGTAACCGTCCGTAGGAGCCCACCCACTGGCCCGTCTTGAAGTCGCTCTCTGCACAGATCAGCATGAACACCTGAAAACAAAGCGCATCGCGGAGCACGTGCATGAGCTGCTTACACTCGTAATGCTCCAGCCGAATGAAGCTCGGGGCTTCAATAGTTGCGTCAAATGGCATAAGGGGAAATCAATGCGTACACGTGAGC
>JAGKXA010000042.1 GCA_021151615.1 Cellvibrionaceae bacterium | reverse complement strand
CAATGACTTTAATTACCGCGTTTTGATGAACGCTATCAACGAGTTCAAACATGGCCACACCCCTTTGTTTCCTTTGATTCAACCTGTGATCGAAACAAACTGTTCTCTGGTACTACTTATAAAGGACAATTTGCGAAAAAATGATTTCCCAAGGATGCTCACGCATCATTAGAAGTTGCTCTGAAACATCTTTTTAATTTTGCTAAAAATAGAACCTTGCGATTCTTTGGTACCCGTTGCTGCACGGCCTCCACTGCCACTATGTTGTTGTTTCATGGCATAAATCAGCAAACCAACTCCCGTTGAATAAATCGGGTTATTCACTATGTCGGACAATCCGCGAATATTTTGCGGGGCGCCCAAACGCACCGGCATATGGAAAATCTCCTCCGCCAGTTCGATAACACCTTCCATTTTGGAAGTCCCACCCGTCAGCACTATGCCGGCAGCAATTAAATCTTCATAACCGCTACGACGCAACTCGGCCTGCACCAGGGTAAACAATTCGTCATAACGAGGCTCAACCACTTCCGCCAATGCCTGACGAGATAAATCGCGCGGCTGGCGATCACCTACACTGGGCACTTTGATGGTTTCATCCGGGCTGGTCAGCTTTGCCAATGCGCAGGCGTATTTGATTTTTATTTCTTCTGCATTCGGTGTCGGCGTACGCAACGCCATGGCGATATCGTTAGTTACCTGATCGCCCGCAATCGGAATGACACCAGTGTGGCGAATAGCACCGTCTTTAAAGATGGCGATATCTGTAGTACCACCACCGATATCGACAACACACACACCTAACTCTTTCTCATCATCAGTCAGCACTGAGTAACTCGATGCTAGCTGCTCCAGAATAATGTCTTCCACTTCCAGGCCACAACGACGAATACATTTTTCAATATTTTGTGCCGCATTAACCGCACAGGTCACCAAATGCACCTTGGCCTCCAGACGCACCCCGGACATTCCAAGCGGCTCTTTTACGCCATCCTGATCATCAATCAGAAATTCCTGCGGCAAAATGTGCAGGATTTTCTGGTCTGCCGGAATCGCCACTGCCTGGGCAGCATCAATAACGCGCTCCAAATCCTGTGGAAAAACTTCGCGATCGCGAATTGCCACAATACCGTGGGAGTTCAAACTGCGAATATGGCTGCCGGCAATACCCGCATACACCGAGTGAATCTGGCAACCCGCCATCAATTCCGCTTCTTCGATCGCGCGTTGAATTGATAGCACTGTCGATTCGATATTTACCACCACACCTTTTTTCAAACCATTGGAGCGATGGGAACCAATCCCGACAATTTCCAACTGGCCTTCAGGAGTAATAGCACCAACGATAGCCACAACCTTGGATGTGCCTATATCCAGGCCTACAATCATTTTGTTGTCACTAGCGTTTGCCATTCAAAAAACCTCATTTACCAGTTGTAAGCCAATTCCCATGCAACTGGCATTTTTTTAAACTTAATGAACTTGTGGATTAACAGATGCTGCCGGAGTGGGTAGACCAACCTGTAATGGGCTTTTTATGTATTTTTTTGCCATCGCAGAATCAGCAACCCAACGCACTGCAACACCGTTGGTATATCTAACATCTATCGCTTTTACATCCGACCAAACACTGCTTAAGTGCGCATCATATACAGTAACAAATCTACGAATTTTTTCCATCACTTGATCGCGTCCAATTGCGATTTCTACGTGATTTTTTACTGTTAATCGCCAGGATTTTTTGTCATCACACTTTAATGCGAGCACATCCAATCCACGCGAGCGCAAAATTTGGGATAAATCCTGATATTGCTGCAAAATTTCAATCGCATTAGATTCATTTCCCTGCAACCAGGGCAAGCCCGAAAGTGGACCTGCATCATCGACGCGAACAATTTCACCGCGTTGATTTAAAAAACCATCGCCCCAGCGGGCAATCGGCTTTTGCTCAATAATTTTTACGACCAGAGTGTCCGGCCAGCGACGATTTAGCATCACTTTTTCCACCCAGGGATCACTCAATAGCGCCTGTTTTAACTCCATCAAATCCAGCTGCAAAAAATCGCCATCAATTTCACTGCCAATTAACTCGGTTGCACGCTGTTTGGAAATGAGATGAAACTCACCTTCCACCACCACGCTTTTAATCGGGCGCTCAAATACTTTAGCGATTGGCCCACTTGCCCAATACACACCAGCCCCCAAGACAACAACCATCACACCCGCAGCAAAACGACGATTTAACCAGGAAAAATTCCACGCGAACGCAGGTTTTAATCCTTTAGGGCCCGCCGCTGTATCAGCGCCGCGACTTTTGCGCCCTTGCGGAGACGCTTTTGTATAACCTCGCTCCCGACGCGTAGCAGATTCCGTTCGTGCAACTGGCATGTCACCTGCACTGTAGCGTAGCGATTGATCCTGGCGCGGCGAGGGGTTATCCAATAACACGTCCCTGACAACTTGCTTTTCCGGCTGCTCATTTTTTTCATTGCGCTCAGGTACCTGAGCGCGAACCTCTTCACTAACAGCAGCTGCACGACGACGCGATTGCCGTGGACTCTCATCCATTAATGGATCTGTACCAATCCTTGGTTCAATACGTTCGCCCGGCTTGAAATCGCGCATGGTAAATTACGCTGACACCTTGAGACTGGCGCGCAACACTGTCAGCACCAATTCTGTGAAGGCAAGATTCACCGCTTTCGCTGCCATAGGTACCAAGCTGTGACTCGTCATTCCCGGTGCCGTATTAACTTCCAGCAAATAAAAATTTTGCTGTGCATCCGCCATCACATCGACACGCCCCCAACCACGGCAACCCAGCGCATTAAATGCGTTCAGGGCGAGCTGTTTTAATTCCGCCTCTTTTTCAGCCGACAAACCGCAAGGACACAAATAACGGGTATCTTCAGCAATGTATTTCGCATCGTAATCGTAAAAGCTGTGATGGGTTTCCAGTTTGATCGGTGGCAGCGCCTCATCATCCAGAATTGCAACTGTGTATTCCGCACCGACAATCAAGCGCTCAACCAACACACTACCTTGATATTTTGCTGCCATGTTAAATGCAGCTTCCAATTCAGCAGCAGTTTTTACTCGTGACATACCAATACTGGAGCCCTCATTCGCCGGCTTCACCATCGCTTCACCACCCAGTTTTGCCAGCACTGCTGCAAAATCCGAATCGCCAGTGAGAACGGTAAACTCCGGCGTTGGCAATTTAGTCGCGCTATTTGCGCTTAAACCGGTCCACAAATATTTGGTGCGCAATTTATCCATCGCCAAGGCAGAGGACTGCACATCACTACCGGTATAAGGAATATCTAAAAATTCCAGCAAAGCCTGAATGCGACCATCTTCACCACCTGGGCCGTGCAATATCAAAAATGCGCGATCAATCTTTGCCGCTTGAATATCGGCAATAACATTTTCACTAACATCAATGGCGACATGATCAATGCCCGCTTCTTGCAATGCAGCAATCACCGCTGCACCACTTTGCAAGGAAACTTCACGCTCGGCAGAAAGCCCACCATAGAGCACGCCAACTCGACCGATTTGTTGTTTCAGTGCCGGATCAACCGGCAGTTTTACTGCTTGCATCACTAACCTCTATCGCCTTTCATTCATTGCTAACGCAATTGTCGCTTTGCTAACTCCGGTGAGAGCACACCGACATTACCTGCGCCCTGGGTAATCACTATGTCACCCGCGCGTACCAAATCTTTAATAATGGTGGGAACACCATCGACGGTTTCCACAAAAATAGGTTCGATTACGCCGCGCGCGCGAATGCTGCGA
The DNA here is from genome assembly GCA_021151615.1 of Cellvibrionaceae bacterium. Classification (GTDB taxonomy): domain Bacteria; phylum Pseudomonadota; class Gammaproteobacteria; order Pseudomonadales; family Cellvibrionaceae; genus Cellvibrio. The sequence continues at coordinate 21,218 of JAGKXA010000042.1, read as the reverse complement.
CATAAATGGCGACTGTCTGCCCCGGGAATCGCTTCTTCACCTGCGCTGTACACTTCCAACAATACCAATGCATCAACGGTTGAAAGCACTTCCACAAAATCTTCATAGAGATCGCGCGTACGCGTGTATCTGTGCGGTTGATAAATCATGACCAAACGGCGATCCGGCCAACCATCGCGCACTGCTTTAATAACGGCAGCAACTTCGCGCGGATGATGACCATAATCGTCCACCAACATGGCAGCGCCAGAACCAATTGGGAAATTTCCATACACCTGGAAGCGGCGACCAACACCCTGGAAATTTTCCAGGCCTTGCTGAATCGCTTCGCCACTAATGCCCTCATCGGTTGCAACTGCAATTACTGCTGTTGCATTGAGCACATTGTGAATACCGGGAATATTAATGCGAATATGCAAAGGCTTATCAAAGCCAGGGCGAATCACATCAAACTCGGAATGCATTTTGTCTTGTTGGATGTTAATCGCACGAAAATCGCAATGCTCACCAAATCCATAAGTCAAAATCGGACGGGCGATCTCGGGAATAATGTCGCGGATTACCGGATCTTCACCACACAACACGGCCAATCCATAAAAAGGCAAGTTGTGCAGAAATTCGATAAAGGTTTTTTTCAGTTTGGAAAAATCGCCACCATAGGTTTCCATATGGTCAGCATCGATATTGGTAACAATCGCCACCATCGGCTGCAAATGCAAAAAAGATGCATCGCTTTCATCGGCTTCCGCCACCAGATAACGACTCGCCCCCAACTGTGCATTGGTGCCCGTGCTATTCACCAAACCACCAATTACAAACGTAGGATCAAGCTTTGCAGCGGCAAGAATAGAGGCGAGCAAGCTGGTGGTTGTGGTTTTACCGTGGGTACCGGCAACAGCAATACCGTGGCGATAACGCATTAACTCACCCAACATTTCGGCACGACGCACAATCGGGATACGCATTTCACGCGCGCCCAACATTTCCGGGTTTTGCGCATTCACTGCGCTGGAGTTCACCACTACATCGGAGCCGTAAACATTTTCCGCCGCATGGCCAATAAAAATCTGTGCGCCTTTGTTTTTTAACCGCTCGGTCACGCTGGACACCTTGATATCCGAGCCGGAAATTTCGTAGCCCTGGTTCAATAACACTTCGGCAATGCCACTCATGCCAGCACCGCCAATACCGATAAAGTGAATGCGACGAATACGGCGCATCTCGGGAACACAAAATGGTCCAATGGATTTCTGCGTAGAATTATCCACGGGCAACCTCCTCACAAATTTCAGCAACCTGCTCAGCCGCATAAGGCATGGCCAGTTGCTGTGCTTTTTCCGCCATTGACAATAAGTGCTGGCGATCAGCTAATTCAGTTAATAACAAGGCCGCCAATTTCGCAGCCGTCAATTCTTTTTGCACCAGCGAAATTCCCGCGCCCACACTACTTAAGTGCCTGGCGTTGTAAGTCTGGTGATCATCAATTGCACTGGGCAATGGAATTAACAAGGCAGCGACTCCCGCCGCTGTTAATTCAGAAACCGTGAGTGCACCTGCGCGACAAATCACTAAATCTGCCCAAGCGTAGGCCGCTGCCATATCCTCAACAAATGCATCAACCTTGGCATTTACCTGATGCTGCATGTACAGCGCAGTTGTTGCATCCGCATGATTTTTTCCTGCTTGATGCCAGACTAATGGGCGCGACTCCCGTGGCAATTGCGCCAGCGCTTCCGGTACTAATTCATTAATCGCTTTTGCGCCCAGGCTTCCGCCAAGAACTAATAACTGCAAGGGTGTATTTTTTTCAACGCGTTCGCTATAGCGAGTTTTTGCGTCTGCCAAACCATGGATATTGGTGCGCACCGGATTGCCAACCACCTGTACGGATTTTTCCGGCACCGAATTAAAGGCATCGGGAAATGCGGCCAACACTCTGGTCGCCACTTTTGCCAGCAAACGATTTGTCGTTCCGGCTACCGCATTTTGTTCGTGAATTACTAACGGCTTGCCTAAAATTTTTGCGGCCATTCCACCCGGGCCAGATGCGAAACCGCCAAAACCAATAACTACATCCGGATTTACTTTGCGCATTAGTTGCAACGCTTGCCCCAAGGCGTAGCTAATTAAGAAAGGTGCTTTAAACAAACCGGTAACACCGCGACCTCGCACACCTTCTACTTTGATTAAATGCAGTGGAATATTGGCGGCTGGAACCAGGCGCATTTCAATTCCGCGTGCAGTGCCCAGCCAATGAATACTGTGTCCGCGCGCGCGCAATTCTTCCGCGACTGCCAGTGCAGGAAATACATGTCCACCGGTGCCGCCGGCCATAACTAATACAGTGAGGGACCTGCTCATGCTGCCGCCTCCACTAAACGGGTACGCGTTACCTTGGTTGCTTCCGGCACTTCAGGAACATACACCGCCAATTCCCACTGCACGCGCATTACAAAAGCCATCAACACGCAACACATCAATAAACTGCTACCACCGTAACTAATAAACGGCAGGGTCAAACCTTTAGTGGGCAGGAGTCCCGATGACACACCCATATTGATAAATACCTGGAACGAAAAAAGTATGGCGATACCAAAGGTCGCCAGAGCAGCAAACATTTTTCCGGCTGCCAAATTTTGTTTAGCCAGTTTGAAAATACGCAAAATTAGCGCGGCAAATAATCCCATCAAAACTACCGCCCCCACCAAACCAAACTCTTCGGCGATGATTGCGAAAATAAAGTCAGTGTGCGCCTCGGGTAAAAAAAATAATTTTTGCAGACTATTGCCCAGCCCCAAACCGAACCATTCACCGCGACCAAAACCAATCAATGATTGTGTTAACTGGTAGCCAGTATTGAACTGGTCCGCCCATGGATCCAAAAAGGTGATCAAACGCTGCATACGATAAGGCGACAAAATTGCAACGGCAGCCAAGCCGCCAACACCGATCACGATTAATAAAAAAAAGTGCAGCATGCGCACACCGGCGATAAACATCATGGCAAATACGGTTGCGCTCAACACCACCGAACTACCAAAGTCAGGCTCCAGCAATAACAGCCCTACAAACACACCCACTACCAACAGCGGTTTCAAAAAACCTTGCCACCCAAAATGCAATTCCTGATAGCGACGCGCAAAAAAACTGGCAAAAAAAACTACCGCACAAAACTTGGCAATTTCCGATACCTGGATAGATATCACCCCCAAACTGAACCAACGCTGGCTGCCATTTACTTTTTTACCTATGCCGGGAATTAACACCACAACCAATAGAAATAATGTGAGCAACAAAAAGTGGCCGGAGTAACGCTGCCATACACTCATAGGTACAGAAACAACAAATATGGCGAGCACCATTCCCATCAACATATAAACAGCATGGCGTTTGGCGAAATACCATGCATCGTCATAGGTAAGGGCAGCAAATGAAACCGAGGCGGAAGCCACCATAATTAATCCAATCGACATAAGCGCGAACCAAAGGCTCAGTAATGGCCAGTCGATACGTGCACTTAATGGCAATTGATTAAATGGGGTGGTGGCTGCTTTGATCATGATGCATTTAACTCCTGCACTGCCGCACAGAACTTTTCACCGCGATCTTCGTAATTCTTAAACATGTCAAAGCTGGCGCACGCGGGCGAAAGCAGTACCGCATCGCCACTCTTTGCCAGACTAAATGCTTTGTTAACCGCATCCTGCATGTTGGCAGCATGAGTGATAGTTGTAACACCGCTCACTGCTTGCTCGATAATGGGCGCATCACGGCCAATCAATACCACCTGGCTATTAATCGTTTTTAATACCGGCGCCAGTTCTGTGAAATCCTGCCCCTTGCCTTCACCGCCAAGGATTACAATTAATTGTTGCGGGTTGCGCGCCAGCCCCTGAACAGCGGCGAGAGTAGAGCCGATATTGGTGCCTTTGGAGTCGTTATAAAACTCAACGCCATTTTTAGTCGCAACAAATTCGCAGCGATGTTTCAAACCTTTGAAGTTTTTTAATGCCGTGAGCATCGCTTCCATTGGAATGCCCGCTGCATCACCCAAGGCTAAAGCCGCCAATGCATTATCTACATTATGGCGACCGCGAATTTTTAACTCGCGTGAAGGCATCAATGGGGTGAGATTTTTCGCCAGATATTCTTCACCATTTTCTTCAGTCAAACCAAAGCTACCAAAATCGGCTTTACCACCAAAGTATATTGGCTTTACACCTGCAGCAAAGGGTGGATGGGTTAAAACGTCTTTACGGTTAACAACAATGTTCTCTGCACCAAAGTACACACGCAACTTGGCAAGAATATAAGCACGCATGTTGTCGTAGCGATCCAGATGGTCAGCGCTGATATTCAAAATAGTTGCAACCTTGGCGTTAAGCTTGGTAACAGTTTCCAACTGAAAGCTGGAAAGCTCCATCACATAAAGTTCAATGGCATCATCCAACAGTTCAAGTGCTGGCGTTCCCAGATTGCCGCCCACCGCAACCTTAATACCCGCTGCTTTTGCCATTTCACCTACTAAGGTGGTGACGGTACTTTTTGCATTGGAACCGGTAATCGCCACAATGGGTGCTTTGGCATAACGCACGAATAATTCGATATCACCTACAACCGGGACGCCTGCATTTTTTGCCTGTTCAATAGCAGGGGTCGCCACTGCAACACCTGGGCTGACAATAATTTCATCGCACGCCAACAGGGTATGCAGATTTAATTCACCGCACTCGATAGTGATGCCGGGAAATTCCTGTTGCACCTTATCCAGATTGGGTGGGGTAGCACGGGTATCCAATAATACAAATGCTTGCTGTTGTGCCGCCAAAAAGCGTGCAACCGACAAACCGGTAATACCGGTACCGATTACTGCTTTCACTTTACTGGTGGCAATCATCTGTGACACAAATAAACTCTCTTCAAATTACTTAAGCGATTAACGAAGCTTCAAGGTTGCCAAACCGATCAACACAAGAATCAAAGTAATAATCCAGAAACGCACAATCACGCGCGGCTCTGGCCAACCTTTTAATTCAAAGTGGTGATGAATAGGCGCCATACGGAAAATGCGGCGGCCCGTTAGTTTGAAAGAGGCCACCTGCAAAATGACCGATACGGTTTCCAACACAAAAATGCCGCCCATAATAAACAACACAAATTCGTGCCGAACTATTACTGCAATTAATCCCAGTGCTGCCCCCAACGCCAAAGCACCTACGTCTCCCATAAATACTTGTGCGGGATAAGTGTTGAACCATAAAAAGCCGAGCCCCGCCCCCACCAGCGCGCAGCAAAATACAACCAGCTCGCCCGCCCCTGGAATGTAAGCAATATTTAAATAATCAGAAAACTGTGAGTTACCCGCGAGATAGGCAATGACAGCCAGGGCACCAGCAACCATTACGCTCGGCATAATCGCCAAGCCATCCAATCCATCGGTTAAATTGACGGCGTTACTGGTACCGACAATCACAAAATAGGTGAAGACTATGTAGAACAGTCCCATGTTCAGTGCGACATTTTTAAAGAAAGGAATAAATAATTGTGTCTCTGCCGGATTTTGTGCAGTCACGTATAAAAAAATCGCAGCGCCTAATCCGGCAACCGATTGCCAAAAATATTTCCAGCGCGCCGGCAAACCTTTGGGGTCGCGTTTGGCAACTTTGCGATAGTCATCCACCCAACCTACTGCACCAAACACGGCAGTCACTATTAATACCACCCACACATAGCGGTTGGATAAATTGGCCCACAATAAAGTACTCACAAAAATGGCAGACAGAATTAATGCGCCGCCCATGGTGGGTGTGCCGGATTTGGCGAGATGGGTTTGTGGGCCATCGGTGCGCACCGCCTGGCCAATACGCAATTCAGTTAAGCGGCGAATAAACCAGGGGCCAAGTAACAGCGAAAAGCCGAGCGCGGTAAGTACCCCCAAAATGGCGCGCACCGTGAGGTATTGAAACACCGCAAAGCTGCGCAGGTATTCTTGTAGATATTCTGACAACCAATACAGCATTAGTGTGTATCTCCTGCAGAGTCGCAAAGTTCGCGCACTACCAGATCCATTTTGGAACTGCGCGAACCTTTAATTAATAAAGTCATGTCGGCCCTGGCAATAGCTTTTAAATGAGAGACCAAACTGGCGCGATCCATAAAATGTTGTGCACCAACACCAAAATGCTGACTGGCGTTTTGGCTCAGATTGCCCAGCGTAAAAATATGAGAAAGTTTTTTGCTGCGCGCGTAATCACCAAGTTCACCATGCAAGCGCGCTGCATCTGGCCCCAACTCAGCGAGGTCGCCGAGCACAAGAACACCACACGTTTTTTGCGCGAGCACATCAATCGCCGCGCGCACTGAACCCGGGTTCGCGTTGTAACTGTCATCAATAATTTGCACCTGGTTAATACCAGTATGCTTACTCATGCGCCCGGCAACCGGTGCAAAATTCGCGAGCCCCATTTTTATTTGCTGCAGTTTGGCGCCCGCCGCAAAGGCGCATGCAGCGGCCATCAATGCATTGCGCACGCTGTGCTCACCCTGCGCGGCGAGGCTAATTTCTGTAGCCTGACCGTTGACAATTAATTCGAAAGACAAATCAGCATCATTCAATAGGATATTTCGCGCGCTAAAATCTGCGCTGGAATTATGCAGGCTCACTGACATTACCGGATGATTTTGCAACTTTGCCAACCAGGAAGGCGCAAACTGGTCATCCAGATTCACCACCGCCGTTGCATCGGCAGCAAGCGCCGAATAAATTTCGCCTTTGGCTTTAGCAACACCTTCGATAGAGCCAAAACCTTCGATATGCGCCGGCATAACATTGTTAATCATGGTGACTTGGGGTCTGGCAAGTGAGCACAAATAACCAATTTCACCGGGGCCACTTGCTCCCATTTCGACAACCGCAAATTGATGCTCTGAAGTCAGCTGCAATAAAGTTACAGGAACACCAATGTGATTATTAAGATTGCCTTTGGTTGCGTGGGTTTTTCCACACTCCGCGAGAATACTAGCCACCATGGTTTTCACCGTGGTTTTACCACTGCTACCGGTGATACCAATTAACTTGCCGTTAAATAAACTGCGATTCAACGCAGCAATTTGACCCAATGCCAAAATAGAATCGTTTACCACCAATTGTGGCAAAGCAACATTCGGAAAATACTCTTCTACAATTAAGGCGCAGGGATTTTTGGCAACAGCTTGCTCAATAAAATGGTGCGGATCAAAAAACTCTCCACGAATCGCCACAAATAATTCACCCGCAACAAGACTGCGTGTGTCTGAGTTCACCGCACTAAACTCGGCATCACCGTAGCGTTGCACGCTGACCGGGAGCGCCAATGACTGCGCCCGAATAAATTCTTCAACCCACTTTAATGTCAGAGGCTTGATCATGTTTGAGCCCCTTTTGAATCTACAATTTGATTTTCACGTTTGGCGATACGGCGCTGCAAAGAAATCCGCGCGTGTTTACTATCGCTAAAAGGCAGGGTTTGGGTAGCGAATATTTGATAATCCTCGTGACCTTTGCCTGCAATTAATACTATGTCGCCCGCTTTGGCTTGCTGGATAGCGAAGTCGATTGCCTGAGCGCGATCCGCAATAACCAGGCAACCACTGGGATGATTCATGCCGCGTAAAATATCGGCAGCAATACTGGATGGTTCTTCCGAACGAGGATTATCATTAGTGACAATAACGCAATCACTTAAGCGTTCAGCGATTTTACCCATTTGCGGGCGCTTGGCTTTATCGCGATCGCCACCACAACCAAACACTGTCCAAATACGTCCGGGCTTGTGTTGATGAATCGCATGCAGAGTATTTTCCAATGCATCCGGTGTGTGGGCGTAATCCACAATCACCTGAATTTCTTGCGCAGCCTGATCCACTGCTACCAATTGCATCCGCCCAGGCGCTGGCTCCAGCTTTTCAATCAGTGGCAACAACTGTTCCAGCGTATAACCTTGATCGCACACGCAGGCGATAACAGCGAGCAAGTTGCCAATATTGAATTCACCGAGCAATGGGGAATTAATATCGGCCTCTCCCCAAGGAGAAATTACGCGCGCGCGCGTCCCCGCCGCGTGCAATTCAATATTCTGCGCATAAATATCTGCTTGGGTGCGCGTTGAATAACTCATCATTTTAACGCTGGAGGGTGCTTTACTAGCGAGACCTTTTGCCCAATCATCATCCGCATTAATCACCGCTGTTTTTAATCCCGCAGCGAGCAGGAGTCGCGCTTTCGCATTGCCATAGCTGATTAAATCGCCGTGGTAATCCAGATGATCCTGGGTGAGATTCGTAAAAATTGCGTGCGAGAAGTGCAATCCGGCAACACGTTTTTGTTGCAAGCTGTGCGAAGAGACTTCAATCGCAATTGAACTGGCACCTGCATTGACCAGCTCTGCAAGAATGCGCTGCAACGCAACGGGATCTGGCGTCGTTAAACCAGTAGATGTGAGCAAGCCGAGTTGCTGGGAAACCGGCGCAATGGATTTTGCATCCACCAACCCATAACCAATAGTGCCTACTACACCGGATTTTTGTTGCAGCCCCGCCATGAGCTGCGCTGCTAACAAACTGCAGGTAGTTTTGCCATTAGTCCCGGTAATACCAATTAACGGAATTCTCTTGCTCGGTTCTGCAAAAAAACGCCCGGCAATTTCACTGACCTTTTCCGGTAAATTTTCTACCGCAATAACAGGCACCTTGCCAAGCCAATCAACACCTTGCCAATTTTTGTCGGCCTCAACAAGAACTGCAGTCACGTCCAGTTCGATCGCTTTAGCAATAAAATCGCGCCCATCGACTTTAATTCCTACCAGCGCAATAAAGGCATCGCCCGCTTTAATTTGGCGGGAATCCAAACAGAGATTGCACACAGCAATATTGGCCGCGTTACCCAAATCCAGATCAGGCAATAAATCTTTCAAGGCAATAAATTGTTGGGAGAGAGCCATCAGGTATCTGACCTCCCATTATTTGCTGTTTGAGTAACCGCCGGTTGAGTCGGTGTAATCTCAGCCGGGTCTGCGACTACAGGCGCAGCCTCTTCCGGTTTGCCGATATTATCCGGCGTAACCTGCAACATCCGCAGCGCATCTTCTGCCACTTTGGAGAAAGCCGGCGCTGCCACGTAACCACCGTTAGCCGTGATGCCCGCACCTTTCGGCTCATCGATAATCACCATGGCAACAATACGCGGGTTATCCACCGGCGCCATGCCAATAAAGGAAGACATCTGCAAATTGGAGTAGCGACCATTTACCGCTTTATAGGCAGTACCGGTTTTGCCCGCGACCGAATAGGAAATTGCTTTTGCGCGCGAACCTGTACCTTCAGCGGTCACTACGCGCTTCAACATTTCTTTCACTTGTTCGGTATATTTTTCTTCAACAATGCGCTGACCTTCTGGCGGCGTATCTACGCGCAATAAAGACACAGGGCGCTTGATTCCGCCCGATGCAATCACACCATAGGCTTGCAATACTTGCAGCGGTGTCATAGTCATGGCGTAGCCGTAAGAAATATTGGCGCGCTCGATTTTTTGCAACGGTTTCAGGATGGGAATATTACCGGTGCCTTCACCGGGAAAACCGGTTCCTACGGGTTGGCCACCACCAAGGCGCGCAAACATATCGCGCACGGTGTTAGTGTCTAACGCAAAGGAAATTTTGGTCATGGCAATGTTGGATGATTTGGCAATTGCCATCGCCAAATCCATTGCACCGTAATTGCGGTGATCTTTAATGGGCTTGCTGCCCACCATGAAATAACCGGGATTGGTATCAATAATATCTTCCGGTTTAAATTTTCCGCTTTCGAGCGCAGCGAGAATTACCCAGGGCTTAACGGTTGAACCCGGCTCATACAAATCGGTAATCACACGATTACGCAGACCGGCTCCGCGCGCACGGGCGCGATCATTGGGGTTGTAAGAAGGCAAATTGGATATCGCCAACACTTCACCGGTCAGTACATCCAAAATGGCAATGGAGCCGGCAACGGCTCCACTTTCTTCCACCGCTTTTTTCAATTCGCGATGGGCGAGATATTGCAAACGCAAATCGATGCTGAGCGTGAGGTTTTGTCCGGGGCGCGCGGCCTTTACCAAACGCAACTCTTTCACAGTGCGCCCACGCAAATCTTTCACGACTTCTTTTGCGCCGTTCTCACCAGTGAGCCAGGCATCGTAAGCCAACTCCATACCTTCCTGACCTCGATCATCCACATCGGTCATGCCGACCAAATGTGCAGCAACTTCGCCCGCCGGATAATAGCGATGATATTCAACTTGTTCATAAACACCGGGGATATCCAACGCAAGAACAACTTGTGCCGCATCCGGAGACATTTGGCGCTGCAGGTACATAAATTCTTTGGTGCCGTAACGCGCAAGGCGCGCTTCCAATTCAGCCTTGTTTACATTGAGCGCTTGCGCCAATTCCGCCCAGCGATGCGGTGCTTGCAGCAGAACTTTAGGATTAGCCCAGAGGGTGGAAACCGGCGTACTCACCGCGAGCGGGTCGCCGTTGCGATCGGTAATTACGCCGCGATAGGCGGGAATGGTTTCGGTGCGAAGGGTGCGCGACTCACCTTGATCCTGCAGGAATTCATAGCCTTTATCGGCATTGGGCAATACTTGCAGGCTGGCGACATGGCCGATCAACACTACCACCAAAACAATCAATACTGCGCCTACGCTATAAAAACGCCATTGCGCTACTTTTAAGGGTTTACGATTTGGCTGCGGAACAGGGCGTGCGGTACGCGGCTCAAACGCCGAGTTGCGCTGGGGGCGAATTACATCGGTACGTACTGGCTGATCCGGTGTGCGCTTCATTGGCCACCTGCCGCAGGCGCAATCGCCTTGCCTTTTTCACCGACCACTTTATTGCCGGAAATCATCACAATATCTTCCGGCGTTGGTGCCATCATATTGAGTTCGGAGATAGCGGCATTTTCTACGCGGCTGTACGCCGCCCAGGTACTTTGTTCGAGCAGATATTGCCCCCATTGCACCTGCAGTTGCGCTGCCTCACGGCGTAGCGTTTCAAGAGTATTCACATCGCGACGAACCACCTGAGTGGTTGCTACCACCGCGAGCGCCGAAGCGATAGCAGCCACCCATAACAACGCAATGACCATTATCGCCCCGGGCGATAATGGCTTTTGCTGTGATGGATGGCTTCTGTTCATGGAATCCCCGGGTTTATCAGTTGTTTCAGGTTGATCTTTTTTGGTATTTCTTTTTTGCTCTAGGGCCTAACACAAACCGGGATCTATAATTTTTCCGCTACACGCATAACCGCACTGCGCGAACGGACATTCACTTTCACCTCTTCCTCGCTCGCTTTGATTGCTTTACCCAGCGAACGCATACGTTTATTCAATTGGTCATCGCGAATTGGCAGCCCTTTGGGAACAGGGTCGCCCTGCTCCTGGCGACGAATAAATCGCTTAACTTCACGGTCTTCCAGCGAATGGAAACTGATCACCACCAAGCGACCTCCGGGAGCCAATACTTCGAGCGCCTGCTCCAACACCGCATCCAGATCGCCCAATTCGTTATTCACCTGGATACGAATTGCCTGAAATGCTCGCGTTGCTGGATGCTTGCCTTTCTCCCAGGCCGGGTTAGCTTCTTTGATCACTTCCGCCAGATGCTTGGTGCGCGTGAACGGCGTTTTTTGACGCTCAGTGACAATCGCGCGCGCCATGCGTTTGGCGAAACGCTCCTCGCCATATTCCTTCAACACCCAGGCGATATCTTCTTCACTGGCGGTGTTTACCCAGTCGGCCGCACTCTGACCGCGGGTTTGATCCATGCGCATATCCAGCGGACCGTCCTGCATGAAACTAAAACCGCGCTCTGCTTCATCCAACTGCGGGGAAGACACCCCCAAATCCAGCAATACCCCCGTCACTTTTCCCTTCAAGCCACGCGTTTCCACCAAACTGGCAAGTTCAGCAAAGGAACCGTGGGCAATGGCAAAACGGCTGTCGTTGCCAAAACGGGCATTAGCCGTCGCGATTGCGGCCAGATCCTTATCAATCCCCAGCAAATGGCCGTCGGCTGCGAGCGATTGCAGAATCAAACCACTGTGCCCGCCGCGCCCAAAGGTGCCATCCACGTAAAAGCCGGAAGTATCTGTAACCAGCGCCTCTACCGCCTCATTCAAGAGCACGGTGATATGTTGTGAGTCAGTCACGCGGTTACCTAGAAAGAAAGATTTTGTAATTCGGCTGGCATATCGCCGTCTGCAGATTGGTCCATCAGGGCATTCCAACTGTCTTCGTTCCACAGTTCCAACTTGTTGCCCAAACCAACCAACATCAGCTTTTTATCCAGATGCGCAAATTCGCGCAGTGTGGGCGGCACAAGAACACGGCCGTTCGCATCCAATTCCAGATTTACCGCCTGGCCCATAAACCGGCGCTGGATTTTGCGAACCTGCTCATTGCCCGCAGGTAAAGCCTGAACCTTGGCCAGCACTGGCTCCCATTCAGGCTCGGAGTAGATGAGTAAACAGCGTTCATACATATGGGCAGTCACCCAAATCCGGCCAGCACTGGACTCCACCAGCGCATCGCGAATGCGCGCCGGTATGGCCATGCGACCTTTTGGGTCCATGCTGATGGAATGACTACCTGTAAACACTTTTCACCACTTGAGAGGATTAATTTCCACAAAAATCCACAATTACCCACTTTTTCCCACGACGCTCACTATAAGTCGGGGGTGAGCAAAGTCAAGGGAAGCGGCGCGAAAATACGCACGATTTCACGGGAAAAATCAGGAAATATCGTCAAACAGGAAGGGATATAGCGAAATCGAGACAACACAAAAATCAACTTAAATAACAAAATCAAAGCAATAGAATGCAAACCTAATGTAATACATTAAGTTTCAAATTATTTTGCAGTGAAAATTCAGGATTTATAGAAGGATTCGGTCTATATCGACCTTGATACAACGCGGAAACCACAATACACAACACAAAAACACACTACAGAAAAATAAATCGGAGTCAGCCTGTAAGCCGGGTTCTGTCGTGGACAATCATTCATCTGGGACTGATGTCACCATCAGCCTCAAGCAACCTACCCGCCCTCGATACGGGTCGCATCATAGAGGGCCTATTTGGTCTTGCTCCGAGCGGGGTTTACCATGCCGCAGCCTGTTACCAGTTGCGCGGTGCGCTCTTACCGCACCCTTTCACCCTTACCGTCACTCTTGCGAGCGCTTAGGCGGTCTGCTCTCTGTTGCACTTTCCGTGGGTTCACACCCCCCAGGCGTTACCTGGCGCTCTACCCTATGGAGCCCGGACTTTCCTCCCTGATGCACCAACAATCACTCAAGAGAGATCATCAGTTAACACCAGAGCGACTGCCGAGCCGACTCCGAGGTGGCACATTACTCGCCACACAAACAGTATGCAAGCAACATCAGGCGACAAACTCCGGCTTTTTTGTGATTTACGTCACCAAAAGTGCCAGCCTTATTCCAGCCCGCAGGCAAATCCTGTCATTAACTGGTATTTTTCGCGCTTTAAGCTATTAATTAGTGGATATTTATTGCCCTCTATTAAGGACAAATAGACTTCACGCTCACATTCACAATAAAAGTTCAGGAGATCCTCCCGTGAAAGTACGCACACACAACCTGCTGGCAATGGCGATCGTCCTGGCACCAGTACTCCCCGCACTCGCCCAGGATGACAGCCCGGCACTGGAAGAAATTCTGGTTACTGCGCAAAAACGCGTGCAAAGCCTGCGCGATGTTCCCATCTCGGTAAATGCGCTGAACAGTGAGAAAATTGAAGATTCAGGCATTACCAGTATTGAGCGTATAGCCGATTACATCCCCAGCTTTAACATGACCCAAACCGGTATTGGTACCAATATCGCCATTCGCGGTATCAGCTCCGGGGTTAACCAGGGTTTTGAGCAGTCTGCCGCCCAATTTATCGACGGCATCCATTATGGTCGCGCCCAACTGGCTCGCGCTCCCTTTCTTGATTTGGAGCGGGTAGAAGTCCTGCGCGGTCCACAAAGTATTATTTTCGGCAAGAACTCTACTGCCGGTGCAATCAGTATCACCACCGCAAAACCGGGTGACGAACATGAAGCCAAGCTCACTGCACTTTACGAACCAGAGCATGGTGAACAAGATGTGCGCTTGGTGCTTTCAGGACCCATCTCCGACACAGTAGGCGGCCGTCTGGCAATTCTGGAAAGCAGCATTGACGGATTTATGGAAAACACCACCCTGGAGCGCGATGAATCCGGCGATAAAAACCGCGTAATACGTGCAACCCTGCAGTGGAAGCCGACCGATGCATGGGACATCACCCTGAAAATGGAAGACGGCTCGTTTGATAGTGAAGGGCGCAACATTGAAGTCGTAAAACCCATAGAGATTGCCGATGCAACAGGCAACAAAACCCCCTACGCCAAAGCCCTGCAATTTTTCACTGGCGGCAAATACATACTCGACACTACCCACGACTGGAACCGCCAGTCCAATGGCGATTACAGCTATAACGATACCGAGAACGTAACCCTGACCATCGAGCGCGAGATAGGTGAAAATACCTTAACCTCGGTGACTGGTTACAACGCTTACACCTATGAAGAGCTGTGTGACTGCGACTTCACCGGGGCATCAGGATTCAATATTCTCTCCGATGAAGATTACAGCCAGGTAAGCCAGGAACTGCGTTTAACGTCACCGGAAGATCAAACCATCAGTTATTTGGGGGGATTATTTTTCCAAAGCAGCTCATTGGATTTCCATGACGCGGTACGTGTACCGAAAGACAGCTTCATCGCCACCGCATTTACTCCTCTACTGGGCGCCACTGCCGCCAACCTGCTGCGCGATGCATCCACCCAGCGTGACTTCGAGCAGGACACTGACCTTGCCGCGGTGTTCGCTCAGGCCACATGGAACTTTACCGATTTTGCTCGCCTGATTCTTGGGGCTCGCTATACCGCTGAACAAAAGGATGCGAGCCGCGTTCAGTATCACGTAAGCAATACCGGTGTAGTGCTACCTCAAGGCGCAATGACTGACCCTTACAATATTATCTGGAGCCAGTTCAAGGTTGATCCGCATACCGTAAAAGGAGATAGAGATGAATCAGCTTTCACGCCGCTGGTTACGTTCCAATTCGATATAAATGATACCGATATGCTTTATGCCAGCTACACCACCGGTTTTAAATCGGGCGGTTTTGATGTGCGCTCCAACGCAGCCCCGAACAATCTGGGCGGCGTTTACCCTAACATCCAGGGCACTTGGGAGTTTGAAGAGGAGCAAGTGAAAAACTACGAACTGGGCGGCAAATTCGTATTTGGTGGCGGCTCAGCTGAACTGAATGCAGCATTGTTCCGCTCAGAGTTCGATGATATGCAAACCAGCCAGTTTGATGGCAGCCTGAGCTTCAATGTAACCAACGCCGGTCAGGCTGTTGTGCAAGGCCTTGAGGTTGATGGCCGCTGGGCAATTACCGACAGCCTGCTTGCCCGTGGTGGCGCAGCATTTATAGATTTTGAATACACCGACTTCCCTACCTCACAATGTTACTTCGGGCAGCCTGACAATATCGCTCCTGCTGGTGATGGGGTTTGTGATGCCACCGGGCAGCGCCGTGAGTTCACACCCGAGATCCAAGGGAATGTCGGAGCCGATTACACCATCGAGTTTAGCAATGGCCTCAAACTGGTTAACACACTGGACTTCATCTACAGTGATGACTACCTGACAACACCATCGCTGGATCCACGTTTTGAACAAGAGGCTTATACCAAGATCAACGCCCGTATAGCATTGAGTGGTAATGATGACCTGTGGGAACTGGCCCTGATTGGTAAAAACCTGACCGATGAATCCATTGTGTCCTACGCCAACGGGTTGCCTGTTGCCTCCACTGTGACTCGCGGTACAGGTTCAGGTTATTACGCTTTCTACGAGCGCCCAAGAAGCGTTGCTATCCAAGGCACACTGAAGTTCTAGGTTTCATTCTCGCAACACCAAAAAAGGGGCCAATAGGCCCCTTTTTTATAGCTTTATGTTCCAAAATCCGCCCATAAAAAAGACGCATCCAAACAGGGCGCGCCTCAAAATCGGCAATGGTATTCGGTCAATAACTTTCCCCATGCCCTCGTAGGATGATTTTATTAAAAAGCCGCCAATTCTATGATTTCCCAACAAGCGCGGAGAATCTAAAAAGCCGGTAGACCTCCAGCGGCTCAAACATTGGCCGCTTAACCAAGGCGTAAACGCTTTTTCCTACGCTGCGTGCTCACCCTAAATCCAGGAAGCAACTAAACCAATACCTTTATGCAATTTGTCATATTATTAGCAGGCAAAGGTCGCACAAACGGCTAATGTTAATTTATGCTGTAGCCCTGTCGCCTAAGTGGTTTTGGCGCAATGACTGGATTAGCTCAATGAACGACCCCGCATCACCCTCTAGCCATACCGTTACCGCATTGCCCGTTAATGTTTTGAAAGGTTTTTTACTCGCTGCTACCGGCTTATTGCTCTTTGCCTGTATGGACAGCACCACCAAGTATTTGACCGCCCATTACAATGTGCCAAGCGTAGTTGCAATGCGCTACATAGTTCACTGCGCGCTCATGTTGGTGATATTGGCCCCGCGTCACTCGTCCACATTGATTAAAACCCAGCGCACCGGCCTGACGATTTTGCGCGGCATAGTCTTAACACTGGCCTCGCTCTTTATCGGCCTGGCGTTGCAGCGTATGCCGCTGGCCGAGACAACGGCGATTAACTTTCTCGCCCCTACCCTGATAGCGCTTTTTGCCAGCTCAGTATTAGGCGAACAAATTGGCAGTTTGGGTTGGGCAGCAGTGATTACCGGATTTATTGGTGTGTTATTGATTGCTCGTCCTGGCAGCGGGCTGGATGCATGGGGCATAGTCTTCGCACTTGGGGCTGCGGCCGCGAATGCCGCGTATCAAGTCCTATCGCGCTTGCTGGCCAGCACGGAAAAGGCAATCACCTTACTCTTTTACACCGCATTGGTTGGCACTATCGTCTTCGGCCTTGCATTACCATTTTTTTGGGAAAATAAAATCCCCAGCACTACCGAAGTGATTTTGTTTTTTAGCATGGGGGCTTTTGGCGGATTGGGTCACTTCCTGTTTACCCTAGCCTACCGCCACGCCCCCGCCTCGGTACTCGCGCCCATGACTTACCTGCAATTGTTATGGGCCGGGTTACTTGGCTGGATTGTGTTTGATGCAGCGCCTGACAGCTACGGAATCCTGGGTATGGTAATCATTGCGGCTTCAGGTTTATTGATTGCGATCAAATCGCGTATTGCCCGTGCAAATGCACAATAAGCCAATAACCGGTCCGCGATCCACCCCCAAAGGGCATAACCGGGTTGTTTCCTTTTCATCAACCGGTTTTGATCTAGGCTTAGGGTTAGATGCCTGATAAGACCTGAAAAAACGCTAAGGAAAACCTGCACCCATGCAAGCCCGGCAACAGCTAGTTCCTCCGATTAAATTCACTTTGCGCCAAACACCACTGGCGATACTTTGCTACTTTTTGATCCCTGTAGAGTCTGCCTCTGCACTTTCAGCCAGCAATCAATTGCTGGAGTTGTCGATAGAAGACTTGCTCGCAGTAAAGGTCACCAGCTCCACCCTGACCGAAGAAAACCTTCATTCAGTGCCTGCCTCCATGACGGTCTACACCCGCGCTGACATTCGCCGCCTGGGGCTAACGGGTTTGGGGGAATTGGTGAATTACGTTCCGGGATTCCAAAGCTATCGCTCCGACAACAGCAGCCTGAATCGCAACATTTCGGCGCGCGGTCGCAGCGTGGGCAATTCGGCCGCAGAGGTGTTGATATTGATTGATGGCCAGCGACTGAATAACGATTGGCACGGCGGTGCAGGAACGGTTGAAAGTATTATTTCGCTGGAAAATGTCGAGCGTGTGGAATTTATTCGCGGTCCCGGCTCTGCGATTTATGGCAGTAACGCTATGACGGGAGTGATCAACATCATCACCCAAAGCCAACGCGAACTGCGCCTTGAAGCGGGCAGTTATCAAAAACAATACGCCAGCGTGCAATGGCAAACGGCAGGCGACGCTGGTGCACTGGATATTTACGCACGCAGTACCAACAGCGACGGCGAAACACAGGTTCTCTATAACCCCACCACTAACAGCTACAGAAGCGGACGCGATCCTTACCGCGCACAGGATTTGTACCTACGCGGAAATCTTGGTGAGTTTTCCCTGGCAGCGCGCTATACGAGGCGCGATACCCAGGAATTTTATGCGGTCGGTTATACCGATGACGACGCTTATTTCGATACCCAAACCCACAGCGTAAATCTCGGTTGGAAACATCTACTGACTGAACAGCTAGGGCTCGATGGCCATGTGTTTAGCAGCTACAAATTTTATCGTGGACGCGCTGCCATCAGTGCCGATGGTTTGACTGTTTATGAAGGGGGAATTGTCGAACGGGAGCAAGGAACGCAGTGGTTGTTGCAAAGTGAAACTGAAAACCTGCGCTGGTTACTGGGTTGGGAATGGCGCAATCCGGAACTGATCAACACCGCATCGCATTTAGGCACACTCGATGCACCACGAGCTATTGCGCCGTTAGTTTTACAAGCACCAGAAAACGGCCGGCGTATCAACGGTATTTTTGCGCAAGTGCAATTTGCGTTAAATGACACACTGGATGTAACCACCAGCCTACGCCATGACGATTATTCTGATGTTGGGGGAAATAACAGCCCGCGTGTTGCACTGGTGCAACAGCTCAATGTCAACAACAGTGTAAAGCTGATTTATTCTGAAGCCTTTCGCGCACCCACACGCTTGGAAAGCAGTGTTATGAATCAAGTGACGGTGGTGAATAATCCAGAGCTGCGTCCGGAGATTGCAAAAACCACAGAATTAATTTGGGTGCATACCGGCCAAAACAAGTTATTTTCGACAACGCTATTTAACACGCAAGTTGATGATGCGGTGGTTGACTCAATCGCCAGTACGCCTGCACTCAAACGCAAACCTATCAATAGCGATTTGAGCATCGTCGGGCTTGGTACTGAATGGCAACAACAGTGGCAGGAGCACTGGCAAGTGCGCATTGCCTTCACTCACTTTTTTGATTCAGCCGGCGAGATCCACACCCAATCCAATTCACTATTCGGTGGCAGCCTGAGTTATACACGCAAAAAATGGAGCGCAACGCTCTTGGCAAATTACCAAGGCAGCGCAGTAGATCCCAACGAACAAAATCTCCCCGCCGATATCACCACCACCGAAACCACGTATTTTGGTGGCCACACGGTGTTTGGCCTGCATATGAATTATCAATTTAACAAAGACCTTAACCTGTATTTGCACGGCGATAATATTTTTAATAAAGAATACAATTCCCCCGCCTTTCGCCCCGGCAATTACGAAGGAGTTCCCGGTAGCGGCAGAATCTGGACGCTGGGTGCGCAATTGAGTTTTTAATTCAGATCAAGCCGCACGTTTTAGCCGGATGTTATACTGGCCAACAACCCATTCTGATGCAGCCATATTCAGTCCCACAGGCCACGCTCATGTTATCTGCCGAACAAATTCTGAATTTTCATGCCCGAGGTTACCTCGTTCTGCCGCAATTTGAATCAGCAGTATTTTGCGAATCGATCATCACTCTGGCAAAAGAAGAGCTGCACAAGCATGCAGCGCCCATCGAGTACGAAGCCGACACCCAATACCCGGGAGCACCCAGTTCGCGCGAGGCAGAAGGCGGAAAAACCGCGCGTCGTCTACTCGGCGCCTATGCGCGCAACCAACTCCTCGCAAATTGGGCAACCGGCGCAAACTTGCGTATTCCACTGCAACAATTATTGGGCGGCGATGTGTATTTATCCCAGTGCCACCACAACTGTATCATGACCAAGCAACCCGCCTACTCCAGCCGCACCGGCTGGCATCGCGATAGCCGCTATTGGAGTTTTGCGCGCCCTGCGCTGGTGTCGGCCTGGTTAGCTTTGGGCAATGAACACCACGAGAACGGATGCTTATGGGTGATTCCAGGCTCACATCAACTTGATATCGACGCAGCACAATTGGATGAATTGCAATTTTTACGTACCGATGTAGAGCGCAATAAACCATTGCTGGATCAAGCGATTGCGGTTCCACTGAATCAGGGTGATTTACTGTTATTTCACAGCAATTTATTTCATGCCGCCGGAAGGAATATGACAGGTAATACCAAATATTCGATGGTGTTTACTTATCGCGATGCCAGCAATTTGCCCAAGCCGGGAACGCGCTCCAGTGTATTGCCGGATGTGTTATTGATTTAGCATCGCAAGCACTGATTGTTCAGCGAACGAAATTAGCTTTCCAACCGATACTGTTGGGAGCAAAACCAAAATAATAAAAAGCGAGAGCCATTTGATGCAGTACACGCAGTGATTAAATTTTCAATAACGCTCAAGACTTGCCAGCCTGCTGCAACGCCCAATCGTACAAAAAATTCTTTTTTAATCCCGTTAATTTTGCACCGATACTGGCCGCCTGTTTTACGGGTAACTCGTCCAGCAGCACTCTCATGGTGTGAATTTGCTCGGGTGTGAGCGCTTCATTTTCCTGTTTGGGGGCGCCATGAACGAGCAGCACAATTTCGCCGCGCTGCTGATTGGAATCAGCTGCAACCCAATCCACCAATGCCGCAACCTTATCGCCCTTGATCGTTTCAAAGGTTTTGGTAATTTCGCGCGCGATAACGACTTCGCGTTCAGGGCCAAACACCTGAGCCATGTCTTGCAGGGTTTCAAGGATGCGATGTGGCGCCTCGTAAAAAATCAGCGTGCGCGAGTCGGCGGCGAGCGATTGCAATTGTGTGCAACGAGCAATCTGTTTGGCGGGTAGGAAACCTTCAAAGGCAAAACGGTCTGAGGGTAAACCTGCAGCGCTGAGCGCGGCAATCATGGCACAAGCGCCAGGAATAGGGACCACCTGAATACCGGCTTGCCGGGCACTGCGAACCAGGCGATACCCCGGATCTGAAACCAGTGGTGTACCGGCATCGGAAATCAGGGCAATGGATTCCCCCACCTGCATTTTGGCAATTAGCTGATCCACGCGCGACTCATCGCTATGGTCGTGGTAAGCAATACAGGGGGTTTTGATA
>JAGKXA010000687.1 GCA_021151615.1 Cellvibrionaceae bacterium | reverse complement strand
CGATTGGGATGGGATTCCACCTGGGTTCGAAAAACAAGGAATGGCAATTATGTTGGGGCTCCTGTTGTAATACCCAACGCAACGCCAGCATCACTCACTGCCGGCAAAACTTATTACTGGCATATCTATGGAAACAACGGCACAAAATCGGTAGAAAGTACATTTGCGATTATTGATGCTGCACGGCCAACACCGGCACACATTTCCCCTGCTGATAGTGCTGTGATTGATGCATCGTCACAAAACCCTTGTTTTTCATGGTCGATGCCCGCTGCATCAGGGTTTAGTGCTTACACAGTTATCGTATCTACCACACCGGACTTCCCCTCAACTCGCTGGCAATACCAATCAACGTCAATCACAACCACCAGCGTATGTTGGAACAATGGCACGGGTTGGGCTGCAAAAGGAACCTCACCGCCAGCTGCACCGGGGCCCATGCAAATTGGTGTAACGTATTATTGGCGTGTAATGGCGACTTACACTGATGGTGCAATTACAGGAAGGGATTTTGTCGGGCGTTCATTTGTGTATCGCGCACCATCCAGTTCAGTTGCACTGTCAAGTTCATCGCGTTCAAGTAGTTCAATTGCACTTACCAGCTCATCAAGATCGAGTAGTTCAGTTGCCGTTACAAGTTCATCTTCATCGCGCTCAAGTAGTTCTGCGCCTGCTGGAACCATTCCTTCGCCGACTGCACCCACAATGGCAACAACACCAGGCCCTGCATCGACAATTGATTTAGCGCGCGCATTACCCGGTGAATTTGATGTAACCAGCGGCGGCCAGGCAACTTATAAAATTCCAGTGGTTACTGCACCAGGCTCTGCGGGTCTTGTTCCCAATGTCAGCCTGAATTATTCCAGTGGTGGTGGCAATGGGTTGGTAGGTTTGGGCTGGTCGCTCAGCGCTTACGGTGCAATTAGTCGTTGCCGTCAAACCGAAGGGGTGGATGGTGTTGCAAAACCCATTACCTGGACGAATGAAGATCGTTTCTGTTTAAACGGTGACAGATTATTATTGGTTTCCGGTAGCTATGGTGCAT
>JAGKXA010000686.1 GCA_021151615.1 Cellvibrionaceae bacterium | reverse complement strand
GCTCCTTGCCGCCCCGGTCTTCGACTTGCATTAACGGTGGGAAATCCGGGTCATCGTTAATCCCCGGGCGCTCCTCGATAATCCCCATCTCCGGAAAGCGATGGATCATATTGGCAAGCTGCTGGTCGTGCGGCCCCAGGGTACGATTCCAATCAGCACGATTATTAAATGCCGCTAGACGTTGCTCACGGCTTAGCGATGTATCCATCACTTGCTCATAGCTCTCCTCACTCAATACCTGATTGGGCACTCGAGCCGGCCAGAAGGTAGGTAAATAGGGGTCATATTCCTTGTCATAGCCCGAGCGGCAACTTGCGGTATCCGTTTGCCATGGAATTGCCATCCAGCGCGTAATGGAACCGGGGAATTGTGCATACAAGGGGCCGTTATACGACAAGGCTTCTGCCGATGTCAGGGTACTGCCGTAATCCGGTTCCGGGTCGGTCTTGGGGCGATGGCGCCAGCGGTAGGGTTCCTGATACATGGTGGCGTGGCGAACCGGCCAGGTCATTTCACAACCGGGATGGAATGCATCAGCCAGGCAAAATTCAAGGGCCGCTTTATCCAGGCTCGTCGGTTGCTCCGCTAGCGGTACCTTATCCAATGACCCTGGAGGCACATAGAGTGGATCATAGTCCGACACAAACTGCCCTCTGGCCCAAAACTCCAGTTGTGCCAGTTGGGTAGTCGTCAGGTAATTCATCGCATTAGTCACCGGCGGCATGGGGACATCCATGGCATCACCATAAACCCAGGGCCAGGGCTTCTGGGAGGTATCGCCCCTGGCCGGATTGCGGAAAGCATTCGCAACTGTACGACGCAGTTCGGCATAGGTATCACCCGCCATGGACAGCTTGTGCAGATAATCCGAATCCAGGAAATACTGTGGCATACCATAACCAAAACCTGCCGCAAACCCGGCATTCATCCACTGCAAATCGCTCATGGCTTTGAGGATGGGATAAATATCTTCGCGAAATGATGGGCAGGTCGGTGCGGGTAGCTGCCCTGCGCTAATCGCCAGGTCAGTCATCAACGCATACAT
>JAGKXA010000685.1 GCA_021151615.1 Cellvibrionaceae bacterium | reverse complement strand
AACTTCCACCTCGTAAAGAACATGCCCTGCACCCGGCCCCAGCGCTGGCCCCGCAGGCGCCCCGGCTAACAAAGCCTTAACGTTTTGCTCGATCCCAGAATGCAGTGCGTTTGCTGCCGATGTTATTGGAACCATATTAGCGTCGATGCCCAATCCACCTAGACCGGCGTTTAGTAGGTGCCCTGATACGAATCCAGTAGGATGTACTTGGGTAGCCGCACGAGCTCCCCTTTGCGCATCTCCCGCGCCGACACCTGATCCGCTCTTGGGATCATTCAGATCTAATAGCGCTACCATGCGGGCTCCCACATTACCTGTCTGGTCATATCCTGCCCCAGCAGCACGGAGTGCTGGTGTAGAGTAATAATCAAACTGGGTTCCTGCCTCATATGTGATTTCAGTATTGCGCTGGATTACCGATAGTTGCCTCGGGCTCTGAACTAATGCAGTGCCGTGCTGACCATGGTTCGTCGGAACGGTATCATTACCTTCTTTCGCCCTCTGTGCGCCTCCCGATTCAAGGGATCTTCTTCCCATCAAGTCCGCCTCAGCCTCCAACCCTACATCATCATTCACCTGCACATCCCCTTTCATCTGCATAGTAGGTTTCACGCGCCCTTGCGCCTGCTGTACCACATGCCAAGCCTCATGCGGCAAATGTTGCTCTTGTCCCGGTGCCACATGAATTTCACTGCCTTGCGCATAAGCATGGGCTTGTAACTGCGCAGGTTTGTCGGAGTTATAGTGAACCCTTACGTGATCCATACTCATGCCGGAGAGGTTTTCTATACCTGCCTTTAAATTATCTGGCAGGCCAGTATTGTTAGGGCGCGGCGCTTCGGCTGCGGCTTCAAGTTGCGCGGATTCAGTTTCGAATTTTCCTTGCAGAGGTTCTTCATCTTCCATTCGTTGCACGGGAACAGGATTTGTTGCGCGGGGTGATTGCCCTAAATTTCTTGCGGGTGCGCTCGCGGCCATCATGGCTTGCATGGATTTTAATTGCGTGGACTGCACGCCGTTTGCCATGAGCGATTGCAAACGCAAT
>JAGKXA010000684.1 GCA_021151615.1 Cellvibrionaceae bacterium | reverse complement strand
TCATGAACCGCGACCGTCCCTATCCGTTCAACACGGACGACCTGCGCGGCGTGTGCCCTCCGGGTGATGGAGAGTGCGGCAGCGATGACCGTGCCAAAATAAATTACGACCTGCTGATTTTCCAATTTTTCATGAACGTGTTGCATCGCTTGATTCCAATGTCATCAAATATGCGTCGTTTTAATGACGCAGCGCTATCAAATTCCAGTGTTTTTAATGTGGGTTCGATCAGACGTTTAGTACGATCCACCATTTTCTATTTTTGAAAGTTCATTCGCTGAATTCGCACCGCGTTCAAAATCGCCAGCAGCGCTACACCTACATCCGCAAAAACCGCTTCCCACATTGTGGCTAAGCCTCCAGCACCCAGTATTAATACGATGGCTTTTACACCGAAAGCGAGGGAAATGTTTTGCCAAACAATGCGTTTGGTTTGTTTACCGATGGCGATGGCAGTGGGAATTTTGCTGGGTTTATCATCTTGAATAACAACGTCGGCTGTTTCGATTGTTGCATCGCTGCCAAGGCCGCCCATCGCTATACCGACATCGCTCAGTGCAACGACCGGTGCATCATTAACACCCATCACCGACGAATGCAACGGTTTCATTGCGCGCTTTGATTTCTTTTACCTTGTTAACTTTATCTTCTGGTAGTAGGTCACCAAAGGCATTCGCGATACCTAATTTCTGTGCGACAAATTGCACCACAGAACTTTTGTCACCGCTGAGCATGGTAATGTTGATGCCCAGTTTTTTCAGCGTATCTATCGTTAATTGCGCATCCTCTTTTATGCTGTCAGCGATGGTGATGTAACCTGCGAATTTATGATCGTAGGCAATAGCAATGACGGTATACACAATTGAGGCCGGATCAATATCGTAGGCGACGGCGTATTTATCCAGCAATCTGAAATTACCTACCAGTAACGTTTTGCCATTCACGTCGGCTTTCAATCCATGACCCGATATTTCTTCAACATTATTTAAGCTAATGCTGCTGTCGATATCGCCTACAAATTGGTGAATGGCGGTTGCTACCGGATG
>JAGKXA010000683.1 GCA_021151615.1 Cellvibrionaceae bacterium | reverse complement strand
ATGCCAGGCTGCGCACTTCATCGGCCACCACCGCAAACCCGCGCCCGCTTTCACCCGCGCGCGCTGCTTCTATCGCCGCATTGAGCGCCAGTAAATTAGTTTGCTCGGCAATACTGCGAATAACTTCCAGCATCGAACCTATATTGCGGCTATCGGCCACCAGGTCAGAAATTACCTGCGATGCTTTATCCACCTCTTTGACTACTTCATCAACACCTTGTTGGGCTGACGCAACTACATTGTTACCTGCACCTGTCGTTGTCGTTGCCTGAATAGACGCATCGCTGGCTTGCACTGCCGCATCAACTACTTTGTCCAGCATGGAAGATATTTGATCGACGGCATTAACCACATGGGATATTTCTGCAAATTGCACATCAATACCTTTCGCGGTTTGATCAATAGATGCCGTAATTTGCACACTTGCATCGGTCAGCGATTGGTTGCTTTGCTGCGCCTGACCAATCAAATTCTGCAGCTTCTCTACAAAGCGATTAAACGCGTAAGACAAACGCCCCACTTCGGTATGCGGGTTCTCACCACTCAGACGCGCGGTTAAATCACCTGAGCCGGAAGCCAGCTCACTCAGGTTATCAGTCACGCGTGAAATAGGTTGCATAATCACTTTGTTGGCAAACAGAAAAATAACGACAGCTAAAATAATACTTACCGCAAATGCACTGAGTAATTTTATTTTTGCGGCAGATTGCAACTCAGCTACATTGCCGGTTTCACTTTCTACTTTGCCATCTGCTTCTTCTTCCATTTCACCAATAAATGACAACAACTGATCCATTAGATTATTCAATTGTTGATATTCTGTAGTGGCTTCGCTGCCAGCTTGCAATTTACCAAGCAAGGCACTGCGGGTTTGATGATATTGCTGTAGCAATTGATTTAACTTTGTTACCGTTGCCTCACCCATTAAGCCGGATTCCTTCATGCGCCCCAAGGCGTCTTCTTCCATGGCGATAGCATCATCAAATTGTGGTTTTATCTCTGCAAAGGTTTTTTCGCGATAATATAATTTTTGCAGGGCGATAATT
>JAGKXA010000232.1 GCA_021151615.1 Cellvibrionaceae bacterium | reverse complement strand
CCAAAAAAAACGGGCTCTAATATCGCCCGTTTTTATTTAAAATAATATTATATTATTTTAAACATCAAGGTTGGCCACAGCTAGTGCGTTGGTTTCAATGAAGTCACGACGCGGTTCCACGGCGTCACCCATTAGGCAGGTGAAAATTTGATCAGCCGCAATAGCATCCTGAATAGTCACACGCAGCATGCGGCGCGTTTCCGGATTCATCGTGGTTTCCCACAACTGCTCCGGGTTCATTTCACCCAGACCTTTATAGCGTTGGATGTTGTAACCTTTGCGCGATTCTTTCATCAGCCATTCCAGGCCCTCGGTAAAGCTGGCGACGGGCTGTTTCCGCTCACCACGCTGGATGTACGCACCCTCTTCAATCAGGCTTTCCAGTTTCTCGCCCAAGGATACAATTGAAGCGTATTCACCCGAAGCAAAGAAGTCATGGTTAAATGGAAAGTGGTTGCTGATGCCGTGGGCAGTAATTTCTACTAATGGAAGGAACAAATGGCGTTCACTGTCCTCACGGACAACGATATTGTACTTCTGGCTTCCGGCACGTGCATCCAGGCTAAAACGAGCCAACATTTGGTCACACCATTGCTGCATATGACCCTGATCCGCCAGGTGTTCAGCACGGACAGCCGGCAAGTAAATCATTTGTTCCAGTACTTCAGCTGGATATAGGCGCGACAACCGCTCGATGGTTGCCATTACCTTGCGATATTCCTGTACCAGTTTCTCCAGGGCCTCGCCGGAAATCGCAGGGGCATTGGAGTTCACATAGAGGCTGGCATCTTCCAATGCAGCCTGAGTGAGGAATTCCGTCATGGCTGATTCATCTTTCAGATACTGTTCCTGCTTACCTTTGGCAATTTTATACAGCGGTGGTTGGGCGATATAGATATGACCGCGCTCAATCAACTCACGCATCTGACGGAAGAAAAAAGTTAACAGCAGGGTACGAATGTGTGAACCGTCCACATCGGCGTCGGTCATAATAATAATGCTGTGGTAACGCAGTTTTTCCGGGTTGTAATCTTCTTTACCAATCCCGCAACCCAGCGCAGTAATCAGGGTTCCCACTTCCGCCGAAGAGAGCATCTTGTCGAAGCGGGCTTTCTCTACGTTAAGGATCTTACCTTTCAATGGCAGAATCGCCTGGGTCTTGCGCGCCCGGCCTTGCTTGGCCGAGCCACCTGCAGAGTCACCCTCTACCAGATAGAGTTCAGATAAAGCGGGATCTTTTTCCTGGCAATCTGCCAACTTGCCGGGCAGGCCGGCAATGTCCAGTGCGCCTTTGCGGCGAGTCATTTCACGTGCTTTACGTGCGGCTTCACGGGCACGGGCAGCGTCGATCATCTTGCCCACAATCGCTTTGGCTTCTTGCGGATTCTCCAGTAGGTAGTTACCAAAGTGCTCATTCATTTCCTGCTCTACAGCAGTTTTTACTTCAGACGATACAAGCTTGTCTTTAGTCTGGCTGGAGAATTTCGGATCAGGCACTTTTACCGAAATGATTGCTGTCAAACCTTCACGAGCATCATCACCGGTAGTGGCGACTTTGGCGTTCTTGGCAATACCTTCTTTCTCAATGTAGCCATTCAGACCACGGGTTAACGCTGCACGGAATCCTGCCAAATGAGTACCACCATCACGCTGGGGAATATTGTTGGTGTAGCAGAACAGATTTTCCTGGAAGGAATCATTCCACTGCAGCGCAACTTCAACACCAATACCGTCATCGCGCTTGAGCGAAACAAAGTGAACCATCTTGTTGATAGGGTTCTTATTGGTGTTCAAATGCTCAACGAACGCCCGCAAACCACCTTCGTATTGATATACCTCTTCCTTACCAGTACGTTCATCTTTCAAAACAATACGCACACCTGAGTTCAGGAAGGAGAGTTCGCGCAAGCGTTTAGCCAATAATTCGAAATGGAATTCAATATTGGTAAAGGTTTCAGCAGAGGGCTTGAAGTGGACTTCAGTTCCGGTAGTCGTTGAATCACCGACGACTTTGAGTGGCTCATCAGGTACACCATGGCGATAGATCTGCTCATGGATCTTGCCAGCGCGGCGAATCGTCAGCTTCAGATATTCGGAAAGTGCATTTACTACCGATACACCTACACCGTGCAGACCACCGGAAACTTTATAGGTATTGTCATCAAACTTACCACCGGCGTGAAGCACAGTCATGATAACTTCTGCAGCGGATACACCTTCTTCATGCATATCGGTGGGAATTCCGCGACCATTGTCAGATACGGAGATAGTTTCATCCGGATGAATAGTTACTCGCACTTCCGTACAGTAACCGGCGAGGGCTTCGTCGATAGAGTTATCTACCACCTCAAACACCATGTGGTGCAGGCCTGAGCCGTCGTCGGTGTCGCCAATATACATCCCTGGGCGCTTACGCACCGCATCCAGGCCCTTGAGGACCTTAATACTGGACGAGTCGTAAGTATTCTCTTCTGACATAGCAATTCTCCGCTTTATTGTTTGTAACCATTAGCTAGACAGCCAAAGGCTGAAATTCTTTGTTCAATTGGAAGCCAAATTCGCTTCCTAACGAGGTACTTCAATTACCCTACCATGTTCCACGTGAAACAGTTTTAGTGTTATCTCTGGTTTATCCAGCCAGCTAGATAGCAATACATCCTTTTCAACACCGGTAATAAACACCTGGGTACCCATGGTCGCTAACCATTTAACCAATAAAGCTCTATGCTTTTCATCCAGTTCTGCTGGTAGATCATCCACCAGGTAAACCGATTTTCGTCCGGTAATACGCGAAAATACATAACCTTGTGCGATCTTCAATGCACAAACCAACAGCTTCTGTTGTCCACGGGAAAGTATTTCCGCCGCCGCCTGACCTCCGATGGTAATACGCAGGTCTGCTCGGTGGCTGCCTGATTGGGTATAACCAATACGTTGATCCCTTTCCAGGCCCGCTGCTAATACCTCGGCGTAATTTTTATCCTTATCCCAACCGCGGTAGTAACTTAGCTTGATTCCATCAAGCTTGATAAACTCTTTACAGAGATCATCAAAGACGTCCTGAAAATGACGAAATGAACCCAAACGAAATTCATGGATTTGTTCGGTTAACTGGACTAATTCCTTATCCCAGGGAGCCAATTCAAAAGGATCTATTCTATCACGACGCAAGAGACTATTGCGGTGTTTCAGACAACGCTGGATATCCTTCCATACAGGAAAAAATGCATGTTCCACGTGAAACACTAACCAATCTATGAACTGTCTCCTAACCTTTGGGCTTCCTTCCAATAACAAAAAAGTTTCAGAGTTAATTACCTGCACAGGAAGATAAGCCGCTAAATCAGCTGCTGAAGGGACCATGGCGCCATTAACCTTGAAGTTGGCGTCACCGTCTAACGTTCGATTAATTCCTATCGGAACATCCGAACCATCATCGACCCTCACCTTACCAAATACCGTAAATGCGGTTCGGTTGTGAGTAATCAATGGTTTCAGTTTATGACTGCGAAACGACCGCCCCAACGCCAGCAAATTTACTGCCTCAAGAAGAGTGGTTTTACCCGAGCCGTTTTCACCATAGATAAGGTTGACCTGCGTTGAAGGAGTGATATCCACTCCTTCAAGGTTGCGCAGATTTTGGATAAATAATCGATTTAAGGTCATATGACCGGTAAGACACCTGAGCCGCCCATCAGAGGCGCATTGGCATAACTACATAGAGGGAATCGCTGTTTTCAGGTTCTTCCAACAGGGCGCTGGAGTTAGCATCTGACAAAGTAATCTTGATATTCTCATTGCTGATTACATTAGTCACATCTTGCAAGTAACTTACATTAAAACCTACTTCCAGTGACTCACCAGCATAATCTACAGTGACCTGCTCTTCCGCTTCTTCCTGCTCAGGGTTATTGGCCACAATGGTGAGTGTGCCATCAGACAAGAGCAAACGAACACCGCGATACTTTTCATTCGATAAAATCGCAGTACGAGCAAAGGCCTGTTTCAATTCTAGACGTGAACCGATAACAATTTTATTACCTCCACGTGGCAATACTCGCTCGTACTCTGGGAACTTGCCATCCACCAATTTGGAGGTAAAAGTATAATCAACCGAGGTAACGCGGATATGATTGGAGCTCAATACAATTTCAACCTGCGCCGTTGAATCATCCAGCAAGCGCGACAATTCCAAAACACCTTTGCGCGGCAAAATCGCTTGAATAACATCGCTGGAATTTACAGCCACCGCACGGGTACACATCGCCATACGATGACCATCAGTTGCTACCACACGCAATTGATCTTGGCGTACTTCCCAAAGCATACCATTCAAATAATAACGAACATCCTGCTGGGCCATCGCAAATGCGGTGCGCTCGATGAGCCGTTTAACTTCCTGTTGGGCACAGCTGAAACGCAAATTTCCGGGCGTATCTTCTACATTGGGAAAATCGGAAGCAGGTAAGGTAGATAACGTAAAACGGCTGCGGCCAGATTTGACCAAAATACGATTTTCCTCCAAAGTAAACTCGATCATGCTGCTATCTGGCAGGGATCTGCAGATATCTAACCACACCAGCTACCAATTGTAAGGGCTTGATCAAGGCTTCGCGGGATACGGCAAATTTCATGTGATGGTCTCTTAGGTAATCTTCCGGGACTTATTGGTTGGTTTTCTCTGAGTAACTAATTACTTCAACTCTTTCGGGTCACTCTCACCGCACAAAACTCAAACAGCGTTTATAAATCAAGTTGTTAGCGAACGCAGCAAATTTTTCATATCTTCGCGGATATCTGCCGTTTCTTCCTGCAGTTCCTTTATTTTGCGACACGCATGTAATACCGTCGTGTGGTCGCGACCGCCAAAGGCCTCGCCAATTTCTGGCAAACTATGGTTGGTCAATTCTTTCGCCAGGGCCATTGCTACTTGTCGTGGTCTTGCGACAGACCGGCTACGGCGCTTGGAAATCATGTCATTCATTTTGATTTTGTAGTACTCGCACACTACACGTTGGATGTTATCGATACCCACTTGTTTGTCCTGCAGTGCCAGCAAGTCTTTTAAGGCTTCACGCACCAGCTCTACGTCAATCGGACGACCAGTGAAATTAGAACTCGCAATTACCCGCTTCAATGCACCTTCCAGGTCGCGTACATTGGCGCGAATTCGCTGGGCAATGAAGAAGGCTGCGTCATGCGGAAGATCCACATTTACCTGCTCGGCCTTTTTCATAAGGATCGCCACCCGTGTTTCCAGCTCCGGTGGCTCTACCGCGACCGTCAAGCCCCAGCCGAAGCGCGACTTTAAACGCTCTTCCAACCCATTGATTTCTTTAGGAAATCTATCACATGTCAGGATAATTTGGCGGCCGCCCTCGAGCAGGGAATTGAACGTATGAAAGAACTCTTCCTGGGAGCGCTCTTTACCGGCAAAGAACTGGATGTCGTCAATCAACAGCGCATCCATAGAACGATAATAGCGTTTGAAATCGTTAATAGCATTGAGCTGCAGGGCTTTCACCATATCCGCCACAAAACGCTCGGAATGCAGGTACACCACCTTGGCATTAGGGTTGCGCGCAACCATGGCATTGCCAACCGCCTGCATCAAATGGGTTTTACCCAACCCTACCCCGCCGTATATAAAGAGTGGGTTGTAAGCTCCACCCGGATTTTCGGCAACCTGGCGCGCAGCAGCCAAACCCAATTGGTTAGACTTACCTTCAACGAAGGTTGCAAACGTCGATGAAAGATTCAGATAGTTGCTGTGCTTAAGACCACCTTCAACATCCAGCTCTGGTGTTGCACGGGTATTAGCCTCCAGCAGCAACTCTTCGGCGTTATTTAGCGATTTACCTTCATAATCAGCGGAATTGTCCGCAACTTCACCTAAAATAGACGCACTTAGTTCCGATTTAGGTGTATGTACCTGGCTAGAAGACGCAATAACTGGCAAAGGTGCACTAATAACATCAGGAATTGGCCTCGCCTGAAAACCTGTGGCCGGGCGCGAGACAACCCCCACAGCAACATTCAGGTTTTTATCCTGATGGTAGTGAAGAGCGAGTTCACGGATACGGCTAAGAAACTTGTCATTTACCCAATCACAAATAAATCGGTTGGGTGCTAACAACTTTAATTCCAGGGGAGCTGCCGACTCATCAATTTGCAACGGCCGAATCCAGGTATTGAACTGCTGGGAAGGCAATTCATCCTGTAAGCTGGCGGCACATAATTTCCAAATTGATTGCAACAAAACCCAAACTCCCGCAACGCACCCGCGTCTTATTGTTAACAAGGGGGGAGCAAGTCTACTCTCGCGTTGGAAAGTTATCCACAGTAAAAGATAAAAATTAATTTAATGGATTAAAACTTAGCCATTAAAATTCAATACGTTACGAATCACCTACAAACAACGGCAAGCGAGCTTTATGAATGATTTAAACGCCCTTCCTGTGGATAAACCTGTGAATATTTTTTGGATTAACTGGGGGAAAGCTGGCAAAAACTGTGATTAATGAGTTTTTAGAATTTTTGTAGATAATTTGCTCAAAATAATTTGCTTTAGTCCAATCCCTTCATTAGAATTCGCCCTCTTTTCGCACGACGTGTGAATTAACTCAGGATTTTTAACAGGTTTATCATGAAAAGAACATTCCAACCCAGCAATCTGAAGCGCGTTCGCAACCACGGTTTCCGTGCTCGCATGGCTACCAAAAATGGTCGTTTGGTTTTGGCTCGTCGTCGCGCCAAAGGCCGCAAAGCGCTGACCCAGGTTTAATTGGTTCTA
This sequence comes from Cellvibrionaceae bacterium, assembly GCA_021151615.1. Lineage (GTDB taxonomy): Bacteria > Pseudomonadota > Gammaproteobacteria > Pseudomonadales > Cellvibrionaceae > Cellvibrio. The sequence continues at coordinate 4,304 of JAGKXA010000232.1, read as the reverse complement.
CGCTTCCTGGTTCACTAGCAGTTTGTTGACCTTCGTTATTTGATCAGGTGAATGAAAGTAGTCAATGAGGGTTTAACCGGACTATTTTTTGTGCACTTATGTCAGCCACAATAGAATCTCAACAGCCTGCTAGTTTGAATCAATCTCCTGATTCTCTTCCCGCTTTACCCCTGAATTTTCCCAAATCCCTGCGTCTGCTCGAAGCAAATGATTTTAAACAAGTCTTTGACGATGCGCCGTTTCGTGCATCCCATCAGCATTTTCTAATCCTTGCCCGCAGCAACCAACTCAACATTGGTCGATTAGGCTTGGTCGTTGCCAAGAAACATTTGCGCCTTGCGGTAGAACGCAATCGTTTCAAGCGTTTGATTCGGGAAAGTTTTCGCACTCGTCAGCACGCCTTTGCCGGACTGGATGTCATAGTCCTGTCACGTAAAGGTCTGGAAAATCTGACGAATACCGAGTTTAGCCTGCAACTTGATCAACAATGGCAGCGAATTTTCAAAAAAGCACGCCAGCATAGGTTAAGATCGCAACCCCAAACACAGGGGGAATAATCCGGTTATGTCACTGGTAAAAACCTTGATCAGCAAACTGCATCAGTTATTGGTTTTAGCGGCTATCAAGCTAATCCATGTTTACCGCTACTTATTGAGTCCCTGGATTGGCAACCAATGTCGTTTTTACCCGACCTGTTCCCATTATTCGGAAGAGGCGCTTAATCGCTATGGATTTTTTATCGGGTCTTATCTAACCCTGCGTCGCCTTATAAAATGCCACCCTTGGCACCAAGGCGGGTTGGATCCAGTCCCGGAATTGAAAAAAACCTGTTGTACACACTTTCACTCTCACCCTACAGATGGCAGTCATTAAGATGGATTGGCAAAAAAACCTGTTAATTGCGGGTATTCTCGCAACCTTGTTACTTCTGGTTATCCGCTGGCACGAATACCAGGAAAAACTTCCGGCGCCCGCAGTTGCAACGGCTAGCCAAACCAGCAGTTCTGTTGCCGGCGATGCGAGTATTCCTGCCGCATCCAGCGAAATCCCAACGGCGGCTGGACAAGAACTATCTGAAGCTGACAAGGCCAAACAAGCACAACAACATCTGATTAGTATCAAAACTGACAGCCTGGATGTCACCATCAATCCGTTGGGTGGTGACATTGTCGAAGTGGCCTTGCCACGCCATTACGCCCAGTTAAATACTCCAGACCAACCCTATGTCTTGTTAGACAATCGCGATAATCATACTTATATCGCGCAAAGTGGTTTGATTGGCACCAACGGCACCGACACAGCTGCCGGTCGCCCTCTGTTTACCAGCGAACAACAAAGCTACACCATGGCCGATGGCAAAGACCAACTACAAGTGGATTTGGTGCTGCAACAGGGCGAAGTAAAAATTACCAAGCGTTTTACGTTTTCCCGTGGCGAATACCTGATCAATATTGAATATCTGATTGATAACCAAAGCAGTGACACCTGGTCGGCACAACTCTATGGCCAGATCAAACGCGACAGCCAGAATTTTGTCAAAGTCAGTGCCCTGGAAATGAACCCTTTCCTGGGGGCAGCGATTACTACTACTGAAGAGAATTACAAAAAATTCACCTTTGCCCATATCGCCGAATCGGAATTCAAAACGACTCGTCAAGGCGGCTGGGTTGCCATGGTGCAACACTACTTCATCAGCGCCTGGATTCCCGATGCCAGCAGCGACAACACCTACACTTTACGTAAGTTGGGTACCAATGACCTCTACTTGCTGGGTTTCACTGGCAAAGTAAATACCGTCGCGCCAGGTACCCAGGGAACTATCAATGCCAGTTTCTACGCCGGCCCTAAAGATACCGAGCGCCTGGAAGAGATTTCACCCCATCTGGATCTGACCGTAGACTACGGCTGGCTCTGGTGGTTGTCCAAACCGCTATTCGCGTTTATGAAGTTTATTCACGAATACGTAGGCAACTGGGGTCTGGCCATTATCAGCCTGATCGTATTGATCAAAGCCCTGTTTTTCAAACTCTCAGCCGCCAGCTATAAATCTATGGCGAAAATGCGCAAGTTAGCGCCTAAAATGGCCGAAATGAAAGAGCGTTATGGTGATGATCGCCAGAAGTTCTCGCAAGAAATGATGAAACTGTACAAAACTGAGCAAGTAAACCCCTTTGGTGGTTGCTTGCCATTATTGATCCAGATGCCGGTATTCCTCGCTTTCTATTACGTATTGATGGAATCGGTTGAGCTGCGCCACGCACCTTTCTTTGGTTGGATCATGGATCTCTCGGTGAAAGATCCCTATTTCGTACTTCCCATTATTTACGGCATCACCATGTGGTTTATGCAAAAGCTGAACCCGCAACCGACTGACCCTATGCAGGCGCGCATTATGCAAATGCTACCGATTGTGTTCACCGTGATGTTCCTCTGGTTCCCTGCCGGTATGGTGTTGTACTGGGTAACTAACAACCTGTTATCCATTGCACAACAATATGTAATTACCCGACAAATCGATGCTGAACCAGCCACTAAATAAGTTATTTCTATGATAGTTACCGACACCATAGCCGCCATAGCCACTGCCACTGGCCGCGGTGGTGTCGGTATAGTCCGCGTCTCCGGCCCCAAGGCCAAGCAGGTTGCTGAAAGCCTTCTTTCTATTAACCTGCAACCACGCCATGCCCACTACTGCAATTTTTCTACTGCTTCCGGCGAGATCCTCGACCAGGGTATAGCGCTGTTTTTCCCGGGTCCCAATTCCTTTACCGGTGAAGATGTACTGGAACTGCAAGGCCACGGCGGTCCGGTAATCCTCGATCTACTATTGCGTGAAATTACCCGATTGGGGGTACGCCTCGCCCGACCTGGTGAATTTTCTGAACGCGCCTTCCTCAATGACAAACTGGATCTCGCCCAGGCCGAGGCCATCGCGGATTTAATTGACGCCACCAGCGAACAAGCGGCGCGCAACGCCCTCCACTCCTTGCAAGGCGCCTTTTCCAAACGTATCCATGAATTGGTAGAAGCATTGATTCACCTGCGTATTTATGTGGAAGCGTCTATCGACTTCCCGGAAGAGGAAATTGATTTCCTCAGTGACGGCAAGGTCGCTGGCGATCTGAATGAAATCATTCACAAACTGGAACAAGTCTTTAAAGAAGCGCGCCAGGGGGTATTGGTGCGCGATGGTATGCGTGTGGTAATCGCCGGTCGCCCCAATGCGGGAAAATCCAGCTTGCTCAATGCCCTGAGTGGCCGCGAATCAGCCATCGTGACCAGTATTGAAGGTACCACTCGCGATGTATTGCGCGAACATATCCATATTGATGGCATGCCACTGCACATTATTGATACCGCAGGTTTGCGTGAAAGCCCGGACGAAGTTGAACAAATCGGTATCCAGCGCGCCTGGCAGGAAATCCAGCAGGCTGATCGCGTTTTGTTGTTGGTAGACAGTCGCCAAACCGCAGATACAGATCCACTAAAGATCTGGCCAGAATTTATCGCCCAACTGGAAAATCCCGCCAAAGTCACCCTGATCCGCAACAAGATCGATCTGACTGGCGAAACAGCCGGGTTGTTTGAGCAGGCCGATTCAACCTACATCAGTATCAGTGCAGCGCATGGATCAGGTGTCGATGCGCTCAAACAACACCTGAAATCCATTATGGGGTTTAGTGAAACCGGCGAAAGTGGCTTTACTGCCCGCCGTCGCCATTTGGATGCGCTTGAGCGCGCCCAATCCTTCCTTTATTCCGGTAAAGCCCAGCTCCAGGGTTATGCTGCCGGCGAATTACTGGCCGAAGACTTGCGTCATGCGCAAAATGCCCTGGGTGAAATTACCGGTGAATTTACTCCGGATGACTTGTTGGGGCGTATCTTTAGCAGCTTCTGTATCGGTAAATAAATCGCTGCACAATGTGGAAGCGACTCCGTATTCGAGCCAAAAACTCTGCAAGCTATCCCTTCGGCTTAAATCCAATTTCAACCGTCAATTTTCATAAACCTTTACCTTGGGGAAAGCCTAATACCGGCTTATCTTCAACTTTTTCCACACAGTTACACAGGTTATCCACAGAAAAATTGAAGTTTCGGCTGTAAATAGCTGTTTTAACGAGAATTTTTATTATTGCTGACAACTGGATGTGTACAAACCTGTGGGTGCGCGCGGCAAAAGATGGGCAGGGTTTTGGGGATAAGTCGGATTTTCCCTATTTTCTGTATAACTCCAGGTGTTACAACCAGCTTTCGATCAGCTTAAACCCAGCTTACCGAGCCCTTATCCTGCAGGTTATTATTTA
>JAGKXA010000682.1 GCA_021151615.1 Cellvibrionaceae bacterium | reverse complement strand
CCTAAGTGCAACGGAACTGGAAAACAGTGAAGCACAGGCATTAACACTTAAAGCAGAGCAACAAACCCTCGCCCGGCAAACATTGCAACAGCAACGCCTATTGGAGGAGGCGCGAAGCGAACAGGAGGAGTTGCCGCAAAGCCACGCTGATCAACAAACATTTCTCGCTACCGAAATCAGCGAACTCAGCCAACAAATGACCCAATGGCAAAGCCAGCAAGCTCATGTCATTAAAGCTGCTCGCGCCGGTATTGTTAGTAACTTGCGTGCACGCATTGGCCAACAGGTTACTGCATCTCAACAAACACCGTTATTGACGTTACATCCCGAACAAAGTGCACTCAGTGTGCAACTACTAGTACCCGCACGCGCCGCTGGATTTGTACAAATTGGCCAGCAACTGGATATTCGTTTTGATGCATTTCCCTATCAAAAATTTGGAATTTACCAGGGTAAAGTAACACAACTTTCTGACACAGTTTTATTGCCGGGTGAATTACAACAAGTACCTACACCGGTGCAAGAACCGGTGTATTTAATTATTGCGCAACTTGATAGCAATAAAGTACAGGCCTATGGCCGCGACTTCACACTCAAATCCGGCATGACATTGTCCGCCGATATTCGCCTGGAAGAACGCAGTTTGCTGCGTTGGCTACTCGATCCACTTTACAGCTTGCGCGGGAGACTCTAATGACAAGCGCAACCTCTTCCCACACTAACTCGGTGCCCACATCACGCGTAGACGAGCTATTGCGTTTTGGCCGCGGCCAACAGTTACCCGTAATTTTGCAAAATGAACTGGCCGAATGTGGCCTTGCCTGTTTGGCAATGATCAGTTGCTATTACGGCTACCAATGTGACTTGAGCAGCTTACGTCGTCGATTTTCAATTTCCGCGCAAGGCATAAACCTCAAGCAATTGCTGGATATGGCCAATCGTTTGCATTTGGCCGGCCGCGCCTTGCGTGGCGATATTGATGATCTGGGACAACTGCAATTGCCGTGCATCCTGCACTGGGGAATGAATCATTTTGTTGTGTTAAAAG
>JAGKXA010000681.1 GCA_021151615.1 Cellvibrionaceae bacterium | reverse complement strand
CAGCAATGGCAGGTCGCTGCAATAACTCAAACACACCGGAATTCCATTGCACAGCAGGATTGCATTTTCCTTATTGCGATAAAAAACGTGCTCAAAGGCCGCTTGCAAACTGCCGAAATGCAGACCCTCGGCAACAATGGCATCAACAAAACCTGTTTGCAGCCAAACACCGGACAAGCGCGAACTCTCGGTGTTAGTGGATTGAATGCTGTCCATTAATAATCTCCGTGTACATGCAACCATAGCCTGCCAGTTGCCTGTCAAGGTTTTGCAACAAGAGTAGTTTTTGTTGCTCGAGCTGATCTGCAACACAGACCTTGCCCGCATGGAAAGACACGACTAATTGATGAATCAACGTATGCCACTCCGCCATAAACCCGCTTTTATCTAGCTGGAGTTCATTGTGTTCATTCAATGCGGCACTGTATTTCTGGTAAGCGTTGTAATCAGTTACCACGTGTAAATTTAAACACAGTGATTCTGCTTGCCAATGCATCTGGATTTTCAAATTCAGGATTTCATTGGACAATATTAATAGTGTGCTGCCTTCGGTATTTTCCTTAAGCGTTTGGAGCATGGAGAGAATAGAAGCGAAATTACATTCAAGGTCTTCGCGATAGCGGAAACAAATGGGTATGTCCTGCCAGAGCACAATAAATGCTTCATCGCTGTGAAACAAACCGGGAAATATATCCCTTATCCGCTGATAAGTACCGTCCGCGCGTTGAATGATGTCGGGATAACCCATTTGTATTTGGAACATGAGATAGACTCCTTTATCACTGTCAGGTCATGAGCAATCAATACACTATGCAAAGGCCGCTAGGATTTATCGCAAGTCGCATTAGGGTTTTGCAATTTCGCGAATAACGCTTCAACAAGTTCCTGGGTGTTTACACCAGATTGCAAGCCCAGTTCCTTAACGAACCCTTCCAGCATAGTGGCAACTGCAGCGGGCGTTTTTTCATCATTGGAACGCAAGCTTTCAAACAAATCATTCACGCCTATTTTCCCTGCCTGGCCGAGCCAGAAGCTCACTTGCTCATCCC
>JAGKXA010000041.1 GCA_021151615.1 Cellvibrionaceae bacterium | reverse complement strand
ATTGACCAATGGAGCGATTTGCCGTTGGATCTTGCAGCGCACTTGATGCAAGTCAGCCATAAAATCGCCAATGCGTTGAAAGTCGCATACCCCGCTACTCGCGTAGGTTTAATGATCGCTGGCCTGGAAGTGCCGCACACTCATCTGCATGTGGTACCTATGGACTCCATGAAAGATTTAAGTTTTGAGTATGCCAAAAACGCCGACGCCGATACGTTAAAACAGACAGCAGAAAAAATTCGTACCACCTTGCAAGCACAAGGTCATCGGGAAGCGCAGGTTTAAACACTACCTATGAATTTGCTGTTTGCACCTGGCGCCAACTTATTTTGGACCAGTAGTGCCATTGCATCGGTCGCCTTACTGGCTGCGCTGCTAACTGCTCCCTGGAAATTGTTACTGGCCGATTCACAGCGTCAGCATGTTTTTTTTGCGGCGATCCTGTGTTTGGCGGTGATCTGGTTACTGCAAGTCTCGGTGTGGAGTGCCATTGCAATCCATCCACTCATGATGATTGTGACTACCATGGTGTTTGGCTGGAGTTTTGCGCTGTTGATTGGTGCCGGTGCGTTGGTGGTGTTGGAGGTTTATCAAATACCGATTCGCGCCGCCAATCTGGAATGGGATATGGCGCTGGCGCAATTTGACCTGCGCACTTTCCCCGTGGATTTTGTGTTGAGTGTGCTGGTTCCCGCCAGCTGGGCCTGGTTGGTGATCTGGTTGGTAAATCGCTGGAAGTTTAAAAATCCATTTACTTATTTTTGGGGAGTGGGATTTTTTGGCGCAATGCTCAGCTGTTCATTAATTGGTGCTTGCTCCTGGTTGTTGTTTTATGTCACCGACAGTGCAATCCAACTTGAAGCAGTGAGCGAGCATTTCTGGATATTTGTGTTGCTCACGTTTCCGGAAGGATTTCTCAACGGGATTCTTGCCACTGTAATGACGGTACTTTATCCTGATTTGGTGAAAACCTATCGCGATGATTGGTATATAGGAAAAGAAAAATAAGGCAGGAATATGTTTTGCAATAAGGTACTAGGTTTAGAAAACTTATCCATTTCGTTGCAAGTAAAAAAAATGGATTCCTGGTTGTCGCAGCCGCATGTTTTTAACGATGGTACAATTTCAGGGTCGCTAGACCAGTTTAACCGATCACTTTATTCTTATCCTGAAATTGCGGGTTATTACTTATCTTATATCGCGTACCTACTGCAGTCTTACGGGTATGAAAAGACGCTCATTGATAATGCACGGAAGGTAATTCAACGTCAGCAGCTGCTCTGGTCTCGCCCAACACCACCATCCACGCGGGAGTATTCGCCATACGCAGCAGTGAGCGTAGATTGGCGTAATCAGGGGATGTTCATTTTTGATTTGGCAATGCTGTGGCGTGGCATCACTGATATTGCTGAGCTTACGGATATAAATCTATGGGATGCCGCAGAGTTACGTGCATACATCGGTACTTTTTTTTCTAATACAGAGCTCACACCCGTACGCTGGTTTGATCAGCGTCCCTCGAATGCTCCGGATCGCTGGTCTACCCGATCTGGTCCGTACCAACTAAAAGTTCTGGCAGCCTTACGCAAAGCGGCTGCATATCAGCATGATCAATGTGTACTGGATCAGGTAAATGTAATCTTGCCAACCGTGGTTAATGAATTTAACCAAGCCAGTTTTCATGATCATAATCCTCACAGTATTGCTTATGCGTTAGAGGGGGCACTATTGCTTGGTGATGATATTGGTATTGATTATTCGTTGGGTAAAAAATGGGTTTCGCACTTGGCGAAAGTAATATTCTCTGGTGATACATCAAACGTTGACTATCGCCGCAGCGATGCGATAGCACAATTGTTACGGTTAAGTTGTTGTGAGCCCTATTTTGATCCGGCAATTGCGTTTGGGCTTTATGAATTGTTGCTGCCCACGATACACAGTGACGGTGGTATGAACTTTACGTTGGCGCCCTGTAGCGTAGATTATAAAAATACATGGCCAGTGTTGTTTGCCAGGCAGGCACTGGATTTTTATCAGCGAGTTGTGACAAATGGCAAGGTGATAGGATCCGGAGATTTTGCATGTCTTTATTGAAGAAGCTCGTTGGAAAAATCCTTCCCAAGTCTGAAAAAATAGCGACTGTATTTGATGTTTCTCTATTAAAAACCCAGAGTCTCCCACAGGAATATTGGATTGAGCTGACTTCAAAATGTCCGTTCGATTGCGTGTTTTGTTCGCGGTCGGCGTTGAGAGGGAAGGGGGAGCATATGGATTTTTCCCTCTATCAACGTATTATCGCACAAATGCATAACCCTGGCGTGATACGACTAAATTATTCGGGCGAATCTATTCACTATCCTCACCTGCCAGATGCAATTGCATTAGCTAAAGCGACTGGTGCCAGGGTAGAACTTGTAACCGTACTTAGTTCTGCAAAACCTAAAATAGTTGAAGCACTCGTGCTGAACGGTTTGGATAGGCTAACTATTTCTATTCACGCGTTAAACGAGGTTTCTTATCAAGATATTTATGGGCATTCGTCTGTTGATAACCTGCGTGAGAATATTGCGTTGCTGCAGTCGCTCAAGCAAAAACACGGCAGTGCTCTGCCCCTGATAGATTTTGCTTTTGTTGCGATGGAGAAAAACCTGGACGAACTCCCTTCAATCGTCGACCTTGCCAGTGAGCTTGGCGTCCATCGAATTGATGTACACCCGGTCATTCGTCGCGACAATATTCCTGAACAGTTCAGCCAGGAATTAATCGCTGGTAATTTGACAGTTAGTTTTCGCATGCGCCTCGCCCAAATGTTGCAACGGATTGGTGAGCGATATCCTGCAATAGAGTTGAATCTATCCAGCAAGGAACTGGAGGTAAGCCCATGTTTAGCTGAGCTACCAATAGCGTTCACTGGGCCATTACCTCAGGGCGCAAAGATACATTCCTGCGAACAAAACCCCTGGAACACGGTTCATATACTAGCGAATGGTGATCTGGTGGTTTGTGAAGTGCGCGACCAAATTGCAATGGGTAATCTGAAAGCTACGGATCTATTTTCAATTTGGCACAGCCCCGCATATCGGGCATTTCGTAAGGATTATAGTGATGGGATTGATGAAAAATGTCGCACTTGCATTTATAAAGTTGCATATCTGCCAAAGAGTAACTCGTTGGATGTGAAGACGTATTTGCATCCTCTGGAATGCCAGCAGCAATTGTTATTAGGATGGCATCCTGTGGAGTCAAATCATGTTTGGTCCTCAACCTATACCGCCAGTGCGTTAGTGCTAAGGGTGGCGAATGCGTCACATTTGCTGTTGTCCGGCCTATTGCCTCCCGCGCCGGTCGGGGAGGTTAATACGCTCCTTGTGAAAGTGGGAATTGAACAGGCTTCTATAGCAAATGAAGGGCGTGAAAATTATCCCTTTCAGTTAAAAATACCCTTAGCGGTTGCGGATGAGGAGATTATGTTGGTCGAATTTGAAACTACACATCTATTTTCTCCCTCACGGGATGGCTCGGGAAAAGATGCGCGACGACTGGGGTTTGCTTTGATGGAAATTTCATGTCGATAAGAACGCGCATTTCATACGGAATAAGTTATTCCGTCGGCTTCACTTTTTATATCCTTTGTCGTTTCATGTCCCGACTCGGCCGTCTTGTACATGGCGAGTCAATTTGTTCACGTCCAGTAAATTGCGACCAAGTCGGGATATCCGTCGTTATTCCGGAGCGAGATAACCCGACGCTATTAAAAGTGTGCCTGGATTCAGTCTTGAAGGCGTTAGCCCAAACCGGAGAGCCCTTCCAACTTATTGTGGTTGCTAACGGGGCGCCTGCTTCTCGTTATCTCGCGTTGAAAACAGAATATCCGGACATTGAGTGGGAGCACGAAGTTGAGCCTCTGGGTTTTTCAAGTGCTATCAAGCGGGGATTGGATCTGGCGCGCCATGAATGGGTGTTCCTGCTTAATAACGATATGCGAGTGGAACCGGATTGTTTGCAGGAGTTATTCAGATTTCGTGCTCCGCAAGTATTCTCGGTTGCTAGTCAAATATTCTTAGAGGATTCACAGCGCCGGCGCGAAGAGACAGGTTTAACCGGTATTCGAATTGAATACGATGACGTGCATTTATTTGATCGTGAACCGGTATCCACGCAGGTGGTTGAACATCTATATTCTGGTGGAGGTGCTTCTCTATTCAGGAAAAGCTTATTGCAGCAATTTATTCGTTTCTCGCACTGTTATGATCCTTTTTACTGGGAGGATGTGGATTGGGGTGTGAGAGCGAATTTAGCTGGATATAGTAATTTGTTTGTTCCCGCGGCCAGAGCCTGGCATTTGCATAGAGCAACGGTAGGTCGTTTTTATTCTCCTGAGCAAGTTGAGCGTATTTTTTCACGTAATAAATGGATTTTCTATCTAAGGTTTGGCCTGCAGGGAGTTCATCTTTTTTGGTTGGGGCGCCGTTTGCGCGATACCGGCTGTACAGGTTGGCCCGTAATTAAAGCGTTAGTCAGCGATACTTTCTCGGCCGGTATTCTGTCTTCTGATCTGAATCGTACCTATGTGGTAGAAAATATTGATTACCGGTTTCCGATTTCCAATCCAAATTTGCCATGGCTGTTATTGATTGTCCCCTTTGCGATTTACCCCGCAGCCCATGGAGCCGCGGTACGCCAGCGAAATCTCTACCGGCAAATTGCCCAGCATTTTAATATCTGGTTAATTTCGGATGAAGCGAGTAGTTATGCGAAAGCAAATTTACCAGCAGAAAATCCTTTTTCCGTAATCAGCTTATTGAAATCGCCGCGTTCTGAAGCCGCAAACAGCCGTTTGGCGCGTATGAGTAGTCATGCGCGAGAAGAATTGTATCAACTGACTAAAAATATAATAGACCGCATCCATCCTGCGGTCGTTCAAGTTGAGCATGAAGAGTTGTGTGAGTTGGTGAGGCTCCGTCAGAAGCAATCATTTTGGGCGATTACTTTGCACGATGTGAATTTGGGGGTAGGGCCCGACGCGCAGCGCGCTGACCAAAAGTTGTTACAGTTGTTGCCGTCTTACGATGCGATTTTCACTTGCAGCCCGGAAGATTCACGGCTACTACCTGTTGCAAATCAATGTATTGAGAATGGTGTAGATCCCCTCCGATTCCACTATTCATCAGAGTCGGTTGGGCAGACGCTGATATTTGTCGGGGCGTTTCGTTATTTGCCCAATCGTCGCGGAATTGAAATGTTTATCGACCAATTCTGGGATAAATTACGTGAGCGTTATCCGGGCATTAAATTGCAGGTATTGGCCGGGTTGGAAGATTCAGCTGCTTTCGTAGCGAGCAATCCGCGTTTTCAACTACCTGGTATTGAACTTGTTAATATGACCGACCGCGTGGAAGATTTCCTGAATGGCGCAACCTTAATGGTGAATCCGCTGACTGATATCCGCGGTTCCTGTCTTAAGACGATAGAGGCACTGGCCTGTGGGCGCGTCTGTGTTTCTACAGGTGATGCAGCGCGCGGGCTGGAGGGCTATCGATTTTCCGGATTGAAAGTTGTTGCAAATTGGGACGATTTTTTTATGTGGATTGCCTTCTATTTTGATCATGAACAGATCCGCCACATGCACGAAATTCCTGATCGCGAAACATTGCAGCAATTCTACTGGAGCGAGCGTGCCGCCCAGCAATTGGCTATTTATACGGCCCAGGTTAAAGCCAGATGAATTCTTCCGTTAGTAAAAACTATGACCTAATTGCGTCGATTTTTGATCAAGATATGGCCTTGAATATGCGCTATGACGATATAGGTTTTTATGTTGAGCGCACAAAGGGAAAAGTATCGGTACTGGAAGTGGGATGTGGCACGGGGAGGATCAGCATACCTGTGAGCAAGGTTTGTGAGCATTTGGTTGGTATAGATGCGTCTGTGCCCATGTTATTTGAGTTAAAGCGTAAGCTGGAAAATGCTGCCGAAAAAATTACGAATATCCAATTGATAGCAATGAATGCGTGTTCAATCGCGTTGCAGGAAAAGTACGACTATATTTTTTTTGGATTTTCCAGCATCAATTATCTAACTCAACCCGCGCAGGTCGAAAAATTTTTGTTATCACTAAAGCCTTTACTGAAGGATGGCGGCTGTGTGCTTTTGGATGCGTTTATACCCAAACCCTTGGCTAAACCAACCGCTTCCTGGATGGAGGACTACACCCGTATGATACCCGGGGGTGGGCTATTAAAGCGATTTAAATCCATAACCGCAGAAGGAGCGGTTAATTTTATTCAACGTCGTTATGAGCAATATTCCCTGGATGGAAGTCTTGAGCAGGTGATTAATACTGAGAGTCGCATTCGTCCATATTCACCGGAGGACTTGTGCCGGTTCTTGCAAGAAGCCGGTTTTGAATTGCAAGGCACATGGTGGAACTATGAGGCGCGAGGAGCGAGCGAGGGAGCCGATTTTTTTTCTGTTGAGGCGAGATTGACGTAGTATGGAAGGGTTTCATTTGGAAGGAAGCAGGTGATGGTACTTAAAGTATTCATTGTCTTTGGTACCAGGCCAGAAGCTATAAAACTGGCTCCGGTGATTCGTGCGTTGCAGCAAGATGAAGCAACAAGCCCGATAGTTTGTGTCACGCGCCAGCATCGCGAAATGTTGGTGCAGGCGCTTGAGCTGTTTCAAATTGAAACTGACATTGAGCTCAATGTTGACGTGTCTGGTTTGTCAATTGACCAATCGCTGGCCGGGATGTTATCTGAGTTAAATTCGGTGCTGGTACGTGAACAACCCGATGTAGTGCTGGTTCAGGGTGATACAACCAGTTGTATGGCGGGGGCCTTGGCTGCCTTTTACAATCGAATACCGCTTGTTCATATTGAGGCGGGTTTACGCACCGGGAATCTGCTTGCGCCCTATCCGGAGGAAGCCCATCGGCAAATGGTCAGCCGGATTGCCGATCTTCATATGGTGCCGACTGTCGGTGCGCGCGATCATTTGCTGCGCGAGAATATTAGCCAAGCCCTTATTTACGTCACCGGAAATACGGTCATCGATGCGTTACGCTTAGCGCTCAATATGTTTCCGGAAAATGCGGATAGGGTATTTGCCCGAAATCTTTACGAGCAGTTTAACATTCCTTTGGTTAGACTCACGAAACGCATGGTGTTGGTCACTTTACATAGACGTGAGTCTATTGGTGCACCTTTTTCAGAGTTATGCGATGCGCTCATTAGGTGTGCAAAAAAACATCCGGATTGGTCTTTTGTTTACCCGGTACACCTTAATCCACAGATTGACAGGAGTGCGCGTCAAATATTTGAGGGTATTTCAAATATCTATTTATTGCCGCCGCAGGATTACCTAACCTTTGTTTGGCTGTTATCCAGGAGTGAGTTCGTTGTTACGGATTCAGGTGGTGTGCAGGAGGAAGCTGAAGCACTTGGAAAACCAGCGTTAATTGTTCGAAACTGTACCGATCGGCCTGAAACCTTGGCGAATAAAAAAAGCATGGTAACAACCACCAATGCGGGTGAATTTGAAAAATTAATCGAACTTTTTCTGTCGAAACATGCAGACTCACCAATAACGACACTAGAGGGTCAAGCCTTCGAGAGCATTTTTGGTGACGGCTACTCTGCTCAGAAAATTGTTGATATTGTCAAACTCAAATACTGTTGCGCAGCCAGCGCTGAATAGATTGGCCTTGCCTATAAAACTTTTACAAAAAATATTTTTATAATGAGTGAAAACCTTAAAAAAAATAGCCAATTGAAAGATTTCCTGGCGCTCTTGCCAATAGGGTTGATTTTTTGCGTCTTGGTTATTCCCAATCGATTGTCCGATATATATCCCGACAGCTTTCTGCGCCTGCCTCTTGAGCTGTTATTGCTCGGGTTGGTACTGTTGGTTCCTGGTAAGTTCGGGAAAGTATTGCGCTGGCTGGCGGCGAGTGTGTTAGCGGCGGGGACGATTTTTAAACTTGCCGATATGGCAACCTTTAATGTATTTGCCCGGCCATTTAATCCCATCTTTGATGCCTATTTGCTCGGCAATGGAATTCATCTGCTAAAAGGTGCATTAGGTGAGTCTGCTGCGCTGGTTGTCGGCACAGTGTTGGTGGTACTGGTGCTGCTCATTATCGGGTTGGCGTTTTTGTTGTTAAACGCTATTCGCAAAACGCAATTGGCTTACGGAAAAACCAGTGCATTAGTATTGGCCGGGCTGTTAGCTGTTTGGTGCGGTTTGCGTGTGGTGGATTCCCGCTATGCTATTGCGGGCTTTTACGAATTGCTGGCTACGCACACGAGCTCGACAATTGCCAGCGTGAAGGATACGCGTGAATTTCGTAAAGAGCTTAACCAGGCGAGTGCACAAGCTTCCGCCGTTAAAAATAACCCGCAACTATTTGCAGCGCTGAATGGCAAAGATGTGCTGATTATTTTTATCGAATCCTACGGTCGCACTCTGTTGGATAAACCCGAGTTTGCAAAAGATTTTCGTCCTTTCTTGCAGCAACAGGAGCAGCAGTTGCGCGATGCAGGAATCGCTATGCGTAGCGCGTATTTAACCTCACCAACATTTGGGGGCTTAAGTTGGTTTGCCCATGGCACTGCCATGTCCGGGTTATGGATTAATAGCCAAACCCGTTACGACACATTAGTGATGAGCGATTACCCATCCATTAACCGTTTATTTAATGCGGCTGGTTGGCGCACTGTGGCGGTAATGCCTGCGATTAGTATGGCCTGGCCGGAGGGGGACTACTTCGGTTACGACCAGATTTATCACGCTAACAATTCAGGTTACGAAGGCAAGCCTTTTAACTGGATTACCATGCCGGATCAATTTTCCCTTGCCGCGTTTCAGCGCAACGAATTGGCTATTCAAGATCGTAAGCCAGTGATGGCGGAGATCGCATTAATTTCTTCCCATGCCCCCTGGACGCCCGTACCGGAATTGGTGGATTGGAATCAGATTGGCGACGGTCAGATTTTTAATGAGCAGGCTACTGCCGGTGATTCACCAGAAGAAGTTTGGAAAGATGCGGACCGTGTGCGACTGCAATTTCGGTTGACGACCCAATATTCCATCAGCGCAGTGGTGGATTATTTGGCTCACTACGCCAATAACAATACGGTGGCTTTAGTCTTCGGCGATCATCAACCCGCACCTTTGGTGACGGGTACAACGGATAATCGTGATGTGCCGGTACATTTTTTTGCGCGTGATCCAAAGGTTATGGAAGCAATTGCCAGCTGGGGCTGGGCAGAGGGCCTGACACCGGCTGATGCCGGCCCGGTATGGCGAATGGATGAAATTAAAAATAAATGGATCGATACCTTTTCCCGGTAAGCATTTTATTTGCTGGGCAAGGCCAACAAATCCCAATGGCCAATCACACAACTGCCGGTTGCCGCGTGCTGCAAACGAAAAGTTTTCCAATCATGCAGCGCGTTAGCATCAATGCCATAATTTTTTGCCACAGCCTTAGCGATTCCCTCGATCAGGTTTTCTACCAGCGATTGTTGCTCACCGGTTAATTGCCAGGGACTGGGTGCAACCTGTACCTGATAGTCCGCACTTTCTAATTTCAGCTTTAAATAATCGGTAGCATTTGGACCAAGGGCAGGACCAAAACCTTTATCGCGCAATTGATCCTGATTGAATGCAGCTAACACAACTTCATCGAGCGGATGAGCGGGCGTCCATTGGGTATTGCCATCGTAATTGAGTGCGGCGTAAAACGCAGTTTTGCGTGAATCTATGCGCGCAATTAACGCATCACAAAAGTCTGTTGATGCCAAATCAAAAAGTGCAGATGCAGTAACAATATTGGCGCCGGTTAAGGGCAATTCGTTTACGACGGTTAAATCGGCTTGATAGTCTTCAATCAATAATTGTTTGCCATGACGCTTTAACGCTTCATCTAATAATTTTCCATCCAGATCCACCAATCGCCATACAAAATTGCTTGCGCCGAGTTTGGTAAGTGCGCGCACGGTGGAGCCGGTACCAGAACCCAGGTCAACCAGAATGCGATCCGGTGAAATAGGGTCGTTTTTTTGCCCCAGCCAATCCAGTGCAGTTTGTACCAGGTTTTTATCGCGTGCAGCAAAGTCGGCGGGTTCGCGTAAATCCAGCCAGGCAATAGAAAAACTACTCATATATTCCTCAAGTGATAAATAACATCGGCCACAATTGCGGCGCAATCTTCCCAGGTGGGAAGTGTAAGTGCGGCGCGCTGTGCGCCCAATTGCAATTGTTGGCGATAAATGTGATTCGTTAATAATTCACTAATTGCAGCAGCCAGTGCATTTTCATCGGCCGGAGGAACCAATGTTCCTGCATCGGCAGGAACCAGGTCGGGAACAGCGCCGGCACGCGCCGCAATTATTGGTAAACCAAAAGCCAGTGCTTCAGCGAAGGCCATGCCGTAACCTTCAAAATGTGATGGCAAAATAAACGCATCAGCATTGCTGTACTCTTCTGTTAAATCTTCGCGATTACCCAGTAGTACGATGCGATTTTCCAAGCCGTATTCGTCGGTTAATTGGGTGAGATACCTTGCCCATTCAGGATCAAATGCGGCACTGCCTATCCATCTCGCCTGCCAATGCAAATGTTTAAGTTGCGCAAGTGCTTTAATTAATACATCGTGCCCCTTGCGTTTGGTTAACGTAGCCACCGTCAGTAATTGCGGCGGTTGATTGTTAGCTTTTGCAAATTCCTGGCGATGTGTGCCGGGGCGTGCAAGGATAATTTTTTCCTCGGCGACGGAAAAATCTTTAACCAGTATTTGTGCAGTTGCTGCGCTGGTCACTAATACCGCGCAGGCTGCATTCAAAGCAATAGCTTCGGAAATTTGCAAGCGTTTTGCCTGCTCATTACCGATACCTGTCTCCAGTGCCAATGGATGATGGCAGAGGGCTACCAGGGTTAAGCGTTGCGCCTCCTGTAGGGCGATGGCATCCATCACTCCGAAGGCAAGGCCATCGACAATCACCAGGGCTTTATCAGGCAGGCTTGCAAATAAGCGCGCTGTTTCAGCCAGGGCGGAGGGGCTCGGGGCGGGAAATTCCGCCGAAAGTGATAATAACTCCACAGGAATGCCCAGTTGTGACAACCCTTTGATCAATTCGCGGTCATAACCATAGCCGCCGGTGAGGTTGTTAATATCGCCGGGCACCGCAAAATAAACGGGATTGTCGGGGGTAGTGGAGTCAGTCATTGCCGGTGCAGTTCGCATTTAAATCGCGTGTTGTGTCTGGGCGGTTGAGTCGGGCGCTAATTCTGCCTTAAGATCGCCGCAACTGACACAATAAAGACCACAAATATAAGGCGCTGTAGCAACAGCCTTCATTTCAGTGACTTGCATGAATTTGAATAACACGATTGAACACTGGCTTGCCAGTGCCCAGCAAAACCGTGCCCCTGCCAACCGACCTTTCGTTACGCTTAGCTACGCCCAGAGCCTGGACGGCAGCATTGCATTGCATGCCTGTGAATCGCTGGCGTTAAGTGGCAGTGAATCCCTGCGTTTAACCCATCAGTTGCGCAGTCTGCATGATGGCATTCTGGTCGGTATAGGTACCGTGCTGGCGGATGACCCCCAGCTGAATGTTCGTCATTGGTCGGGCCAGAGCCCACAGCCGATTGTGTTGGATAGCCAATTGCGTATGCCTGGCGATGCGCGTTTGCGCCAATGCGCCGAAAAACCCTGCTGGATTCTCACGACCCAGGCCCATGAATGGCCAGATCAGGATGGCGTCGAGATTTGTTCCTTGCAAGCAGGTGCTGATGGTCGCGTGTGTCTACAAAACGCGCTTGCATTACTTTATGAAAAAGGCATTCGCCAGTTAATGGTAGAAGGTGGTGCGAATGTCATTACCGCCTTTTTAAAAGCCCAATTGGTGGATGCCATGGTAATCACATTAGTGCCCCGATTTGTGGGAGGTTACAAAGCGGTGGGCGATTTGCAAATTCGTTCACGTGCTGAACTGCCTGCAATTCAACAATTCTATTCTGAACAACTCGGTGAAGACTTAATTATTTGGGGTGAGCTGGCTTATCCAAACAATGAGCAATAGCGAACCGAAAAAAATACTGAGATCTGGCAATGAAAAAAAATAATGTCCAACAGCTGTGGTTTACCGGGCAGCAGCAGGTGGAAGTTCGGACCTGTGCATTGGCTGCGCCAGTCGCTGGCGAGGCGGTGGTGGAAGTCATTTGCTCTGCCATCAGTGCAGGAACTGAAATGCTGGTTTATCGCGGTCAGTTGCCAACCGATATGGCACTGGATGCGACTATTGACAGTTTGCAAAACCAAACATATCCCTTGCAATACGGATATGCATGTGTGGGTACGGTGGTGCAACTGGGTGAGGGCGTGGATGAATCCTGGTTGGGGCAAGCCGTGTTTGCCTTTCAGCCCCATGCGAGCCAATTTGTAAGCGCTGTAGAAAATTTGATTCCGGTTCCTACCGATATTGCTGCAGAAGATGCGGTGTTTCTGGCCAATATGGAAACTGCAGTGAATTTGCTGCAAGACGGAAAACCTATTATCGGTGAAAGAGTATTGGTGTTAGGACAGGGAATCGTGGGTTTGTTACTGTCCAATTTGCTCGCGCAAATGCCTTTGACAGAATTATTGGTGGCCGATAAATGGGAATCTCGTCGCACCGTTGCGGAGAAGATGGGTGCGAGTACTTTTGATCCTGTGGCGCTTGAAGAGCGCAGTGCCATATTGAAACGGATAACGGCGGAGCAGGGGGCCGATTTAATTTTCGAATTGACCGGTGTGCCCGACGCGTTAAATCTTGCCATTGATTTCAGCGGTTACCACAGTCGCATTGTTATAGGCAGCTGGTATGGGACCAAATCTGCGCCGGTTTTTCTGGGTGGTGCGGCACATAGAAATCGCCTGCACATTATCACCAGCCAGGTTAGCAGTCTGAGCCCGGAATTAACCGGTCGCTGGACCAAATCGCGTCGCTTTGATGTAACCTGGAATATGATTCGTCGGGTACGACCTTCTCAATTTGTATCCGTACGTGCAGCCTTGAAAGAAGCTGCGGGTGTTTATCAGCAATTGGATCAGCAGCCTGGATCCCTGATTCAGGCATTATTTATTTATTAATTTTTATTCGATGAGTGAATCTATGTATAGCTTGGGTGTTAGAAAAGATTTTATTGCCAATCACTATTTGATCGGAGGCGACTGGGGCGCGGAAAATTTTCCGCATGCACATCACTATATTGCCGAAGTCATTATCGAAAGTGCACAACTGGATAAGCATGGTTATCTGGTAGATATAGTAGAGGTAGAGGCTGCATTGAATAACACCATCAGCTATTTTCGCGATTCTCTGTTAAATGACAAACCCGAATTCGCCGGCTTGAACCCCAGCGTTGAACATTTCAGTCGCATCATCAGCGAAAAATTACTTGCTGCCATTAATCCTCCCGGAAAAGGATCTTTCACGGTAAAACTCTGGGAAAATGATTTTTGTTGGTCGGCCTACAGAAAAGAGTTTTGATGAGCAAGGCAGGGCTGTCCCCCTTAATTCGCACGCATTTTTGCAGTGATTTGGCGACAGCCGGTCATACATCCCAGTCCAACCATTAATACAACGGCATCCCTTAACCGCATTAACGCAATCACCGTTAATGCGGATTCCATCGACAAACTCAAATAACTAAATGCCCAAAAAATTGCTGCCTCAATGGTGCCAATCCCACCGGGCAGTGGTAGTAGCATTGCCAAACGCATGGCGACAAATATTAATAAAAAGCCGGTAAGGTTGGTGTTGGCGTCCGACATCCACAGAATCAATTGCAACTCGATAAACAAACCAGCCCAGCCAAGAACCGAAATCAGCAAGGCACTCAGCAATATTTTTCGCTCAGTTTGTAAGCAACGGCGCAAATCATCACCGAGTAAATTCCACTGCGTTTTAATAGAATGCAAATAACGATGTGCTTGCCATTGGTGAGTGACTTTGCTCAGGCGCTGGCTTATCCACAGGGGTTGTTTTATCAGAGCGAAGCCGATTAATGACAGCAACCCAATCAAGCCAATTAATGCACTAAGAATATTTATCCAGCTCGCAGTGGTGCTGGCTGGCGATACGCTGAGCAGTATGACTCCAAGAATTAATATCGAAAAATTTATCCAGAGTTCAAAGAATCGATCCAATCCCAGGGAAAGCAAGGCTTTATGTAAAGCAATTTTTGCACCTTGCCACAGCCAATAAATTTGCAGCGGTTCGCCGCCAAACTGCGGGCCGGGTGTAATAAAACTAATGCTTTGTCCCGCCTGTTTGATACAGAGCAGGCGCCAGAAGTTAACCGGTGCTTGTACCGCTTTACCTAATAACCACCAACGATAACTACTGAGCAAAATAATCGTGATATTGGCAATTATCCAGGGAGCGTAATCCTCGAGCGCAAAGCTGCTTAAACGCGCGCTAATTTCACTTATTGGCAATTGGGCTAGCGTCCAGCCAGCGAGTAGTAGCGCCGCAAGCCAAAGTAAGGCAATCACTATTTTTGCTTTGGTCATTGCGTGCCATCCTGCCGGTTCACCCAATCATCATCGCCGCGCCACAGGCAGTAGTTGCCAGGGCCGAGCAATAACACCCAACTGGTTGCGAACAGAATAATTATGTGTGCCCAATCAATGCGGGTCTCACGGAAAATTACACTGAAGAAAATTAATGAAATCAATGCGGCCAGACGCGCGCCCGTTCCGGTTAAGAATAGCAGCGACAAGAAGCCTGCAAAAATCGCTATAGCAGGATTGGATTCGTCATTAACTAGCAAAAAAAAGCCAATGAAAGCTGCGGTAAGGACGCGCAGGCCGGGTTGTAAATAGGTGTTGCTCAATCGATCTATAGCAGCGAAGACATTCAGTGCGCGTGCTTGGGTTCCATCAATTCGCCCCGAGACGATTAGCCAATCCATCATAAAACCGAGCAGGATTGGCAGCATAAAAGCGATGCCGAGTAGTTGAGTAATCTCTGCTGAAAAGACAGGTAGTAAAACGAGTGCAACAAATCCCATTTGAAAACCGGCAAAGGCGCGACGCAGTTTACTTGGCAATAATGGGAACACCGGGCGCTCATGTTTTCTTCGCCAAGCGAGACCGGCGATAAACAAATAGTAGGCAAGGCTTACCGCAAAAAAACTCCAATGGAGTTTGCCCAATTGTATTGCTAATGCTGGTGCGACCAATAAACCCAAGGCATCGAACACTGTATCCAATTCACTGCCAAGCAAACTGGTTCGCCGGGTTCTGCGCGCTACAAATCCATCTACCCGATCCAGAGTCGCTGCTATGCCATATAAAATCCCCGGAATCCACGCAATGAATTCAATGGGGGCAGGTTGCAGTAGAAAACCACCGGTGAGTGCAATTAATCCTCCGCGTAAGATAGTCAGCTGATTGGCCCAGCCGAAATTACTAAATAGCGGCGCATTTGGGTGCGGACGATTTAACTCAAGGCGTTGCCAAGCCTGCCAGCAACCAAATAACCAAAGGCTGCTGCTAATGAAAAAGTATTGCGGTGAATTGAGTGTGCTAGCGGGGTAAACACTGAAAAGGCAACTTACGTACGCAATGATCATAAAACCCGCGAAACCAATTATGCGCAACTCTCGATAAGCTTGTGTGCCTTGCATAAATTGGTCTCGCGAAAATTATTATTGTCGGGATTCTAGCGCGGTATTAGCTAGTAATCAGCGTCACAATGCCCAGCCCAATAAAAATAACACACGCAGCCTTGTGAGCGAGGCCCAGGGGCAATTTATCCATTAACCATTTGCCGGCAAAAATAACCGGGACATTGGCAATTAGCATTCCTACTGTGGTTCCTGCAATCACCGCCATAGTCATCAACAGATCGGCAGAATACTTTGTTGCCAGTATTACAGTGGCTATTTGGGTTTTATCGCCAATTTCGGCGAGGAAAAACAATACCAGGGTGGCGATAAATGGCCCGTAGTTGGCAAAGCGTCCCATCTCATCATCCTCTTTATCGGGAATCAGCAACCAGAGTCCAATCGCGATAAAACTACCACCTACAATCCAGGGAATCCAATGTGCGGGAATAACATCGGCCAATACAGCGCCCAACCATGCTGACAAACCGTGGTTGACCAAGGTAGCGATGAGAACGCCCAAACTGATAATCCATGGGCGTCCATAACGGGCGGCCAGGAACAGGGCGAGCAATTGGGTTTTATCACCGATTTCGGCGATGGAAACCGCGAGGGTTGAGCTGAGAAATGCTTCCATTGAAATGTACCAGGGCGGGGATGAAAACACGAGATACGACCCTGTCCCGCCCGGGCCAGAGTGGTATCTCAGGTCTCATCAATCCGATGTGTGCTGTTTCAGCACGACAGAGGACGCTTTTGCCATGTCGATTGAGCGACAAGTTTGTTGACAAAAGCGCTCGGCATTAGTGGCGTAAGCGCAGATAAATGCCGGAGCAGATTACTCCCCCGAGAGGGTTAGCGCATTATAGGGAGTGGCATTAAAAGCGACAAGCTTGAGTCCATCATTTCTGCGCTGTTCAGCCAAATCTTTGACTGTAGATGCGGTTGTAATTTTTTATCTTATTGATAATTAAAGGAAAAATAGATTGGCATTGCGATTGCAGTTACTCCGGTAACCAAAGGGCAAACCCTAAGGGATCGTTGGATTCTTGACGTTTGCCGGTAAAACAAAAATGTTTTCCACTGTCCGGGGTTTTTATGACGCAAGCTGCACCCAGTTTGATTAAGGCCGCTCCCAGTAATAGCCAGCATTTAAGTTTACTGGTGCCGGGGCAGGCCAGAGTGGCGGTGAACCCGACTGCAAAATTGGGACTTGCTGATAAAAATCGCACCGGTGAAAGCTTTAACCACATGTCCGAACAACTGGCGGACTCCTATCATCTCCTGGAAAACCGCGTCGCCGAGTTGAATCAGGAACTCAATCACCTGAGTGACCGCCGTTTTGCCGAGTTGGCGGAAAAAGAAAAGCTCGCTAATCGCCTGGAAAGCCTGCTGAATTTCTTGCCTGGTGGGGTGGTTGTGCTGGATTCTTCCGGTAAGGTTGCTGAATGTAATCCCGCCGCTCTGCAATTATTGGGTGAACCTTTACAGGGGGAATTGTGGCGCGATGTAATCAAACGCAGTTTTGCCCCGCGCAATGATGATGGGCACGAAGTCTCCTTAAAGGATGGTCGTCGCGTGAGTATCCAAACTCGCAACCTGGGTGAAGATGGCCAAATTATTCTATTAACCGATCAAACAGAAACCCGTCGTTTGCAAAGTGAATTGAGTCGCCATGAACGCTTGTCTGCACTTGGCAAAATGATGGGGGCCCTGGCTCACCAAATTCGTACTCCACTTTCCTCAGCCATGCTTTACGCCGGGCATTTGTGCAGCGGTAAATTGGATGATGACCGTCGCCAGCAATTTTCAGAAAAAATCCTTGGGCGTTTGAACAATATTGAACGTCAAATTCAAGACATGCTGTTCTATGTTAAAGGCGAGTTGCCATTGAACGATGTTATTTCCGTTGCACAGTTGCAAGAGGAATTGGCGGAGGCGATGGAAGTTCCTTTAATGACCAGTGAATCCTCTTGTGAATGGGTAATCCGTACCCGTGAGCAATATATTCAATGCAATCGCGCGGCGTTAATTGGCGCTTTATTGAATCTGGTTAACAACGCTATTCAAGCAGTCGAACGCAAAGCCAGATTGCGTATTGAATTTAATTTATATCCCAATGCATTGAACGATCCACAGCTCGCCGCCGAAATGCCGCAGTTGTGGATTCGTGTGTGTGACCATGGCCCCGGAATTCCGCAGGAAATGCTGAATAACGTGGGCGATTTATTTGTAACAACCAAAGCCCAGGGCACTGGTTTGGGTTTAAGTGTGGTGAAGGCCGTTGCGCGCGCGCACCACGGAAAATTTTTATTGCAATCAACGTTGGGTAAAGGCACTTGCGCCAGCATGTTGTTGCCTTTCGCTAATTTTACAAGGGTAGGGGAATAATCATGGCTTTGGCATTGCAACAAACAGAATTTGAACATGCAATCAAGGTGTTGGTTGTTGAAGATGATAACAACCTGCGTGAAGCCCTGACTGATACTTTGCAGTTAGCAGATTATGCGGTGCTCCCCGTTGCCAGTGGCGAAGATGCATTAAAGCAATTAGCGCTCTACAACGATATTCGGATGATTGTTTCCGATGTAAATATGGGCGGTATGAGTGGCCACGACCTGCTGCGTGCGGTGAAACAGGAGTACCCGCAAATTCCAATGATGTTGATTACTGCCTACGCGAGTATTAGTGAATCAGTCGATGCGATGAAGCAGGGCGCGGTTGATTACTTGGTGAAACCCTTTGCACCGCAAACCCTGGTGGAAACTGTGGCGCGGCATTTGGGCGTTGCGCAAATTTTTGGCGATGAACCTGTAGCTATGGCTCCTTCCAGCAAGCAATTATTGCAGTTGGCACAGCGTGTGGCGCAATCGGATTCCACAGTATTAATTGTGGGTGAATCAGGTACGGGTAAAGAAGTGCTTGCGCGTTATATTCACGATCATTCGCCGCGTCGCAACCAACCCTTTATTGCCATTAATTGCGCCGCTATTCCTGAAAATATGTTGGAAGCCATGCTGTTTGGCCATGAAAAGGGCGCTTATACCGGTGCTCATACCAGTAGCCCGGGCAAATTTGAACAGGCAAATGGCGGCACCTTGCTGCTCGATGAAATTTCAGAAATGGATATTGGCCTGCAAGCAAAGTTGTTGCGTGTGTTGCAAGAGCGCGAAGTGGAGCGTTTGGGTGGCCGCAAAACCATCAAGCTGGATGTCCGTGTCATTGCGACATCCAACCGCGATATGCGCAGCGAAGTGGTTGCCGGAAAATTTCGCGAAGACTTATATTATCGTTTGAGTGTATTGCCTTTGCAGTGGGCGCCATTGCGCGATCGCCTGGAAGATATTATTCCCCTGGCCGATAAACTCTTGCAAAAACATGCGCACAAACAAAATCGTCGCGGTGTGAATTTATCGCCCTCTGCGCAGCAACAATTACTGGCATACCCATGGCCGGGGAATGTTCGCGAGCTGGATAATATTATGCAGCGCGCATTAATTCTGCAGCAGGGTAAATCGATTCAAGCGGAGGATTTGGGTTTGGGTGCAAATGGCCCTTACTCACAAAGTCCACAGCACTACAGCCAAAAACCGAATTTGTTGGAAGCAGCACAAGCCATTAATCCAAATGTTGATTTTGATTCGACGGGTGAGTCATCATTCGCTACACAGGCTTACGCCCGCGCCAGTCAATTTCCGGTGGGTGGAATCGCTGACAATATCGCGCTGGTAAGCAACCAACCTATGCATCATTCTTCGTTGAATAACCCTGCATTGGGTAATGACCTGAAGCAGCGTGAGTACGAGATCATCATGAACACCCTGCGCAACGAGCGCGGCAGCCGCAAAAATACGGCAGAGCGTTTAGGTATTAGTGCACGAACCCTGCGTTACAAAATCGCGCGGTTGCGCGAAGAGGGGTATGAGATTACTGAATAATTTCGGTTTATCGGTCTTGTCATCCTGCTTCTTGAAAGATTTGGCTATTACAGATCGCCGGGGGATCGGTTGAAAATATCATGGGTATGGGAGTAGACTAGGTTTCTGGTCTATTTGATTGGGGCGAGGTCGATGTATGCTAAATGAAATTGGGTCTTATGATGCCAAGACCAAACTGCCGGAAATTCTCCGCCGTGTAGAGGCCGGTGAGTCTTTTACGATTACTAATCGCGGGAAGGCAATTGCTGAATTAATACCGAGTAGCGCCATAAGCTTACAGAAAACAAAATTAGCGATTGAGTCGATCCTGAGGGCAAAAAAAGTCGTTGTGGACGAGCATGATTTGAATCAGTTAAGAAATGAAGGGCGCAAATAATGCAATTTGTTATGGATAACTCGATTGCTATGCGCTGGTTGCTGGCAACGGACAAGGAAGTGGATCAGCAGTATGCTGAATCTGTACTGGTATCGTTAAATGCTGCGCAGGCTCTAGTGCCGCAGATTTGGCAGTTAGAGGCGGCTAATGTTTTACTCAGTGCCGAGAAAAGGGGACAGTTGGATGCTCCATCTGTAGAAGCATTTGTTTCTCACCTAAGTAGTTTGCCGATAACTACAGACCTACACACCTTTCAGCAAGTTTTTTCACGGACTATGTCGCTTGCTCGCGCTTACAAACTGAGTAGTTATGATGCTGCCTATCTTGAATTGGCTTTAAGGGAGGGGCTGCCTCTGGCTACCCTGGATCAGGATCTGCGCAAGGCAGTAGTAAAAGCCGGCCTGCAAATTTATTTAACTTAAAGCGCTATGGTATTTGCTGTTCAGTTAATGCTGTGTCAATCAATGCAAATAATCAAACTCATATTCGCAAGTTTCGCGCGCTAATTTTCTCTCTTCCCATTTTTCTTCCAGTTTGCGGCGACATTCCATGTTGCGGCGAATTTGCTGCCGTTTGCTTTTTGAGATCACCACATCGGCAAGAAAACTTGCCATGGCGCTATCCAATAATTCCTGCTCATTCATTAAGTCGGCTTGGCTCATAGCGTTATCCTTGTTTAAGCACGTAGGTACGATTAGCGCAGCGTAATCGTATGCATGGAAAATCACTCGACAAATTTCAGGAGACAAGGAAATGCCCAGTTATCGCTTGGGTGGTTTTACCTGATCACACGCATTGCCTCTGGCGGCAGTCAGAGAGCACGTAGGTTGGGCAGCCATGCCCTACAATTCATTCACTGCCACACAGCCAAGTTTTCCTTCAGAAAAATAGTTTTCTAACTTCTCTTTCTGCGCGTGCTCCACAACAAACAACACGCTAGTGCGCAGAACCAAAGGGTAATCATCAATACAAATAGGCTCATTCCTCTCACATTCAAAACCCAGTTGCCAGTAGCCACTACAAACAAGCTAATGCTGCCGCTGAATAAACCGGTTACACCCACCCAGCGAAAAAGTTTGTTATCGCAAACCAGATTACTGCTCCAACAAATCACCGCACATAGCCATGCGAAGGCTGCTGCATTCGCTAGCACCTGATTCGATTGCATCAATAAGCGTGATTGAAATTCGAAAATTGCCACTTGTTCAGGGGTGTTGATCTCTGCACCCAACAACATTGCAGGGGCGAGAAAACCGCTAATCAACGCTGCGCCAGCCATCGCTAATCCGCCTGCCGCAAATACACCGCTTCCGAGCCAAACGATGGGGGTATTTTTTGCGGCAGCATACAGAGTAAATATCCAAACATAGATGAGCACCACCAGGATTAATAAGCCGTGCACATGCATAGTCAGCCCGGCAATTTGAGCCATTTGTTCAATTTGGGCTTCAGGTTGCGATGCGCTGATACGCGGGTGATGAGCCATACCCGCGTTCGCCAATATGGATAGGGCAATTAAGCACCAGCCGATAAGACGGTAATAGGAATTTGTTCTTTGTTCGTTTTCGTTTAACACGATGCCTCCAGGGATAGTTATTTAAATGGAGGACCAGCCTAACAAGCGCGTATGGATACTTGGCGGACAATACGATTAGAATGTCCGGCATCTAAAACAAAACCTTGGGTAAATTGTGTGACAGAAGAATTTGAAGGAGACAAACGGGCCGAACGCACGCGGTTAGCGTTACGCAACGCGTTTTTTGAATTGGTGTTATCGCAGCCTTACTGCAGGATAAAAATTGCAGATATCATCGCCAAGGCAGATGTGGGGCGCTCAACCTTTTATGAGCATTATAAGAATAAAGACGATCTACTCTATGCGAGCTTGCGCTGGCCGATGACTGTCTTGGCCTCTGCTATGTTACCCCCGAGCAAGGTGTTGGATGTGCAGGGGATACTGGAGCATTTTTGGCAGAACAGAAGTTTTGCTCGCCCTATATTGACCGGCACTGCACGTAAGCATGTCAGCCGCTGCCTTAGCCAAATACTTATCGAGCAATTGCATAACATGTCTTCACCTTCACTAAATCGTTATGTCCCTATATCCGCTATTGCTCAGTCGCTAGCCGCAACTCAACTTTCTTTATTGACCGACTGGTTGACAGGTGTATATACCACGACACCCGATAAACTTGCACAACAGTTAATGCTTACCAGTAGGGCGATTGTTATTCCTTCTGTGTGAGAACATTTATAACTGAGTAGGAGCCGCGATGTTTTATGTTATTGTTGGAATAGTATTGTTGATATCGGCAACGGCTTTTTATGTCGGAGCCAAAAGCCGTAGGCGCACTACTTACATAACCACCTATAAATTTCCCCGCTACATACAAGAAAAGCTTGGGCAAAAATATCCGCACCTGAATCCCACTCAATTGTCCGTCGTTCAAAAGGGAATGTGGCAATATTTTTTAATGTGTCTTCAAGCCAATAAACGCATGGTGGCTATGCCATCGCAAATTGTGGATGATTTTTGGCATGAGTTTATTTTGAACACGAAAGCCTATCGCGAATTTTGTAATGGCGCCTTTGGGCGTTATTTGGATCATGTTCCGGCAGAAGCGATGAGAGATAAAACCCATGCGCAAGATGGAATTAAACGCGCCTGGCGGTTGGCTTGTGCGCTTGAATCCATCAACCCAAAAAGCCCAACGCGATTACCTTTAATCTTTGTGTTGGATTCCCTGTTAACTATTCCCGGTGGTTTTCGCTATTCGTTGGATTGTGAAAAAAGAAACGATGATGGTGTAGGCGGTGGTGGATTTTGCGCGAGCCACATAGGTTGCGGTGGTGGTTGTAGTGGTTCAAGCGGCGGCTGTGGTAGTGATGGAGGTAGTGGATGTGGTGGTGGAGGCGACTAGATTGTAGGAGTGCCGCTCCCGATTTACCGGATAAAAACCCGGGGCGGCAAGCAGCGCCCCTATGTTAAATTTCACTGGAAATTTAATGCAAATAATCAAACTCATATTCGCAAGTTTCGCGCGCTAATTTTTTTGCTTCCCATTTTTCTTCCAGTTTGCGGCGACATTCCATGTTGCGGCGAATTTGCTGGCGTTTGCTTTTTGAGATCACCACGTCAGCAATAAAGCTTGCCATAGCGCTATCCAATAATTCCTGCTCATTCATTAAGTCGACTTGGCTCATAGCGTTCTCCTTGTTTAAGGTCACTACCGGATTTATCGCGATGCTATTCCTGGCGAATGACAAATGCATGAAGGCTCTGCGACAAATTGATTACCGTATTTTTGATCAGCTTTTAAGCCATTTCAGGCAAGGGATTGCCGTGCGGCAAAGGTTGGCCTGCTTTGTGCAAAATCCCTTGCAATGATGAATTTTCTCGCACAAATGCCAAATTTTTGTCGGTTCAGGTTGCGATTATTGGGGGGACAGGATCATGACTGATCGCGTAGATATAAGCCGCTTACTGGGTGAAATGCGCAGTTTAAAGGCGCAAACCCAGGTATTTCAGCGCCCACAGGGTGTTGCTGATGCCCCTGGTGGTTTACGCAGCCTGGGCGCTGTGCCGGTAGATAATCCCACCAAGGTTCCCAGTTTCGGCGATTTAATGACGCAGGCAATTAACAAAGTTAACGATGTACAGAAAACCTCGAGCCAAATGGCCGAGGCTTATGAGCGCGGAGTGGCCGGTGTCGATATCACGGATGTGATGATCGCTTCGCAAAAAGCCTCGGTCGCATTTCAAGCAACTGTACAGGTGCGCAATAAATTGATTGATGCCTATCGCGATGTGATGAACATGCCTATCTAAACAGTTCTGACTCCGATTAAAAAACAGATAACTGCTAAACAGTAATTCCAAGGTGTAATGATTATGGCTACTCCCGCCGCTGATGCTGAAAATCTTCCCGCTGAAAAAAATAAAATAGGTGGCGACTTTCTGGAAGGATTAAGCAGCCTGAATTTACTGCGTCAAATTGGTTTGATGGTCACCCTGGCCGCCAGTGTTGCCATAGGTTTTGCGGTGGTTATGTGGATTCAGGGCGATGATTACCGCCCGCTCTACGGCCGCATGGATAACTTGGATGCGGCCAACGTGGTGGATGTGCTTGAGCAAAACCAGATTAAATTTAAAGTCGACCAAAACTCTGGCGCAATTCTGGTGGCGGCGGAAGACGTGCATATGGCGCGCTTGAAATTGGCCGAGTTTGGTTTGCCATCCAGCCCCACCCAGGGCTTTGAATTAATGGATAAAGAGCAGCCATTGGGTACCAGCCAGTTTGTTGAGGGCACCCGCTACCAGCGCAGTATTGAAGGCGAGCTCGCTCGTACCATCACCAGCATCACCAGCATTCGTAGCGCGCGTGTGCATTTGGCTATTCCCAAGAAAACCGTATTTGTACGCGATGCCACCAACCCAACGGCTTCGGTTTTTGTCGAAGTGTTTGCGGGCAGATCAGTAGATCCTGCGCAGGTTAAAGCGATTATGAATTTGGTCGCCTCTTCAGTACCGGGCATGAAAATGGCTGATGTGACGGTGGTAGATCAGCACGGGAATTTATTATCGACAGGTGAAGACAGTGCGGATCTGTTGTTGGCCGAAAAACAACACAAATACTCCAAAGACGTGGAGTCCAGTGTTATCAAACGTATCAACAGCATTCTTGAACCAGTAGTAGGCTCCGGAAAATTCCGCGCGGAAGTCAGTGCCGATATTGATTTCACAGCCGTTGAGCAAGCTGCTGAAACCTTTAATCCGGATTTGCCCGCGATTCGCTCCGAGCAAACCCTGAATGAAACCCGCCGGGCAGGTGATGTGGCTGCCGGTATACCCGGTGCACTTACCAACCAGCCACCGGGCACAACTACCCAGGTTCCCGAACAAATCGACCCCGCTACCGGCCAGCCGGCAACTGCTGCGCAACCGACCAATAATCGCGAACAGGCCACGCGTAACTACGAGTTGGATCGCACGGTGAGCTACACCAAACATCAACAAGGCTCATTAAAGCGCTTGACCGTAGCGGTAGTGGTGGATGATAAGGTCGTGATCAATGCTGATGGCACCCAAACTTTAGTGCCCTGGACTGAAAATGAATTGGAGCGCTTGTCTATACTGGTAAGGGA
>JAGKXA010000231.1 GCA_021151615.1 Cellvibrionaceae bacterium | reverse complement strand
TGTGTGCTTCTCTGCAACTGGCGGTGCGCGCATGCAGGAAGCATTGATTTCCTTGATGCAAATGGCGAAAACCAGTGCGGTAATCGAGCGTTTGAAAATGCAGGGTACACCCTATATTTCGGTAATGACCGATCCGGTTTACGGCGGCGTTTCTGCAAGCCTGGCATTGCTGGGTGATTTGAATGTGGCTGAGCCAGGTGCACGTGCAGGTTTTGCGGGTCCAAGTATTATTGAGCAAACCATTCGTCAAAAATTACCGAAAGGTTTCCAACGCGCGGAGTTTTTGTTGGAACACGGTGCTATCGACATGATTATTCATCGTCGCGATATGCGCGATAAACTTGCTGCTTTGCTTGCAAAATTTACCCGCAAAGCGGCGGTGTAATTGGCCGTTTATGCAACTTGAATCGCTATCGGCGTGGCTGGAATGGTTGGAGCAAAACCATCCGCAGGAAATAGATCTCGGACTTGAACGGGTTGCCTGCGTCGCCGCGCGGATGGCGTTGTTAAATCCCTCTGCAAAAGTGGTTACAGTGGCAGGAACCAACGGTAAAGGTTCCTGTGTAACTGCAACAGCAGCCTTGCTTGCCTCTGCCGGTTTTTCTGTCGGCGTGTATACCTCTCCGCATTTAATCCATTACAACGAACGCATCGTGGTGGATAGTAAACCGGTCGCTGATGAAGAAATTTGTGCGGCTTTCGCGGCCATTTATTCCGCATGCCAGCAAGTTTCTGCTGAATATCCACAGCCGATCAGCCTTACGTATTTTGAATATGGCACCTTGGCGGCGTTGGAAATATTTCGTCGTCGTAATGTGGGCGCAATAGTGCTTGAAGTCGGTTTGGGGGGGCGCCTGGATGCTGTCAATATCATCGATGCCGATATTGCAGTCATTACCAGTATTGCACTGGATCACACCGATTGGTTGGGTGATAACCGCGAAGCCATTGGCTATGAAAAGGCGGGTATCATGCGTGAGGGTAAGCCTGTAATCTGTGCCGATTTTTCGCCACCGGAAACGGTACTCAATCAGGCAAAAACCTTGGCAGCGCCGCTCTATTTAATTAATCGAGATTTTGGTTTTACCCCGATTGATAGCGAACGCTGGAATTGGTGGACAGGTGCATATGAATTTCGCGATCAGCCCTTGCCGCAATTGCCGTTGCCGAGTATTGCTGCTGCATTGCAGGTTGCGTATTTGTCAGGTTTAGATTTATCGGAATTGGATGCATTTAATTGCGTTGCAGATCTGCGCGTCCCCGGTCGATTTCAAACCCTTGAGTGGAATGAGCGACAGATAATTTTGGATGTCGCGCACAACCCATCGAACAATTACATCAGAATTTAGTCGATCTGGATTTGGCTGAAGATTTTTCCGGCAGTGTTGCTGAGTGTTTGCAGGCTGCGTTAAATAATTCAAATCCTGGTGATCGCATTTTGATATTCGGATCTTTTTATACTGTCGCCGCTGGCTTGCAAGCTTTGCATGTTAGTCTTCAGTAGCTTATTTTTTGTTGTTACGGCGTTTTTGTTGCGACTAGTTGTTAGGAAATACAGAGGTTTTAGGTGAGAGAATCCGTAAAACATCGCTTGATTGGTGCAGCAGTATTAACTGCGGTTGCTGTATTGTTTCTGCCCAGTTTTTTTAAAGACCGTCAGCAATATCAAGTCAATACGGATTCGCAAATTCCTGCTCGTCCAAGCATTACGGCAGTGGACTTTAATGAGCCTCAACAGCCGGATGGCATCGAGTCAGCACCTGCGCCTGAAGCCATGTTTGTCCCGGAAAATAACGATGCGCCTGCGGCTGAGTTGGCCGTACCTCCGGCAGAGGTCATTGAGGCTCAGCCCGTACAACAACTGGCTTCCAGTGCGCAGACCTCTGCAGTGTCAGTGTCCAGTGCTGCAAAAACCGATAAGGTTCCATCTCTGCCCCTCAATACCCAGGGTTTACCTGAAGCCTGGGTTATCCAGGTGGCTAGCCTTAGTTCGCAGGATGGGGCCAACAAGCTGCGCGATCAGTTGCAGGCTGAGGGGCACAAGGCGTATGTGCGTGCGGTACCCTCTGCAAATGGGAATATTTATCGCGTATTTATTGGCCCCCGCCAGGATAAAGCCCAGTTGCAAGCCATCAAAACGCAATTGGATAAGCGCCTTAAAGTGAATTCCCTGGTTTTACCTTTCAAACCATGAAGCCATAACGCATTGCCTCTGGTAGAATGCGCGCCTCAGTAAACCTCTCACTTTTCTTCCGGAGCGGTCGGGCGAATGAATTGGGCTGATTGGGCCATTATCGGGATCTTTTCCCTGTCCTGTTTTATCGGTTTGATTCGCGGTTTTGTGCGCGAAGCACTCTCGCTGGTAATCTGGATCGCCGCAGTGTTGGTGGCCAGAGTATTTGGTGGCCAGCTTGAAACCCTGCTGGTCGACCATATTGAAACCCCCTCTGTTCGTTTGATGACGGCCTACGCCGTGTTATTTATTTCCACTTTATTACTCGGTGCAATGGTCAGCTACCTGATAGGAGCACTGGTGCGTGCAACGGGTTTGTCGGGTACAGATCGTTTGCTCGGTATGGTATTTGGCGCTGCGCGTGCATTTATTATTGTCATGGCGATTTTAATCTTACTGCCCGGGTTTATTCCGGTGAATGAAGATGACTGGTGGAAGCAGGCACAGTTGATTCCCCATTTTCAATCCTGCGAGGATTGGGTGATTGCAGCCTATGGCGAAGTCAGTCAGTGGGTTCAATCGCTGTTTGGCAGTGTTGAGCAAGCGCAGTCAGTATAGAAATATCGTTTTTATTTTTGTTTAAAGTTATTGAGGCAAGTTTATGTGCGGCATTGTAGGTATTGTGAGTAAGCGCGATGTGAATGTGCAGATTTACGATGCGTTAACCATTTTGCAACACCGTGGTCAGGATGCCGCCGGTATGGTCACCTGTCAAAACGGGCGCATGAGCCAGCAAAAAGGCAACGGCCTGGTACAGGATGTATTTAGAACTCGCCATATGCAGCGTTTGCTCGGCAGCATGGGTATTGGCCATGTACGTTACCCAACGGCGGGCAGCTCAGGCCCGGCGTTGGCCCAACCTTTTTATGTGAACTCCCCTTACGGAATCGCGCTGGCGCATAACGGCAACCTTACCAATGCGGACAAACTCAGCGAAGATATTTTTAAAACTGATTTGCGCCACGTCAATACCGATTCGGATTCCGAAGTTTTATTAAACGTGTTTGCGCACGAGTTGCAACAGCAAGGTAAATTAAGTCCAACGGCGGAAGATATGTTTGCTGCTGTTGTCGGTGTGCACAAGCGTGTTACAGGCGGTTATGCCGTAGTTGCCTTGATTGCAAATTATGGTTTGGTCGCATTTCGCGATCCGCATGGCATTCGCCCGCTGGTATACGGCAAGCGCAATGCGGAAGAGGGCGGTGTCGAGTTTATGGTGGCGTCCGAGAGCGTTGCGCTGGATGTACTCGGCTTCGAATTGATTGATGACGTCGCGCCCGGCGAAGCAATTTATATTACTGAAGAAGGTGAAATGCATCGTCGTCAGTGCGCGCAAAATCCGCGTTTGAGTCCGTGTATTTTCGAGCATGTTTATTTCGCGCGTCCGGATTCCATCATGGATGGTATTTCGGTTTATAAAGCGCGCTTGCGTCAAGGCGAAAAACTGGCAGAAAAAATCCTGCGCGAGCGCCCTGATCACGATATCGATGTGGTAATTCCGATTCCGGATACCAGTCGCGTTGCCGGCCAAGCCTTGGCGCAAGGATTGAACGTCAAATTCCGCGAAGGCTTGGTGAAAAACCGCTATATCGGCCGTACGTTTATTATGCCGGGTCAGCAACAGCGTAAAAAATCAGTGCGTCAAAAATTAAATCCGATAGAGTTGGAATTCAGGGATAAGGTGGTGTTGTTGGTGGATGACTCCATCGTGCGCGGCACCACTTGCCAGCAAATTATTCAAATGGTGCGTGATGTAGGTGCGAAGAAAGTTTACTTCGCCTCGGCGGCGCCGGCAGTGAAATACCCTAACGTCTATGGTATCGATATGCCAACTACTGCGGAGTTGATTGCCCATGGTCGTAGCGATGAAGAGGTTTGCAAAGAAATTGGCGCAGATTGGCTTATCTATCAGGATCTGGATGATTTGATTGCCGCATCCGCTGAAGGCAACAGCAAGGTTACTGAATTTGATTGTGCGGTATTTAACGGCGAATACTGTGCGGGCGATGTAACCCAACAATATTTGGATAAAGTCGCTGCCGCGCGTAATGACAGTGCCAAAGCCGGTAAAAAAGCCAAGCAAATCGAATTGCCAATTGGTTTGCACAATGGTGCGGCGCGCGATTAATTCCGCGACCACTTGATTCAATGTGTGGTGAATGTTGATGGATAATTTTTCTGAAGAAGATTTTGTTTACGATCCGTTATTCGGTGCAGCGCTGGATACGCTGGCAATTCGCGCTGGTCAAACCCGTTCGCATGAAGGCGAACATAGCGAAGCATTATTTTTAACATCAAGCTATGTGTTTGGTAGTGCCCAGGAAGCGGCGGATCGTTTTTCCGGTGCGCAAGCGGGTAACGTGTATTCGCGCTATACCAATCCTACCGTGCGTATGTTTGAAGAGCGTATCGCTGCGCTCGAAGGTGCTGAGTCCGCCGTGGCGACCTCATCGGGTATGGCCGCTATTTTGAGTACTTGTATTGCCTTGTTGAAATCAGGCGATCATGTACTTTGCTCGCGCAGTGTGTTTGGTACTACCACGGTGTTGTTTACCAAGTATCTGCAAAAATTTGGTGTGACCACTACCTTTGTTAATCCGGTCAATTATGACGAGTGGCAAGCGGGTTTTACGCCCAACACCAAGCTTGTATTTGTGGAGACTCCATCAAATCCCCTGTGCGATGTAATTGATATCCAGCGTCTTGCAGATCTCGCCCATGCACGCGGCGCGCTCCTGGCAGTCGATAACTGTTTTTGTACACCTGCATTGCAACAACCGTTAAAGTTTGGTGCGGATTTAATTATCCATTCTGCAACAAAATATATTGATGGCCAGGGCCGCTGCCTTGGTGGTGTAGTTGCCGGAGCAAAAGTATTGGTGGATGAAGTGCTCGGTTTTATACGCAGCGCTGGCCCCACATTAAGTGCATTTAATGCCTGGGTATTTTTAAAAGGTTTGGAGACTCTGCGCCTGCGTATGGAGGCCCATTCGCGCAATGCGCTTGAACTTGCACAATGGTTGGCTGCGCACCCGGCAGTAGAAAAAGTTTTTTACGCGGGTTTGCCATCGCATAAAGGCCATGAACTTGCCGCTAAACAGCAATCTGCGTTTGGTGGTGTGTTGTCGTTTCGTGTGAAAGGTGGCCGTGAAGAGGCATGGAACGTTATCGATGCAACGCGCATTATGTCCTTAACTGCAAACCTGGGTGATACCAAAACCACGATTGTCCACCCGGCAACCACGACCCATGGTCGTTTGTCGCCAGAGCAAAAAGCGGATGCCGGCATTACCGAAAACCTGATTCGTATTGCAGTAGGCCTGGAAGATATTGGCGATTTAAAAGCCGATCTCGCCCGCGGTTTAGGTAATCCTTAACAAGTAGGGGGGGGCAAGACTCAAAAAAGTGGTTTTGGGGTCTTGTCCTTGCGGGTGCGCCTTGGTAAAGTGCGCGCCCTGTCACCCGTAAGGGTTAACATTTTAGGACTATAGCTCAGTTGGTTAGAGCACCACCTTGACATGGTGGGGGTCAGCAGTTCGAGTCTGCTTAGTCCTACCAATTAAATAGTAAAAGGCGCTAATCGTTCGATTAGCGCCTTTTTTATTGATTAATCTTTATCCATAAAAATAGAGTTAAGTGCTCGATAACCCCAATAATAGAAACTCCCAAGAATCCTCTTTAAACCCTAACTGCTCTTTTTCTCTAGTCAAAAGTGGCTGTCATACCGTGAAATGTACCCCGACGCATGGGATGTTAATCTGCTTGGGTTTATGTGCGCACAGATGTAGTACAAAGGACAAGCCGTTCCTGTAAGTAATTGGTGCCCAGACGCTAAAGCGGGAAATTATGAGCGTAATGAATATTGTTGATGTGCAGGCGAGTAAGTTGGAAGAGATTAAACGAATGTCAATTACGTAAGAATTAAATGGTGGTTTATGGATAGCAATAAAAATGAAATGCCACATCAGAACGTTGATTCTGAATCGAAGTTGAGCACATTGATCATCTGGGTAGCCCCAGCTATATTATTTCTGGCGCTGCTGGCAGGATCTATACATTTTGGTCAAAGCCATTTTGTTGATTGTGAGCAGATAAAAGATGATTGGAATAAGGAGCAATGCCTTGATTCGGCAGAGGTGGATTATAGAGCTGCATGGGGGCAATTTGGTGATTTTGTTGGGGGAATATTAAATCCGATATTCGGATTCCTAACTATCTGCTTACTTGTTAATGAGCTCCGCGTAACAAGAAAGGCTGCGGCAGATGCAGAACGCGCCCAAAAAGCTAACGAAAAAATTTTACGAGACCAACTTTTCGAAGCGCAGTCTCAAAATAGATTTTCAAATTATTTTAAACACTTGGAAGAATTTTCCGCATATTTAGGAAATTTTGAGCGGTACAGTGATGTTAAAATAAATTCAAGGCAACTTCATAAATTGATATTTCCAGATTGTTTGTCGGGAAACTATCGTCCAGATATTGAATTTAGTAATAGATTCGAAAGACTCTTGGGTGAATTATGGAAGGCGTTCGGGCAGCTTGACACTAATTGCTCGTCCACTGTTCCTGATATTATCCGTTTGATAAATGAATTGGTTACGACATTTAAAATTAGTAATTCTGAAGCGATAATAGCCACCCAACTTTGCAGACGAATAGACGGCAAATATATGTCTGGGTTGGACAAAAAGTTGAAGCTAACTGATGACTTTATGGATTTGGCTGCAGACAACATTGTGGCGCATATAAATTATTTGCTCCTTGAGTTACAGTGTTATGAGTACGCAGTGAATTTCAATATTAGTGGGAGTTTCGCTTTCAATCCATACTCGAGCTTACTACACCCAATGATTGAAACCATCAAACTTGTATCGATTAATAACGCTTACATTCGCGGAGAATTGGGAGCCGTTGATAGTGATGGAAATATAATTTATTGGGAGTCAATTATTAAACTAGGCAGAAGCTACTAGTTACCTGCGTAAATCCTTCTATCTGACACCATTTCGGCATCTTGCGGATCAACACCCCAAAACAAATTAACCAGCTCGCGCAGAGCAATCCCGGCGGGCTTTTTATTAGAGCCCTGGATTGTGTTCCAGTGGTCGTGTATTTGATAGAAATCTGATTGCTCGATTCGTATCAGATTACTCTCTTCATTGAGCGGTAACGTTGTGGGATTGGGCAGGGAGGTGCCGATTTTTTTGGAGTTTTACTATTTGACGGAAGCTAAGCGCTCAATCATATCCGGATATTTGTCCACCAATTTGAGCAGTACTGCCGCTTGTTCATTTGGTTGAGATTTGTTGCGTTCCCAGTTTCGTAAAGTATTGGCTTTAACATGAACGCGACGGGCAAAGACAGCTTGGGACATTTGCATTTTTTCGCGTATGGCTACTATTTCTTCGGCTGATATTTCTACAGGAGCCGGTGATTCAACTTCAAATTCACGAAGGGTGATTTTCCCTTCTCTTTGGGCGGTCATGTCCTTTACGCCTTGCATCATTTCAGCAAATAGATCGCGTTTTTTCATTTTGCACCTCTTTTTTGGAAAAGCATGAAACTATAGGCAAATTGCCTATAGCTGGCAAGTGTTAACTTCCCCCTTGAATTCCCCATCCCATGCCCCATT
>JAGKXA010000230.1 GCA_021151615.1 Cellvibrionaceae bacterium | reverse complement strand
TTTGATGATCCTGCCAGGGAACAAGAACCCATTCTTCCTGTAGGGCATGATACGCAGACGATTAGTACTTTGACGGTATTACCTGTATCTGATATCAAGCCTTACCTGGCTCCTGCGGCAGTTATTCAGGGTATGGAAATAAAGCTCGAGGCCAAGACCTCGATTGAAAACATAAACCCCTATATGGAGCCAATCAAATTAGGTTCGGATGAAGAAGTTCATGCCCGTGTTTCGCGCGATGCGCAAGCGCATGCGGATGATGTTCAAATCCAGGCGCTCAAGAAACTTATATTGGTTGCACCGAAGTATGTGCTGAATAGTTCGGCGAACTTGGGTGTCAGCGAGTTTTCCTTGTTGCCCTCTTTAATTATCCAGTCACCGCAGGTGCGCAACGAACGTTACTATTCGTATACCGTTTTGGAGTCAGTGGATGAAACCAAACAAGTGGAAGAGCAAAACTCAGGTGCAACCACGACCACAACATCAAGTATTAAGGGAGTTAAAGCGCGCTATGGTTTCTACTCTCCTCCAGGGCTTATTTATTCCTTCGCACCAGTGCATATGCAATTTGGTACCGATACCAATAACCCAAATGCAGGCCTATTAAATAACGCTGGATTTGTGGATATTTACAGCACAGTCAACCTTTTTGGTATTGGAAAACTCACTACTCTTGGGGTCAAGCTCGACAAGTTGGCTTATGAGACAACTAGCACCACGCGTACTGTGTTGGATGAATGTGTTGAAACATCCTACTGGAATGGTTATGACTATGAACCGGAGGTGATTTGTGAGTACGGCAGTTATAACCGGGAAAATAAGCCTGAGGGGCAATATTTCGACCCTGTTCTGGATAACACCTTGTTTGCTGTTGCTGGTCGACTGGATGCACCAGGGGTTTTCTTTAATGCTAGCAACCACGAAGTGCTTAAAAATATTCGTGAGCAAGTCATTAATGATTACATGGCTGAGCAGCGAGCTCGTAAATATTTGCACCAAGTGCCAGATTATTGCGAGGAAAAAGTCGATGTGAATTTATCGCCGGATGGTCTGTCTGTTGTTACCCGAGCCTATTTCATATCTAAAGCACCTGTAAGCTGTCCTGGTAATAGTTACGCGCTAAAGAAAGCAGTATCTGAGTTGGTTGCCGCCAGAGTGAGCAACCTACCTTACGAACTAAACTCCATGATTTCCCGCTACAACAGCTGGAAATCCAGGGTTGCACAATAATCACGGAGGATCACAAAATGATACTGAATAAAATGAAACGTAAAAAATTTAAATCTTATATTTCGCTGAAACAACGCATTACTGCCGCATTTATGGTGGCGGTAATGTTGCTGCAAATTTGCGTTCCCACTGTAGCACTTGCTGCTACTGCTTGGGGGACACAAGCAGAGTTCAATCGCCAATTGCAACTGCAATTAGAAAGTGGGTTGTTTAGTCGGGTAGAAAAAACAGCGGCAGATGAGGCCTACGAAGGCGCGTATTACATCTATCAAGAACCTCAACCCACCACAAACCTGCTGGATTTTTACCGTGACTACAACCAGGTTAGTGATTCGCCAGTTATTAAAATGGTGGGTGACACTTTTGTACAAACCCGTTTGATTCGCAGCCAGATCAAGGCTTTGCTTGGCCGTTTCTTGTTACAAGAATCCATTGCGCCGTTAACCGTATATGCCGCTGAGGCTCAGAAAATTAATGAGCTGTATGTAAATGGTAAAACCTATGGTGGAACAGGTAACAACAAAATACCAATGGGTACACCATTAGCAGCGAATGCTTCTGTTGCTGCCGATATGATTTGGCCGGAAGTACGGACTATTTCAACTAGTAATGGTGATGTAACTGTATTGGTTCCAGTGGTGCACCTTTCGCAAGCAACT
The DNA here is from genome assembly GCA_021151615.1 of Cellvibrionaceae bacterium. GTDB lineage: Bacteria > Pseudomonadota > Gammaproteobacteria > Pseudomonadales > Cellvibrionaceae > Cellvibrio. The sequence goes on along the minus strand of JAGKXA010000230.1, from coordinate 4,654 downwards.
ATGGAAAGTAAAGTTGATGGTCATGACATCAATTTATTCGGTGACACTAAATTTGCTGGCCTTACATTAAGTGAAGATGTTTTATTAACTGGCGGCAACAACACCATTACTGGTGTGAATGGGATTATCAATAATGGTGGCAATATTCAGGCGCTGGGTAATATTACGCTGTCAAGCTCGGGAACCATCGCCAACCTGGGTGGTGTATTTAGTGCAACGGGCAATTTAAAAATCGTTGCAGATAATTTTTACAATAAAACCCTCGTTGTTCCCTACAAAGATAAAAATGGTGAAGGAACCAAAATTGGTCGTGTAGCCAAAATTACAGGGGCCAGCATAGAGGTTACTGCTGCGGATGGAATTACGTTTGAAGGGGCATCTGCTGTTTCTACTGAGGGAACGCTAACTCTCAGTGCTGAGAACGATATCAACATACTACCCGTACAAACTGGTAGCTCCGGTCAATCCCAAAGTGGCCACTGGGAAATCAATAAATCCACCACAGATTTATTAATGTCCCGCCTTGCGGCAGAAGACACGCTCAGTTTGATTGCGGGTGGTGTAATTAATATCACTGCATCGGAATTGATTAGTACCAGTGGAGGTATTGAGTTACTTGCCAAAAATGGCATTCACATTATTGACGAACTTGAGCAAACTCAAATTCAAAAGGTGGATCGTAAGGGCAAAACGACCGGAACATCATCCGAGTTTCGCACCGAAGCTGTTCGTGCAATTTTAAAAGCCGGTAAAGGTGTATTACTGGATTCTGATTTTGGCGATGTAACTCTCAGGGCAACAGAAATTACCAGTGCCGGGGGGGCTCAGGTCAATGCTAAAAATGGAAAAGTTCATTTGCTAATGACAAAAGAACTTGAAGAATTCCATTTGCAGACTGTACGCAAAGGCACATGGACAATCAAAACCCGCACGGAAGATGTAATTCACGAAAACAATATCCAGAATGCAATTATTGGTGGGTTGGAGGTTCAAGCTAAATATGGAATTAATGTGGAATATACCGGTAAGGAAGGTGCCACACTAAAAGAGCAAATTGAAGAGTTCCGCCAAATACCAGAAATGAAATGGATGGCGGATCTCTATGATAAGGCATTAGCTGAGGCTGGCTCAAAACTCAACTGGGAAGAGGTCGAGGAAATCCACAAAGAGATCAGAAAAACAAAAACAAATCTAAGCCCTGCAGCCATGGCGATTATCGCTATAGCAGTTGCTATCGCTACAGGTGGAGCAGGGTTGGGAATGTTAGGCGCTATCAAGACAGCAGTTATTAGTGCAACACAAGGTGTTCTTGGGGCTACTGCAGCAGCAGCCTTAGGGTCAGCAATGGCGGCTGGAGCCCTGACATTGACTACTCAAGCGGCACAGAGTCTGGCTGCGGGAAATAATTTGCGTGAAACGCTGAACGCAATGGATAGCAACGAAAGTATTAAATCCTTGGCTGTATCAATGGTAACTGCAGGTGTTTTACCTAGTGAAGGGGTGCAAGTTTTCCCGGTCGATTCTGGTAGCTCGGTATTCGTGTCTCTAGCAAGCCAAGCCGGAAATGTTGTGATTGACTCTGCGTTAAGATCTGGAATTTCTGTTTCTATTAACGGTGGCAACTCGAAGGATTATCTAAAAGCATTTAACAGTGCTTTGGCAATGTCTGCAGTTAACTCTATTGGCAATAAATTAGCTGGAAAAATATCAGAGACTTCCAGTTTAGGGGAGGCTGGAAAATATATTGCTCATGCTGCGCTTGGTTGCGCTGCGTCATCTGTGACAGAAAAGATCCAGGATACGGATATCGAAAATGCATGTGCTTCCGGAGCAGGAGGTGCCGTTATTTCACAAGTAATGGCGGATGCTCTAAAAGCAGATTTGGATCAAACTATTGCCGATGCGCTTGAGGGGGAAGGATCGGTTCAGAGCATTAATGATCAGATCACTTTTTTAAAAGCCAATGGAGCTGATATCAGTCGTTTGGTATCAGGGTTGTTTGCTTTTGCGTTAGGCGGGGATGTTAATTCTGCTGCAGATGCGGGAGTCCGTGTTGCGCAAAGCAACGCATATCGTTATGCAAGCCTGGTGGAGTTTAATGAAATTCTAAATGCTCGCGCGGAGCATGCACCTGGGGCTACTTTTGCCGAACGAAAGGCTAATGTCTATGAAGAAGACGCGCGCCTTCATATGGAAGAAAACGGCGTACCAAAAGACATACAGGACAGTTTGCTACAGAAAGCAAGAGATGCTGGTATTTTTAGGAGCGCAGGACAGTACGATGCTGCTTTTACTGGCGATGGAAAAATGTATGAGGATCTTGTAAGCAAAAGGGCTCAGGGAACTTATGACACAAATTGGGGCGATAGTGATTGGGAATCGTTGAATCTGGAAGTATTGGTCGTTGACCGGCCTTATGGCGATGTTGCTTTATCTGTTTACAATTTTATGGGAGCAACAAATAAACTTGTAAATACTCTTACACCTGGGGAACGTGCTGCGGTGTCGTTTTTGATGGCGGCTGCATCAGGAGGGCCTATAAAAACAGCCTTGGTAACGAGTGCCCAGATAGGAGTGGCAAAACTGTTACCAGAAGATATGCCTTCGCTAACTAACTTTATGTCCAGGGCAGGAATTGCATTTACTCTTAACAGAGATTATCAGTATGTAGTTGATGGATATAATGAAGCGATTGAAAATCCAATAGATATTGATGCTGTTGGGTATGGAATGAATGAGGCTGTGGATGGATTCGGTTGGCTTATTGATAATATTTCGGGCCTTCGTTCTCCAATTACTGGTAGAAATGGTGATCCAGTAATAAGAAATGCATATGAAAGAAATGAGCAGCAGCCTGATTTTACGGTTGGCCCCGGTAGGATTCATCCAGTCTACAAATCGATAGGTGATTTTTATAGTGCGGCTCAGGGTGGCTCAAAACGAGTCAAGGTAATGGGAAATTACAGCCATTATAAGGATGGAGAATTTATCAAATACAACGATGGCAAATTAGGTGAAAAAGCCATGGTTGATGTACTTAAGGGTACTACCGGAGTTGAATTTAAAGCGATTCAAAATCTAAGTGGCCATGGTCCCGATGGTGTTTATATTGATAGATCTACTAATCCTGCCACCATTTACTTGGCAGAAGCAAAATCATCTGTGCATGGTGCCGATGCAGCAAAAGCACCTACAGGAAACGCAACTGATCGATTGGATAAATGGATCACTGATTATAAGGCAGGTAGATATGACAGCGCAGATTCAGAATCGCGTAATATGCTGCGAGAGTTAGAGATGCTTCGGCGTGTGGATACTGCGCCTGTAAAAGGTATTTGGGTTCAGGTTGAAGTACCAAAATTCAACTCTTCAAGTGTCGAGGGATTAGATGCCATTATTAATGTATGGTGAATGTAAATATGAACTACAATGAAATGGCACCAAAGTTTCGAAAAAGAAAAGCCTATGCTGCGGAGTGGCAAAGAGCACGAGACAACATTGTTTCTGATGGTGAATATAAAGAGCTTGAAATTTTTATTAATGACTTTATTGCGAAAGATGGTGAGTATTACAGTTTTGCTAATATTATGCTTAGTCTTCATCGTTTAACCTTGGTTGATTTGCGGTACTTATTTGCGTTAAGTATTTTAGAAAAAAAATTAAAATATAAAGAGATCGGCTGTTCGCTAGTTACATTGCTTTTCTCAGAAAAGTTAAATTTTTATAACTATGAGCGTCAAAAGGAAAAGCTTAAAGCTCAAGGCAGGAACGATACCCCGATGGCACCAACGAATATTTTTTTTGCGGGTCATCTGGTTGCTTTTGTGGCGGTATTTGCTAATAAAAAAGTATTTAATGATTGTATTGGTTTTGTGTTAGATCAATTTGATGTTGGTGCGGTCAGTGGTACGGAAAAGCCGCTCGCACCTATGTTTATGATCCGGCTTGCCGAGAAGTTTATTGGAATACCACCGCGAGATTGGGAAGGTGAAAATATGCCTTGGTCAGTTAATCTGTTTGCAGAAGAACCTTTGTTTGCTGAATTGTGGCAACACTGGGACACGGAAGATATGGGGCTGATTCATTCTCTACTTATTCAGCTTGCCAATCGCCATACTTTCACCGCCAGTCGCAATAATAAAGACGGCAGTAGAGATTTTGCGGCGCACGCGGAACAGTATCCAATTGATCTGCATTTTATTATGCGCTTGCGCGAGTGGCGTGGGCTTGCTAATCCGGAAATAAAACACCGCTTAACAGAGCCGCCATTTGATAGGCTTCCCGAACCTATTGAAACAATTGAGCTTCCAGATGAACTCTATCAAGTGATGAAAAAAACGCGTGAGGTAATTCCAGATTTTGATGCAGTGATAAACGCTGCAAAAAAGCGCGAATGGCAAATGTTGCTGTGAAAATATTGATCACACCAAAAGTATTTTCTCTACTGGTATTGTTTCTTTCACTAATTGTATGCCCCCAGCCCAACGCCCCTTAAAAAACGGCTAAGTTTGCGTGGTAGTTCCCGCAGGTGAAAATCACTATCGCATCGAGTATTACCTCAAACACGGAAAGCTCGCGATCAAGGGGGCAGACTCCTTGATTCAAAAGTAATAATGGAAAAAGTTTTTAAATTAAATTTCAAGGAGATGTATAT
>JAGKXA010000680.1 GCA_021151615.1 Cellvibrionaceae bacterium | reverse complement strand
GTGGTAATACCGCGTGGCTGTGTAATTGCAATGCGCTGAGTGTTTGTTCACGGTGAAAGCCTTCAAATGCCAAATGCAAAAGGCGCCTGCGCCGGGTTTCGTCCAGCTCATGGATGTGCTTTAACCAACTCAACGCATAATCTGGCTGTGTGAGCAGGGCCGGGTCTACTGGTAGGCATTGAGCTGCAATAAAAGCCTCATAGACTAATTGTATTTTTTGGGAAGTGTTTGTATCCCGATTCTTATTTCGGGAAGAGTAACGCAGCTTCAATTCATGAATATCAAGGTTAACCTTGAAATGCTGCTGCATTATCTGATTGCCCATGACGATTTCAAGCAGCAATCGAATTGCTAAAAAATCCTTGAGGCGTGATTCCAGTGCCTGTACTGGTGCTCTATCGGGCCGCTGCTCAAAGTGCTGGATCATACCTGCCCATCCGCGCAGGGCGAGCAAGCTATGTAAGATGAACTCTGATTTTTCTTCCTGTTCTATTCTCAGTTTTTTTAATGCCCAGCTAATTACTTCTAATGACGATGCATTTTTAATTTCATCTGAGTTAATTAACGGTTTTAGTTCGCGCAGTAGATAATTTGGTCCGCAGAAAGGCAGGCTATAAAGTGATTTAAAGCAGTTCCACAAACCTTGTTCGCGCTCTGGCATTGACCAGTGCGCTATGCCCTGATCTAAAAATGCAGCGGAAAGACGAATCAGAATCGGGTTAATTAATTCATCCAGATCAGTATCGGTAATCGCATACAGATAATCGCGCAACCGTTTGGGAGCGTGGCTGGTGTTGATAAAGCCCAGATCGCACAAGCTAAACCTGTGCCAGAGCTGGGTGAGAAACTGCTTAACCGAACGTTCGCGCGACACCCCTCCGGCTTGCACCAGTGCGTATTGCGTCAATTCTGTAATTCGCTCGCGTGAGGCAAGGCTGGAAAATTTTTCCAGTAGCCCTTGTTCATCCCTTAAATAGCGAATAGTTGCCGCTTCCGGTACAGCGATAAATGTGCTCAGGCGCTGCACATAAAATTCATTTAAGGATAGATTT
>JAGKXA010000679.1 GCA_021151615.1 Cellvibrionaceae bacterium | reverse complement strand
CAATAAATTTACTGGCATTATATGCCAATCCTGATGTGGCATTAAGATTCGCACGCCAAATAACATTCGGTTGTTCTGACCAATAAATGTATTTTGGGCTTTCCTGCGCCACAACAACCGGCACTGTGGGTGTCTGGGATAGGGTTGGTGTGTGCGTACGTTTCAGGGTCAGACTTTCTGATCGCTCTGGGCTTGGCGTATGCGGCAGCTCTGCCGTTTTCGTTCTGTTCCAGTTACGGTTCGCACTCACCACAAACCCTCCGTTGGGTGTTACCCACACGCGACCTTCTGTCTTAAACGTACCATTATATGTTCCGCACACAGCGCTTTCTGGGGCAACACCGGGGGCGCAGCGTATCTCTGTAATACCTCTGTTGCCTATGGTCACATCGCACGCCATATCTGTGGACAGTGCTGCATTGGGTGTTTCAAGGGCATCCTTCACAACCTTTTGTACTGCCAGCACCTTTGAACGATCGTTAACAGAGCAACGGTCTTGACGCAGTTGATCTAATTCTGTGTGTAAAGCATTTGCCGCCCTTTGTAACACGAACGGCAAGGCTTCCTGTGCAGGCAATACATTGGTTTCAATTTCTACCCCATCAACCTTCACCGGGTTGTCTGCTGATTGCATAAAAGTGACTTTTTCAAGGGCAGTTTGGGCAGCAAAGGATCGATCTGCACGCCCTGATGACGCCAAAGCACAGTCTGACAACATCACCCCCCCATTGTCCAACACGAATCCACAGTGTACATCCCCCGTCATTACAAAACCATGGGCTTCAAAAATGCTTTTAGTTAAGGCATTTAATTCACTGATTTTAGCGGTTGATGGATCCCATTGGCGCAGGGTTCCCCGGATGGTTGCTAATAATACCCTCACGTCTTCTCGATCATTTATGGTGGTTTGAATCGCCTGTGGTAGTGGTAGGGTGTTCCCGGTTTGAAGCAGCTTACGCCGTGAATCATACTTAGCTTCTTTTGATTCAATATTCAGGGACTGCATGGGGTTTGGATATAATTGATTGTCTATAAATGACCCGGCTACATAG
>JAGKXA010000678.1 GCA_021151615.1 Cellvibrionaceae bacterium | reverse complement strand
TAGGTATGGATATGGCGATGTTTCCCACTGCTAACCTGACTGTAGTGCCTGATCTGGTATTGAAATATTCTGTGCCAGTAAATTATGGATTATTTGTGCGTAAAACAGATGAGGCTTTGGCAAAACGACTCGAGCAGGGAATTGCCCTGTCCAAGGCTGATGGCAGCTTGCAAAAATTATTTGAGCAGGCAAGTTTATTTTATCCGGGTAGAAAAATTCTGAGAATAATCCACGCATCATTGAACTCAATAATTCGGTCATCCTGCAATAGTCATTAACTTAATAGGCATCAAAGCTTGCCGAGTGCTTTGATGTGTGCAACCGCGCAGCGGCCCAAGCCCAATAAATCGTATCCACCCTCCAGCATTGAGACTATGCCTTTACATTGATCCTGCTCCGGGTAACTTTTGCTGTCATCCATCAGCTGTCGCATTTTTTGGGTGATCCAGGTGTAATCTTGTTCAACCAAACTGATAGACGACATGTCGTCATCGATATAGGCATCAAAGCCGGCGGAAATAAAAATAAACTGCGGTTTGAATGCTGCCAACGCGGGAAGCCACTGGCTGGTAATCGCATCGCGAAACCCCTGGCTGCGGCAAGTGGCGGGCAGGGGGGTGTTGATAATATTGGCAGGCACGTCATCAATATCGGTGTTCGGGTAAAACGGGTATTGAAAGCTGGAACAGAAAAGTACACGCGGTTCGGTTAAAAAAATATCCTGGGTACCATTGCCGTGGTGTACATCAAAATCCACGATGGCAATGCGTTCCAATCCATAGATTTCTAATGCGTGTGTTGCGGCTATGGCGATATTGTTAAAAATACAAAATCCCATAGCACGCGCTTGTTCTGCGTGGTGGCCGGGCGGACGCACATTGCAAAATACCGCATCAGTTTCACTGCGCATCACCATATCAACACCCAAAATACCTGCGCCGGCGGCATGGAGTGCGGCGGTTAATGTTTTTGGTGAGAGATAAACATCTTCGGCAAAAAAATGAATTCCTGATTGTGGCACCGCGCGCGTGACTCTCTGGATATGTTCAATGC
>JAGKXA010000677.1 GCA_021151615.1 Cellvibrionaceae bacterium | reverse complement strand
CAACAAAATGGTCAAAACAAAAATAATTTGCTGGGAAAAATTCTGCGTATAGATGTTGATTCATCAGGAGCTGGGAAAAATTATGGCATACCGGCAGACAACCCATTTGCCAGTGGCGGCGGTTCCCCGGAAATATGGGCGTATGGTTTACGCAATCCCTGGCGATTTAGTTTTGATAAAGAAACTGGCGAACTCTGGGCTGGTGATGTAGGGCAGGGTGCCTGGGAAGAGATTAATTTAATTATGCGTGGTGGTAATTACGGCTGGGGCGATATGGAGGGCGATACTTGTTACAGCGGCAGATCCAATTGTTCTACCGCCAATAAAATTCGCCCGGTGTTATCGATTAGTCACAATACCGGTGTGTGCTCGGTTATTGGTGGTTTTGTGTATCGCGGCAGCCAATATCCAGCGGCTTATGGGAAATATTTCTACACCGATTTTTGCATCAACACCATGCAGTCCATTACGCGCACCGGTGAAAATATTAGTGTGGCCAGTCATGGCAATGTGCCGGTGGATATAGTGTCCTTTGCGCAGGACAATCAAGGCGAACTCTATGCAATTGGCCAGCGCGGTGCCGGTTCGCAGATTGTAAAGTTGCAAGCAACCGGCGGCAGTTTAATTCCAGGAACTATGGCGCAACGCTTGTCGGCTACAGGTTGTGTCGATGCAGCTAATCCACGTCTGCCATCAACAGCGATGATTCCCTATAGTGTGGAAAGCCAACTCTGGTCAGACTCAGCCAACAAAGAGCGCTACCTGGCGCTGCCGGACAATACCAAAATCGATTTGGCGAGTGATGGCGACTTTTTATTTCCGGTGGGAAGTGTGTTGTTGAAACATTTCAAACTTGGCGATAAATATATTGAGACACGCTTGTTTGCGCGCGGCCAATTGGGGTGGCAGGGTTTCAGCTATGAATGGCGCGATGATCAAACAGACGCAACGCTGTTAGCAGATGGCAAAGAAAAAACCATCGACACTATTCTGTGGCAATATCCCAGCCCTGCGCAGTGTCTGGTGTGTCACACCCAGGCGGCTAATTTTTCAC
>JAGKXA010000676.1 GCA_021151615.1 Cellvibrionaceae bacterium | reverse complement strand
TATTACGGTACTGAACAAAGTCTGGGCGGGCCGGAATTACACGAACGGGTCTGGATTGAAAATTTCGGCAACAATGATCGCTACCTACGCGAGACGTTATTTGGCGCTGAGCATCCGTGTAAAGGTGGCTTGGCTGGGTTGGATGCACAGCATCCGCTTGATGAAAATTTACCTGGCTTTGGCCCCTTTGGTGCGCAGGGGCATCACTGCTTTGATACGCAAAGCCCTGCTTATGTACGCATTAGTGTTATGGCAAAAACACGCGCAGTTTTTCCAGCGTTGCGTTTGGGGCGTCAATATGTACGGCCAATTTCATTTTTTAATAATGCGTTTGGTGTGTACAGTAATGGCGAAATTATTGCGTGGTCGCGTATTCTGGATGATGAAGAATGTCTGGTGGTATTAAACCCGCATGGCACAGCGACACGTGGCGCCGATATTTTGGTGGATGCCGCGTTAAATCCGCTCGCGAGCAGTATGCTATTGGTGATGAGTACAGAGGAGGCGGCTAATGCGCGTGTGCCAGCTAATCGCGTGGGTGATCAGGCACCGGTGCATGTGCATCACAGTGGTATTCATTTTATTCAGGTGCGTGATCTCGGTCCGTCCGAGCTACTGGTGTTTTCCAATAAACCCTAGCGAAAAAAAGGCCTGGATAAACGCGCAGGCTTGAAAGCACGAAAAAGTTACTAAATAAAAAAACCAACCATCGGTAACGATGATTGGTTTTTTATTTCAAGGATTTTATTTGTTACACGCGCTGATTTTTTTCAGCGCGTTATTTTTTGCGAAACAGCAAGGTCACACGGTTGGATTCACCTATCGCCTGGTATTTGGCTTTATCAGCTTCTGCGGCATTCAGGCTTGGTGGCAAGCGCCACACTACTTCACCGGCAACGGGATTGTCTTTCGGGTTTTTGTTGATGTCGCTCTCGCCAATTAATTCAAACCCGGCTTTGTCCATAAATTGAATAATGGTCGAGCGTTTTAAATAACCGGTTTCGCCAGTGGCCCAGGCATCGGGTTTATCTTCGGCAATCGCATGTTGCACTAC
>JAGKXA010000675.1 GCA_021151615.1 Cellvibrionaceae bacterium | reverse complement strand
TTTCACAACAGGGTAAAAATGGCAGCTGCGTTTATCTGCTCTGCCAGGGGGGCAAGCGCGCACAAATGGCCGCTGAACAGTTACAGGGTAAAATCGATGCGGAGTTGATTGTGATTGAAGGCGGTATCAATGCCATAAAAGCGGCCAATATCCCGCTTACTAAAGGTAAAGGGGTAATGTCACTGGAACGGCAAGTCAGGATTGCCGCTGGTTTCCTGGTGCTAATTGGTGTGGTACTGGGATTTCAAATCAGTGCGAACTTTTTCCTGCTGTCCGGTTTTGTCGGTGCAGGCCTGATGTTTGCAGGGATTACCGATACCTGCATGATGGGTATGCTGCTCGCGCGTATGCCCTGGAATCGCTAGTCGCCAGCCAAAGAGGCCCATTATGATTTTCCGTCAGCTGTTTGAACGTGAATCCTCCACTTACACTTACCTGATCGCCTGCCCGGAAACCCGCGCGGCGGCGTTGATCGATACCGTGAAAACCGAAGTGCCCAAATACTTGCAGCTGTTGCGCGAGCTGGATCTAACCCTGGTTTACGCACTGGACACCCACACCCATGCCGACCACATTACCGGTGCCGGCGAGTTGCGCGATTGCACCGGCTGTCAAACCTTATTGGGTGAAGAAGCCCATTCCGCCTGTGTATCCCACGGCTTAAAAGATGGTGAAAAGATTCCAGTGGGAACCCTGTCGCTCACTGCCCTTTACACCCCTGGTCATACCGATGACTCCTATAGCTATTGGCTGGAACACCTGGGTGAAGGCTACCTGTTTACCGGCGACACCTTGCTGATTCGCGGTACCGGCCGCACCGATTTCCAAAACGGCAACGCGCGCGACCAGTATCACAGTTTGTTTGACAAGCTATTGAAGCTGCCGGATGCAACCCGTGTCTACCCCGGCCATGACTACAAGGGCTGGACTATCAGCAGCATCGCGGAAGAGAAAGCCCATAACCCGCGCTTGCAAGTACCTGATGTTGGCGCCTATGTAGAACTGATGAACAACCTGAAGCTGCCTAACCCGGGGTTGATGGATATCGCCGTGCC
>JAGKXA010000040.1 GCA_021151615.1 Cellvibrionaceae bacterium | reverse complement strand
ACCGAAGAGGATGCCTCCACTGCCAGCCTGGAAATTTTGCAGCTGGTGTCGGAAACCTACCTCTATCGCAATATTGAAATTTTTTGCACTTGTTCGATTGGTATTGCATTGTCGCCGCAAGATGGCGAAGACCTGGACACGCTGATCAAAAAAGCGGACATCGCCATGTACCACTCCAAGGATTCCGGGCGCAACAGCTTTCGCTTTTTCAACGCCGCCATCAGCCGCAATATGCTCGATCACATCAGTTTAATTTCCGGCATGCGCCGGGCCCTGCAAGACAACCAATTCAGCTTGCACTACCAACCCAAAATCGATTTGCAACAAAACAGTATTTGCGGATTGGAAGCCTTGTTGCGCTGGAACCACCCGGAACAGGGTTATATTTCACCGGCCACGTTTATTCCGCTCGCGGAATCTTCCGGGTTAATTATCCAACTGGGCGAGTGGGTGATTAACGAGGCCTGCCGCCAGGCAAAAGTCTGGTTGGATGCAGGCATCCTGGATTTCAGTATCGCGGTCAATATTTCCTCCATTCAATTCAAACGCGGCAACATCGACAGCATTGTGCTCAATGCATTGGCCAGTGCCCAACTGCCGCCCCAGCATCTGGAGCTGGAATTTACTGAATCACTGCTGATTGAAGATAGCGACCGACTGGTGCATACGCTGGCCATACTGCGCAGTGAGGGCGTGCATTTTTCCATCGATGATTTTGGAACTGGCTATTCCAACCTGGGGTATTTAAAAAAATTTGAAGTGAGCACACTAAAAATTGACCAATCGTTTGTGCGCAAAATGGATGATCAAACTGGCGACGCTGCCATAGTGCGCGCCATTATCCAAATGGCTTCCAGCCTCGGCCTGAAAACCATTGCCGAAGGCGTGGAGGATGCCGGTACCGCCGCCTTATTGCGCAGCCTGGGCTGCAACGAAGCGCAAGGCTATTTTTGGGCGCGCCCCATGCCGGCTAACGAGGTGGAAGAATTTTGTCGCAACTGGCCAAACGTTTAAGCCAGTTGCCAACCGCCCATATCAGCCGATTAACGCAGGCTCAGCGTCATAAACGCGCTATAAGGATCTTCCGCATAATCCGCAAACGGGCCGCAATACTCAAAACCGTAACGCTCGCATGGATTTTATTTCTGCATGCCCAGGCTCCAATTCCTTTAACGCCCCACAACCCACCAAATCACTACCCACCCAGGCACTCCAAAACGTAATCTCCGGTTTACGCAGCTTGCTCAAATCCAACGCATGCACACTCTCGGGCGGCGACGCGGCATACATATCCCGCAAATGCTCTTCCAATAATTCCGCAATTTCAGGGCTGGTTAAATCATCGATACGAATTTCCACAAACATCTTCCTTTTATTCACAGGGTTGAAAAACTGGATCATACTCTACCGCATTAATAATCGGCACGCCCGTGACATTGGTCATCGCAGTTGCGCACCACGCTCACCCCTGGCAAGGCACCACTGACCATTCCGCTAAACAGCGAAGGAAAACAACAATGGGTACAGAAAATCTGTTACTGGACACAATTGAAAAAGCAGCCGATAGCCACAGCAAGCAGGCGGCCAGCCATAAACTGTTACATCGCAGCCTGTGGGCTGCCTCATCGTTTATTTCTGTATTGATTGCCATTGCCACTACCTTTGACTTTACCCTGCTCGGCTTCACCAGCAAAAACATTGCTACCCTGTTCGCCATTCTCTTACCCATGGTCACCAGCTACATGATCCTTCGCTCCCCGGAAAAACTCTGGATCCACGAAATCAACACCCGCAACCAACTCCTAGACCTGCACACCGAACTGGAACTAAAAATAAACCGCAATGCTTCATTCGACCCAGAGGATTTTGAACAACGCTATTTGGCCATAATGGCCACGTCGAATAAGAAATGGGTTGGGATTAAGGAGGGGTGATTCAGTTCTATTTGAAACGTCACTAGCACGTAGGTACGATTAGCGCAGCGTAATCGTACGCATGAAAAATCAATCGAAAAATTTCAGGAGGCAAGGAAATGCCCAATTATCGCCGCTTACAAATACCTGCTTCCACATGGTTTTTTACCGTCAACTTACTGCAACGCCACAATAACAATTTATTGATAGAGGAAATTAAAACCCTAAAGGCTTGCATTCAAAAGGTTCACAATACCCGCCCGTTTGAGATTATTGCTTGGGTGGTTTTACCTGATCACATGCATTGCCTCTGGCGGCTTCCAGAGGGGGATACTGACTACTCTACACGCTGGAGATTGATCAAAACCCACTTTTCCAAAGCCATTCCCCAACAGGAGCATCGATCATCAATACGAATTAAAAATGGCGAACGCGGTATTTGGCAACGGCATTACTGGGAGCACTGGATTCGCGACGAGTATGATTTCAAGCAGCATTTCGATTACATCCATCGCAACCCTGTAAAACACGAACTAGTCCATCGAGTTGTTGATTGGCCTTACTCAACATTTCACAAATATGTAAAGGCAGGAATTTATCCCGCAAACTGGTGTGGTGAAGGCAACGTAAAAATTGTAACTGGTGAATAGCATGCGTACGATTACGCTGCGCTAATCGTACCTACATAAATACATTGTTGTGACTTCAATCCACAACCATCAATGCCGCGTTAAATTATTCATCCACTTCCTGCTCGCGATGCGGCGAATGACGGGAATAAATTTCAGCGCATCCTCCAAAAACATGAGCGCGTATAAATAGATAAACGAAAGCTTGGTGAGGAATACGGCGGCGATATAAATGGGGAGGCCGAAGACCCACATGACGATGGTGTCGGTGATGAGGGTGAAGCGGTTGTCGCCGCCGGCGCGGAGGACGCCGATGATGCGCATCATGTTGATGACTTTTACCGAGACCAGCAAACAAAATACACCGAGGGTATTGAGCAACAATTCGGTAGAGGCCGCGTCCAATTGGTCAAAAATATTCAGCATGAGCGGGCGCGCAAACCAGAGCGCGGAGCAAAATAAAATCAGCAGCGCAAAGGTGATACGATCAAAAAATTTATGCAGGTACCAGGCAACTTCATTATTGCCAGCGCCCAGCTCGCGCCCGATTAACACTGCCGAGGCATTGGCGAGCCCGACGAATAATGCAAAGAAGGCGCTTTCGATAGGAACAATCACCCCCATCACCGCCAGTGCATCGGTGCCCGCATAACCGGTGACTAAATGGTAGGTAGAATTGCCCACCGCCCAGATGGCGTAGTTGGCCACCAGTGGCAGAGAGAACGCGAGGTAGCGTTGAATTTGGGTTTTATCCAAACCCATTTTTAATTGGGCGAGATTCAATGCGAAGCCGTGTTTTTTTGCGTAGATCCAACCCACGACAATTATTAATTGCAATACGCGTGAACCCAGCGTTGCCCATGCAGCACCGGCAACACCCAGCGCCGGCATACCCCAGTTTCCACCGATCAATGCGTAATTGCCGGCGATATTAACCAGTGCTGCAAACACACCGGCAACCAGTGGCATAGTGGTGCTGCCGAGTGCACGCAGCGACGCTTCGTAAATCACAATCCACTGGGTAAATAACAACGCCGGTGCGGTAATAATTAAATATTGCGCGGCGAGGTTAACCACGACCGGGTCCGGGTTAATCCATTGCACCCAGGTATTTGCACCAAACCCGAAAGCGAAAACGAAGGGCAACATCACTAGCGTGCCCACTAACAACGTTACCGCCAAAGAACGCTGGCAGCTGGGGAAATCTTTTGCACCCGTATATTGCGCCACCAGAATGCTGCAGCCAGTGGCCAATCCACTCATTAATACCAACAATAAAAAGTGAATTTTGGCCGCGAGCCCTACTGCCGCAATAGCACTCGCGCCCAGGCCGCCCACCATGATCACATCCGCCATACCCAGCAGCGATTGCATTAGCATCTGCGCAGCAACTGGCAGGGATAGCAAAATCACACCGCGCCAGAAAGCGCGTTTATCGTTTAGGGAAATTAATGCAGGAGGGGTAACCACAGCGACTCCGGTAAAAAAATGCTCCGCGCATTATAGGCTCTTGCTGATCCGCTGACTGTTAATAATTGGTAAGGCAGGCTTCACTTTGCGCAGTGCGCAGAGTGACACCCATTACCTGTTGAGCGCGGCAAAAGTGGGAAGTACTTATTCCCACAAGCGAACGATTTAACAAATCTTAAGCAGACAAAATGACCTGGACGGCTAGACTTTTTCATCAGCCAGTGCGCTTACCATTAATAACAAACCAACGAGCAACCTATGTCATCCTCGCCTTTAACCTATAAACCCCAGCGCATCGAACTGGTCGATGCCATTCGCGGCTTTGCACTCATGGGTATTTGCCTGGTGCATTTTATGGAATATTTCGAGTTGTACTGGATTAACCAGGACCCGACCTTTTTACACAACACCATTTTCTTTTTATTTGCCGGCAAAGCCTATGCGATTTTTGCGTTAATGTTTGGCTTGAGCTTTTTTATCATCATGGATAACCAGGCCAAAAAGGGTGTGGATTTTAGTTACCGCTTTGCGTGGCGATTAGTGGTTTTATTGATCATCGGTTATATACATACCCTTCTCTATTTGGGTGATATTTTATCGGTGCTGGGCATTATCGGCCTGAGCCTGCTCTTTGTGCAGAAACTCAGTAACCGCTGGCTGTTTATTGCGGCCCTGCTCTGCTTATTGCAATTGCCTTTTTACTACCAGTTCTATGCCGCGCTGAATAATTGGCCCGGCGCCAACGATGCACCCGCGCATTGGACTGTTTTTCCGGCAGTGTATGCCGCACTCGCAAAGGCCAGCTTTAGCGAACTTTTTGTCATCAATAGTTGGGATGGATTAACAGCCAAGTGGCTTTTCTTTGTGGAATCCGGACGCGGCATTCAATTGGTGGGTTTATTTATTGTCGGTTTGATTCTGGGGCGCATTGGTTTTTTCACCCAGGTCGAACGCTTTGCCAAAGCCCGAACCATTGCGTTAGCCATTGCCTTGGCAGCAACGGTCCTTTTTTACTGGGGCGAAAACTACCTTAAGCAATTGCCTGCCGATTTTTTCCAGGAAAAAGGTATGGCCAAAATGTATCTCGAACAAATTGCAGGTTCCTATTTAAGCACCGCAATTATGGCATCCCTGATCTTGCTATTTATTCAATTCTATCTCTGGCATAGCACCGGAAAACTGCTGAATCTGTTAGCACCTTGCGGCCGTATTAGCCTGAGCATTTATTTAATCCAGGCGGTGGTGGGAGTTCCGCTATTTTATCCGGCAGGTTACGGAGGTTATTTAACCCTGGGCCAAACCAATAGCCTGTTAATCGGCATAGTGTTTTATGGGTTATTAATGGTTGTGGCGCACTGGTGGGTAAAACGTTTTTACTACGGCCCGGTGGAGTGGGTGTGGCGCAGTGCGACCTACCTTAGTACTCAAGTGCCGTTTAAACGGCACTGAAGGTTGTCGCCGTTCTGTCACTACAACTTTATTTGCCCCATTCCACCATCGGCAGCAATCACTTGCCCGGTGATGAACGCGGCCGCAGGCGAGATGAGAAATTCCGCCAGCGCCGCAATTTCATCCGCGGCGCCAATACGTTGTAGTGGGTGGCGTTTTGCGGCGGCTTCAATCTTTTCCGGGGAGTTCACCCATTTTTCTGCAAGCGGTGTCGCCGTTAATGAAGGCGCAATGGCATTCACGCGAATGTGCGGCGCCCACTCGGCCGCCAAACTGCGGACAAACCCTTCCACCGCTGCCTTGCTCGCGGCAATACTCGCGTGAAACGGCATACCGCTGGTCGCCGCGACACTGCTGAATAACAGCACACTCGCCGCCGACGATTTTTTCAACCGCGGTGCGAGGACTTGCAGGCTGCGCACCGCACCCAATAGGTTGATGGAAAAATCCTGCAGAAAATCTTCTGCACTCAAACGTGCAAAGGGTTTTAAATTAATGCTGCCAGGGCAATAGACCACTGCATCCAATACCTCGGGTAAATCCGATACATCGGGCACTGCTGCTACAGGGTTATTCACAGTGACCTGCACGCCTTCTATGTCTGTCGCCGTGCGCGCCCATACAAATACCTGGTGCTGGTTTGCCAATCGCTTAACCAGCGCCGCACCTATTCCTTTGGTACCACCAATAACCAGAATATTACTCATCGCTCTACCTCCGCCTATTCACCTGAATACGCGCGCGCGATGAAAAAAGTTTACTGGTCCGCCTTGCCGATTACACGAAAACGTCGCTCCACACGATAACCTTGCTTATCCATCACTAACAACTTGTGCAGCCCTGGTTCCAGAGCGGCTTCGCGTTCGTGGAAAATGTTGGTTTCACCGAGAAATTCATCATCCAAATGCCAATACAGGATTGCAGCCGGGTCGCGATGCACCGCCTTGAGAATCACACGGCTGCGTTTACCTTCCAGATCCATCGGAATATAAATGCGACTGCGGGCCTGCGGATAAATTAATTCGAGCGGAATATCATCGTCCTGTTGTGCCGATTCGGCCATACAGTCTTTGCGCCAGGGCGGCAAGGGTTGGTAATTGCTGTGATACTGCCGCCAATAGAATTCCTGCGCTGGCGGCAATACAAACCAATCGCGCGCACTCATATTGCTTACGCTTTCGCATTGATTGTGCACGCGGAATTGTTGTTGCGCATCCAGGTAAATACGTCGGTGATGGGGTGTAATTTTTTCATAGTGACTGATGGAAGGAATTTCGATATCCATCGCTTCGCATTGGCCGCCGGCGAGATAGCCATCATCCTTACAGACGGAAATTGTTTTTAATGCGTGTGCAGGTTTGTCGAACCAATTGACCTTGGGTAAGGCATCGAAAATATCAAATAAAATCGGCGCCGCACTGCTTTGGCCACTGATAAAAGTGGCGGGCTCACCACCCGCATTGCCGACCCATACGCCCAGCGTATAACGGCCATTACTGCCAATCGCCCAGGCATCGCGCAAGCCATAACTGGTGCCGGTTTTCCAGGCGATGGTTTGGCTGCCGGCGAAATCGCGCCAGTAATTGTCATTGCCCGGCCGCGCCACTTCGATCAGTGCTTGCAAGGTTAGCCAGGCAGCACCTTGTTTAATGACTGGCCTGATATTTTTATCCTGTTCGCTTTTTTGCGATAACAATAATTGCACTGGCAACTGTGTTTTGTCGCCATCGCGCGCAGCGGCGGCAAGGCGCGCATAGATTGCCGTTAACTCCCACAAGCTTGCCTCAGCGCCGCCGAGAATCAGGGTTAAACCATAATCATCGGCAGGGCGAAATAAACTGCTCATGCCCATGGCCTGCAATTTTTCCTGGAAGCGACCTATGCCGTAATCGCGCAGCATACGCACCGCGGGAATATTTAATGAATGGGCCAAGGCAAATTGCGCCGGCACCGCACCGCGAAATTGGCGATCGTAATTGCGCGGGCTGTAACCATTGATTTGGGTGGGAATATCGGGAATTAAACTGGTGGGTGCCAGCTCCCCCTCTTGCAACATCAAGCCATAGAGCAGCGGTTTTAAAATACTGCCGGTGGAACGCGGGCGCTGCACTATATCCACATCGGGCGCAAAACGGTTGTTGTTGTTAAATGGTTTATTACCCGTATACGCCAGGGTTTCCATGGATTGATGATCAATCAATACCACGGCAATGTTGTGCACACCCTCATTGGCAAGGCGCGCGCTGTGTTGCTGCGCAATTTGGTTGACTAATTGTTGCAGCGATAAATCCAGCGTCGAATGAAATAGATTTTCCGCGGGCGCTCGCTTTTTTAGTGTCGCTAATAAATGGGGTGCAATTTGCGGCAACACCTGTGGGCGCTCTGGCAATGGCTCCAGTAATGCCAGTTGCAAATCCAGGTCTGATAACAAGTGTTGCTGATGCAAACGTTGCAACAAACGATCGCGTTTACGTTGCAACAAATCGCGCTGGCGCCCCGGGTGAATTAAGGCCGGGCTGTTGGGCAATACCGCGAGCAATGCCGATTCCGCCCAGGATAAATACTCGGGCGAACGGCCGAAGTAACGCCATGCCGCCGCGCGCAATCCAACAATATTGCCACCAAACGGCGCCTGGCTCGCGTAGTGAATTAAAATTTCACGTTTACTGAATCGCCACTCCAATTGCAGCGCGAGAAATGCTTCCGCCAATTTGCTGTGCAGATTGCGCGATACCCTCAGATTATTCGCTTGCAATTCCTGCTGTCGCAGTAACCGCGCCAGCTGCATACTGATAGTGCTGCCACCGCTGGTAACCTTTCCCGCCGTCAAATTGCCTTTGAGCGCGCGCGCAATCGCGAATGGATTTATGCCAGGGTGACGATAAAAATATTGGTCTTCAAATAACAACAGTGAGTGCAAATATTTTTCCGGCAATTGCTCCACCGGGGCAAAGCGCCACTGCTGGTCTTTCGCTATGGATGCGCCGAGCAAACCGCCATCGCGCGCCAACAGGAGCGATGCGTAGTGTTGTTGATAAAGGCTGGTGGGTAAGGGTAGCCACTGCAGGCCCGCTAGCAATGCACCGCCAAGGATGGCACTGGCAACAAGAAATTTTTGACGCTGGTTTACTGCCAAAAACCAGCGCCACAAATGTAGGGCAAACCCTATCACAGGTTTTATGAAGCCTGAGAGAAAATGCGTCCGCTGCATTGCAGGCTGTTAGAGTTGATGCCCCACCAGCAATAAACTTTGCTGATAGTACTCGGCACTTTTTTTGTGGTCGCCCAATTTGGTCATCAGGCGGGCCAGCTCCGCCACCGTCTCAAGCTGCTGCTTTTGATTCAGGCTGCGCTGGAAATATTCACGTGCCAGTTCCCACTGTTGGTTGCGCTCCATCAAACGCCCCATGGTTAACAGTAGCGTTGCATCTTGCGGTTTGCTTTTCAGCCAGGATTCCACCGTGCGAATTTGCGCGTGGATTTCTTTCACCTGCAAGCGGCCATAAAGTGCTACCAGTGGATCGAACCATTCGTTACCCAGGGCTTTACGCACCAGAACTTCGGCTTCCTGATCCTGATAGTTTTCTGACAGGGCGCGCGCATAAGCCATGATCACGCGCGAATTTTTTTGCAAACTACGAGGGAAGGATTTCCACAATTTTTGCAGCGTCGGTAAACGCTCGGCAATTAACAAGGCTTTGGTTTGCGCCGACTGTACATGGATTTTTTCACAGGCGAGCATGATTTCCAGCTCATCGAACTCCAGGTTCGACAATACCTTGGCCTTGCGCATTACCGGAAACAATTCCTCCAACGCACGCCAATTTTTTTGCGCAATATAAATATGATGCATCAAATCCAGGACTGCCGGCTGGCGCGGCATTTTAATATCAATAGGCTTGAGAATATTGATCGCATCCTCATAGCGCCCTGCCTGCACATGCAAACGCGCACGCGTCAAGGCAACCGGCAATTCACTCTGGGAAACGGCCAAGGCCTTCTCGAGGATTTTTTCCGCCTCCTGCTCATCACCCATTTCAAAACTGCTGCGCGCGGCGGCAATGTAACTGGCCAGGGGATATTCAACTTTATCCAGGGTACGCATTAATTTTTTGCGCGCTTCAAACCAGTCACCCGTAAGATAGTCCACCATCCCGTTGGCGGCGCGCTTTTGGGCGCGCTCTACCGAGCCGAATAAAAATATCTCGCGGAAGCGGCGTGCCATTTCTACACCGCCAAGCATTAATTGGCGTAACAACCAGATACCGCCGAGAATCATTGCGATGACGATGGCAGCCACCCACAGCGTCATCTCTATGGTTTTGGTGCCATAGGCAATTAATAAATAACCATCGCCGCGCACCAGCAGAAATATAACCAGCGCAACTATCAGCAAAAAGAAAATGGCTTTTAGCAAGCGACGTCTCATGGGCGCACCCCGCGACGGGCAGCCGCCATTTTTTCTCGCTTCTCCATGTATTCAGCAAGCGCGGCCGAGCTATTACTGAAATTGGTTAAATCCGGCGCGATATTTTCCTGCTGCAGGGACTGCAACTCTTCCAGCACCGCCTTGGCTTTTTCGTTCAGATTGTAATATTGGTTAATCCAGTTTTGCGCCTTCACCAGACTTTCCTGATAAATACCTTTTTCATTGCGCAAGAGTGCAACCTGGGCTTGCTCCAACATCAAACGCAAATTTTGTTGCAGGAATTTTTGTTCATCGGGCGGTAGTACCGCATTGATAGTTTTGCCGTGATCGCGCACACGGACATAGGAGCCCAGCTTATGCAAGAGCGCATAAAAATTGCGCGTGATTTTTTGTTTCAGGGTTTCGTCAGCAGGAATATCTTCTTCAACCAGTAGACTCTGTTCCTGGCCAAGGGGTTCGATAAATGGAATTGCATCAACTTGGGTAGAGAGTGCCGAGAGACGCAAATAAATCCCCTCGCGATCAATATCACCGGCGAGTTTTAATACCGCAATTTCTTCTGCCAATAGTTTGCGCACGCCCACCAGATCTGCCTGGTCTATATCGCGCAGCACATCGTCAGCGGATATTGCTAGAGCCAACGCATTCTGGCTATCTTTTTCCAGCAATATACGCTGGTCAGCCAAACGCAACAGATACTGCGCTTCCTGCAACTTCCATTCATCGCGATTGACACTGGATAAAGACAGCAGGCGCGCATTGTTGTTGTCCAGCTGCTCAGCCAAATCATTCAAACTTGCTTGCACTTCCTGTTGCTGCTCAACCAAATCTTTTTCAACGTCATCTTCCAATACCTGCTGCTTGGTCTCCAGGGTTAAGCCTGTTTGCTCCAACTGTTCGCGCAAACTGCTAATGGTTTGCTGTTGATTATCCAGTTGACGCAACATAAAAATGCCACCAAAACACAAACCTGCTACCAGCAATACAATAAACAGCCACACCAGAAAAAAGGCCGCGCCGTAGGTTTTTGCCGGTGGTAATTGAACAGCTGCCGTATATTGTGGCAATGGGTTGGCAGGATTGGATACTGGAGTAGATAGTTGATCTGTCACACTGAAAATCCTATTAAGGGCAAGCGTTAAACAAAGTTTGCAGCTTGGAAAACATTATTGAGAAACGAGATAGCCTTCCAGCGCCCGAGTCATGGCGGCATCGGTAGCATTGTCGGCGCAAATGATGCGCGTGAAGCCTTCCGTCTCCGCCTGGGTTGCTATACGTCGGCTGGGTACCAGCAACGGCAAATTGAACAACAAAGGTTTACCCTCAGGTGCAATCTTTTGTAACACCTGCAATAAATTCTCCAGACTTTCGCCGCTGTGCACACTGAGCAAATACCGTTGTTCGGCAAGGCTTATTTGTTTCACCAGCGTTTGCAATTGGCTTTCGGCAGTTGCGGGTAACTGACGTTCGTATAGCTCGCAGTAATCAACCCAGGCACCGCGTTGACGCAATTCGTCCGCCATATGACCGCGCCCGCCACAGCCGCGAAAAATAATAATTTTTTCGCCATTTACCTGCTGCAATCCCGGTGCACGCAATAAATCTTCGCTGGTCATTCCGCCATTGCCACTGACCGCAAGATCGGTGACCAACACACCATAGTCAGACAATTTTTTTGCCGTGGTTGCACCTACGGCAAAAAAATCAATTCCAACCGGCAGTTGCGGCCAGTAATCCTCCAGCCATTGCATGCCGAACTCGACCGCGTTTTGGCTGACAAAAATCGCTTTCTGGTAGAGATCAAAATCCAGAATTTTATTTTTGACCGCACGAATTTTTTCTTCACTGCGCACCGGCACTATCGCCAGCAAATTCAAGGCAATCGAATGAAAACCTTCAGCAGCCAAGGCCTCGGCCCATTGTTTTGCCTGGGTCTCCGGGCGGGTAATGACTACACAATAATCGCTTGCTGCAGCCATGATCTATTCCGCGCTTGCGTAAACCTCGGCGAGAATTTTATCAGCGCCCGCCGCAAGCAAACGATCCGCCAATTCAATGCCGATTTTTTCAGCGTCAGCAACCGGGCCAGTGATTTCATCGAACAGCATCTCACTGCCATCCGGCGCGCCCACTAAACCGCGCAACCATAATTGGTTGTCGCGATGAATAGCATAGCAGGCAATAGGCACCTGGCAGCCGCCTTGCAAACGGCGATTCATCGCACGCTCCGCCAGCACCTGCTCGGCAGTGGTGATGTGATGCAGGGGTTTGATCAATGCAATGGTCGCCGTATCATCCACGCGGCACTCAATGCCCACCGCGCCCTGGCCACCGGCAGGCAGACTTTGCTCGGGGGAAATATAGGCGCGAATGCGCTCTTTCAATTCCAGGCGAATTAATCCGGCAGCGGCGAGGATAATCGCATCGTATTCACCATCATCAAGTTTTTGCAGGCGCGTCTGCACATTTCCGCGCAGGAATTTCACTTGTAAATCCGGGCGACTGGCCAGCAACTGGCACTGACGGCGCAAACTGGAGGTGCCGATTACACCTCCGGCAGGTACTTCGTCCAGCGAGTTATAGCGGTTAGAGACAAAGGCATCGCGCGCATCTTCACGCGGACAGATAACAGACAAGCCAAGGCCCGCCGGAAACTCCATGGGCACATCTTTCATGGAGTGCACTGCAATATCAGCATCGCCCTCCAACAAAGCCTGCTCCAGTTCTTTTACGAACAAACCCTTGCCGCCAACCTTGGCGAGGGGAACGTCGAGAATTTTGTCGCCGCGACTGGTGAGCGGCACCAGCTCCACCACCAGACCTGGATGGTGTTTTTCCAATTCGGCTTTTACATATTCCGCTTGCCACAGGGCAAGCAGGCTTTTACGGGTTGCAATACGCAGGCGGGCGGGAGTCGACATGGATCTGGCACTTGGGAGTTAATCAGGATGCGAATCATAGCATCTGCACTCCCCAAAAAGGGACATCAAGGCTGATTTGAGGAGGAGAGGAAAAGCATTGGCCCGATCCCTGGGCCATTAATCGATCAGGCAGTTCGTGGTGCCGGTTTAATCAAACTGGCAACCACCATCACAATGGCCGCCGCAATAAAGCCGGAAAAATGCGGTGGCAATACTGCTTCGGGCGCGATGAACTCCAAAGGAATCCACACCAACAAGCCGGCAATAATTGAACAGCTTGCACCAAAGTTGCTCGCTTTTTTCCAGTAAAGGCCCGCAAACAAAGGCACCAGCGCCACCACCAGCGTCACCTTATAGGCATTGGCCACCATGGCGTGAATCGAGGTTTCCTCTTGCAGGGAGTAGAGTGCATAGAGCGCAACCAATACCGAGAAAGACGCCACCACTATGCGCATCATCAACAGGAATTGTTTGTCGCTCATACTTTTTCCGTTTGGCATCAACTCTTTGATCACGTTTTCCGACAGGGTTACCGACGGCGCCAACAAGGTACCGCTGGCGGTACTCATAATTACCGACAAGAGTGCGCCGAAGAAAATGATCTGGGCGTAGACCGGCATGTGCTCAAGGATGAAGGTGGGTAGTACCAGCTGCGAATCCTGCTCGCTGACTCTGGCCGCCAGTTCAGGATCAATCATAAACGCCGAATAAGCCAAGTAGAGGGGAATAGCCGCAAACACAAAATAGGCGCAGCCGCCCAAAAACGTACCCCAAACCGCAACAGTTTCATTTTTGGACGAGTTCACCCGCTGGAATACGTCCTGCTGCGGGATGGAGCCAAATCCCATGGTCAGGAAGCCGGCAATAAACGTAATCACCGCAGTCCATTCCAGCGCAGGCCAGAATTCGAACTTGCCTGCGTCATACGCGTGTTTAACGACAGGCGCAACACCGCCGGTTTGATCGGACACCAGGAAACATATCCATAGCAAACCAATCACTATTACCGTCATTTGCACCACAGTGGTCATAGCAACAGACCACATACCACCTACCAGGGTGTAGGTCATTACTACTGCTGCACCGATCAAAATACCCACTTCCATACTAATGACGCCATCTGTCAATACATTGAAGACCAGACCCAGGGCAGTAATTTGCGCAGAAACCCAACCCAGGTAAGACAGGGCGATCGCAATAGAAACCACAATTTCTACCGGCTTGCTGTATTTTTCGCGGTAGAAGTCGCCGAGAGTTAACAAGTTTTTGCGATAGAGAGGGCGGGCAAATACCAACGCAAAAAACATTAAACAAAATGAGGCGCCGAAGGGATCAGAAATCAGACCACCCAGATTTTCCTCAACAAAAGTGCCGGGAATCCCCAATACGGTTTCTGCCCCAAACCAGGTCGCAAACACCATGGCGATAACTACGCCCATTGGTAACTGTCTACCAGCGGTTACATAGTCTTTAGCGTTATGTACCTTGGTCGCGGCATAAACCCCGATCCCGATTGAAATGAGCAAATAGAGCACAACAAAACTAACTAACATTCGTTGGTTCCTTTAATCTTGGCTGAGTTATTGGAAGGGAACAGATGTGCACACTCTACAGCAGCTGTGCCGGGGATTTGGCGGCAACACACTGGCGTAACCCTGAGTCTGGACTTGCCCGATAGCTGAAAATAAACCTGCAAGCGCGCCCAGAAGCCCGCCCGAATTTTTCAGCGCTAATATAATGGAATTACCTGAAAATAAAACCAAAATTACCGCTTGTTTGGCAGCTTTGGGCAATTTTTATATGCAATTAACTTGCCCATAAAAAAGCCCCGCCAAATAGCGGGGCTTTTTGCAAAGCGAACCAACCCTTAAGTTAGATTGGGCGACCACCGTAATCAGGTGTTGGCTTTTTAGGTGGGTCAGCCGTTACGTTGGGCGCAACCTCGCTAATCTTGCCGCCGCGCGCCAGGAATGCTGCCACCTGGTCTTCGATTTCATCACGAACCTTTTGGCGCGATGCAATACTGAAATCTTCCAACGCTTCGGATTCAGCCGCTTTACTGGATGATGATGAGCCACCGGAATAGCTCACATCGTCGCTATCGCCAGAAGCTTCCAGATCATCATCAGCCTCGTCCTCTTCCCCTTCTACGCCAGTATCTTCTAATTCTTCGTCGTTAATGGGGTCTTCATCAGTCATAATGTCACCTGAAAACTTGTACAATGAAATTCTTTTATTCTTGGCTCCAGCAAGCATCATGTTTCTAACTGGAGGCTCCGGCTAATTTATAGCGCAGACTCTTTTAAACGTCATGATGATTCATGATGCTTTTTTAGGCTTTTTTTGCCTTACCGGTAGCCAATGCGGCGAATTTTAGTTATTAAACTTGAGCAAGTCTAGCGCCGGGTTTGAGTGGCGATAAAAGTAACAAAACCGACATAAATTCGCCGTAACACATTTAGTAACAATCGGGCAGAGCCCGAAAAACAACAACCTGCAGCAACTATGAATTTCAAAAAACTGATTCGCCATTTCCCTGAACTTGCCCATCTGCCTGCAAATGAGCAGCAACAATTGTTGACTCGTGCCTATCAGGATGCCTTTTCTGCCGACAATAAAATGCGCAACTGGCGCAGCAACTTTGTCGCGGCGCTATTGATGACATCGCTGTGCTTTTTGTTTGTACTGGTAATTCGCCCAGCGCTAGGTATGTCGCAGCAAACCAGCGCCATATTGCTAATGCTCATTGCTTTCCCTGCCTATTTAGTAGTGCAGCAGCAGCGCGTGATCCAGCAAATACGCACCAGCTTGAAAAAAATTTTGCTAAAAAAATAATGGGAAATCATTTTTAACATTGTGTAGCTTTGGCTCGTCGAGTGGCTTTCCATTAAAGGCAAGCCATAAAAAAACGCCACTCCTGGTGGCGCTTTTTAGCAAAAACACAACTCAAATACGCAATGAATTACACCGCATCAGAGCCGGTTTCGCCGGTGCGGATGCGGATAATTTCATCCAGTGGTGCGATGAAAATTTTACCATCGCCAATTTTACCGGTTTGCGCTGCTTTGGTAATTGCCTCTACCGCTTGCTCAACCATTGAATCGTCAACAGCCAATTCAATTTTTACTTTCGGCAGGAAATCAACAACGTATTCAGCACCGCGATACAGCTCAGTGTGGCCTTTTTGACGACCAAAGCCTTTTACTTCAGTCACAGTCATACCCTGAACACCTACGTCCGACAGTGCAGTGCGCACATCATCGAGTTTGAACGGTTTTACAACGGCAGTAATCAGTTTCATTATTAAATCCTTTGCTGGAGTCTTAAGGAGGCGACGCTGGAAAATCTCGCTAGCCAAAGGCACAACTTGAATCCAGCAACTTGGCGTTAAAGATACACCCAAGTTTCGCCCATCAACAACAACTTTGTAATAAATTGGTTTAGGGAGACCGACGCTTGCAAACTGCTAGCGCTGGCCAGTTTTTGTGTAGCAATTACTTATTGGTAAATTCAGGATAGGCTTCCATACCGCATTCAGCCAAATCCAGTCCTTCAAATTCTTCCTCTTCGGATACGCGAATCCCCATTACCAGTTTGATCACAAACCAAACGATAAAGCTGACTACAAACACCCATCCGAAAATCACCAGGGCACCAACCAATTGCCCCAGGAAACTGGTGCCTTCCGCCGTAAAGGGAACCACCATCAAGCCATAGAAACCGGCAGCACCGTGCACCGAAATTGCACCTACAGGATCATCAATACGCAGCTTGTCCAGCCCCAGAATTGCGAACACCACCAAAACGCCGGCAACTGCACCTATGACAACAGCCCCTACTGCACTGGGAGTATCCGGGCTAGCGGTAATAGCAACCAGGCCAGCCAGGGCACCATTGAGAATCATGGTGAGATCTGCTTTACCGAACAGGATACGCGCCACCACCAATGCACCGAGCAAACCCCCTGCTGCTGCCGCATTGGTATTAAGAAATACCAGAGCAACCGTATTGGCATTGGCGATATCACCCAATTTCAGCACTGAGCCACCATTAAAGCCGAACCAACCGAACCAGAGAATTAGTGCCCCCAGGGTCGCCAACGGCAGGTTAGCACCAGTAATCGCATGGATTTCACCACTGGGGCCATACTTGCCTTTACGTGCTCCTAACAAAATTACGCCCGCCAGCGCTGCAGAGGCTCCCGCTAAATGCACTACACCTGAGCCGGCAAAATCCTTGAAGCCGAATTGATCATCCAGATTCAGACCAAATACACCGGAGGCACCCCACACCCATGAGCCCTCCATGGGGTAGATAAAGCCAATCATCACCAGAGAGAACAGCAGGAAAGCCCAGAGTTTCATGCGCTCGGCAACCGCACCCGAGACTATCGACATACAGGTTGCTGCAAAAACCACCTG
This sequence comes from Cellvibrionaceae bacterium, assembly GCA_021151615.1. Taxonomy (GTDB): domain Bacteria; phylum Pseudomonadota; class Gammaproteobacteria; order Pseudomonadales; family Cellvibrionaceae; genus Cellvibrio. Next base: position 9,071 of record JAGKXA010000040.1, on the reverse strand, counting down.
GAAGAAAAAGTCGGAGGAAGATGAATAGATAGCACTGCCACCAAACCCTTCTTCACGCGCCGCAAAACTTTTCAGGGTTTCGGGCACATCGACGCTGCCAATACCGCTCAGGAAAAAACTTTGGCCGTACATAATTGCGTAGCCACAAATCAGGTACATAGTGCTGGCAGTTGCATAGAGCACAATGTTCTTGGTCAGAATTTCAGTCGTGTTTTTGGTACGCACCAAACCGGATTCGAGCATGGCAAAACCCGCTGCCATCCACATCACCAAAGCACCGCATACCAGAAAGTAGAAGGTATCCAGAGCATATTGAAGTTGGTAAACATTTTCTTCCATTCACAATTCCCCTTGGTGACACAGTGAAAGCGTTATGAAGCTCAAAGAAAAGGCGCCTTGCTGACAACAACAAAGCGCCAGAGGGAATTACATGTGGTAGCCGCGCTCGCCGTGTTCAGCAGTATCCAGACCTTCGGTTTCCACTTCTTCACTCACACGCAGGCCAATGACAACATCAACCAGCTTGAAGGCGATAAAGGAAACTACACCAGACCAGAGGAGAGTGATCAATACACCCTTGGTTTGAATCCAGGTTTGCGCTCCGATTCCGGCAAAGCCCCAGGTACCAGCAACATAGTCATAAACACCGGTACCGCCCAGATCAGGGCTATTGAATACGCCCGTCAGTATCGCACCGATGATACCGCCCACGCAGTGGACACCGAAGACGTCGAGTGAATCGTCATAACCCAACCAGGCTTTCAGCTTCAGTACCGCCAGCATACAGATCAGACCACCGGCAACACCGATTACCAGTGAACCCATTGGGCCAACCCAACCACAAGCGGGGGTGATCGCAACCAAGCCAGCAATAGCACCAGATGCGGCGCCCAACATGGTTGGCTTGCCACGTACCAGCCACTCACCAAAAGTCCAAGCCAACACCGCCGCTGCAGTTGCCAGGAAGGTATTGATAAATACTTGCGCAGCGAAGGCGTTAGCTTCCAGATTCGAACCCACGTTGAAGCCGAACCAACCCACCCACAGAATCGCAGCACCGATCATAGTAAAAGGAACGTTGTGTGGTGCAAGAGACGCATTACCGAAACCTTTACGCTTGCCGATCAACAAGCAACCTACCAAGCCAGCAATACCGGCGTTGATATGAACTACGGTACCGCCAGCGAAATCCAGGGCACCCATTTGGAAGATATAACCCGCACCGGCCGTTGCGGCAGCAGCGGCTTCAGCCGTGGTATATGCATCCGGACCCGCCCAGAACCACACCATGTGGGCAATTGGCAGGTAAGCGAAGGTGAACCACAACACAGCAAATACCAATACCGCAGAGAACTTCATACGCTCGGCGAAGGCACCTACGATCAAGCAAGGGGTCAAGGCGGCGAAGGTCATTTGGAACGCAGCGTACAAATATTCAGGGACATACACACCCTTGCTGAACGTTGCTGCGGGCAGCAGGTTGCCAGCTGCATCGAGCATATCTTTCAGGAACAGGCGATCAAACCCACCAAAGAAGGCACTGCCTGAGGTGAATGCCAGTGAGTATCCGTAGATCGACCAAAGCACGGCGATCAGACAGAAGGTCACAAACACTTGCATGGACAATGACAGAATGTTTTTAGCGCGCACCATACCGCCGTAAAAGAGGGCAAGGCCGGGCAATACCATGAAGATAACCAGCAGGGTAGCGGTCAACATCCAGGCGATGTCGCCCTTATCAAAAGATGGGGCAGCGGGAGCAGCAGGTGTCTCTTCAGCAGTTGCTTCAACCGGGGCGGCAGCTTCGGCCGCTGGCGCTTCTGCAGCAACGGCTTCAGTCACTGTAGTGGCAGTATCTGCCGTAGCGGCAGCATCGTCTTGCGCCCAGGCGCCTGCGCCGGGGAGTATCAGCGCGGCCAACAAGGCCAGCGGAGCGAGCGTGACGCCCATACGAAATAGTTTTTTCACGAAAATATTCTCCTGAGGTGATTTGTCTGATGCCAGCACGCCATGCACAGCTGGTCGGTTGTTATCGTTTAAAGAGCTTCGTTGCCTGTCTCTCCAGTGCGAATCCGCACCACTTGTTCCAGATCGGAAACGAAAATCTTGCCATCGCCGATCTTGCTGCTGTTGGCCGCTTTGGTGATGGCTTCAACCACGGTATCGGTCTCGGCATCAGAAACGGCTATTTCCACTTTGGTTTTTGGCAAAAAATCCACCACGTACTCTGCCCCACGGTAGAGTTCGGAGTGGCCTTTCTGACGACCAAAACCTTTAACTTCAGTCACAGTCATACCGTGAACGCCAATGTCGGAGAGGGCTTCACGCACCACATCCAGCTTGAACGGCTTGATGATCGCAGTTACCAATTTCATTAGTCGCACTCCTGAAAAAATTCCCGCACCAGAAGGTGCGGGAAACACCGGAAATACTGTCCTGTCCAGAATTGAGAGCTGCAAAAAACCGCTACAGCTGCCACCCAAACCGACATCAAGTACTCATGTAAAATTTTGCACAGAGCAGGCCAATTTCATAAAATCCATAAAAATCAATTAGATAGCACTATTTATTGGCATCAAAAGCGAAAATATCCAAGATCGAATACAAGTGTTGCACCAATTTTGAACAATCGAACAAAGCATGAGCACCATTAATGAACATGGTCGCCAAAAACAACATTAATACTCGAAACCGCCAGATGCGACCCGGATGAGAAACCAGTAAACTGGATCCGCATACACCCAGAGGCGGGCCTTACCCGATAAATGCCACTATGATTCGCAACCTGACTGAAAAGCTATTCGGGGAAATCCAGCAGCAACTGACAGACAAGGACACATTAATTCCTGCGCGCGAATTGCATATTGCCCTGCAAGCGGTGCTGGCACGTGCCGATCTGGTAACCCGGGAGGAGTTTGATGCGCAAGCAGCAGTGCTGCTACGCACACGTACAAAACTGGAAGAACTTGAGCGCCAATTAGCACAATTGGAGAAGTAAGCGACAATATAAAGGCCCGCGAGGCTTTTGCTCTTGGCCCGGCTCCAACCTTATCTTATAGTCGCTCTGGTTAAAAAACTGCTTCAAAAACAATCACAAGGATCGTCTATGTCTCTCGCCATCATCTATTCCCGCGCCAAACTGGGAATCAATGCCCCACTGGTAACTGTCGAAGTTCATATTTCCAATGGCCTTCCCGGCCTCTCTATCGTCGGCTTGCCCGAAACCGCCGTAAAAGAAAGTAAGGATAGGGTGCGCAGCGCCATCATAAACAGCCACCTGGAATTTCCCGCCCAGCGCATTACCGTCAACCTGGCCCCGGCTGACCTGCCCAAAGAAGGCGGGCGCTACGATTTGGCGATAGCCTTGGGAATTCTCGCCGCCTCCGGACAGATTCCTGCAGAACAACTTGAGCGCCACGAGTTTCTGGGGGAACTGGCGCTGTCCGGTGAATTGCGCCCTATTAGTGCAGCCTTGCCGGCCGCGCTTGCCTGCGGCGATGCAGGGCGTGACTTGATTATTAGCACTGCCAGCGGTGGTGAAGCGGCTTTTAGCAGTATTACGCGCGTATTTGGTGCAGCCAATCTTCTGCAAGTGTGCGCCCATCTGCACCAGCGAGAGTCGCTAAAACGGGCAGAAGCAGCGGAAGACCAGTTCCCGACAACCAGCGAAGCCTTGGATATCCTCGATGTCAAAGGTCAATCCCACGCCAAACGCGCACTGGAAATCGCCGCCTGCGGTGGCCACAACCTGTTGTTTTATGGCCCGCCGGGCACCGGTAAAACCATGCTCGCCAGCCGTTTACCCGGTTTACTGCCCAGCTTGAGTGAACGCGAAATGCTGGACGTCGCCGCCATCTACTCGGTTGCCTCGCAATCCAAAGACTACCATTGGCGCCAAAGACCCTTTCGCGCCCCGCACCACACAGCCTCGGCTATCGCCCTGGTGGGTGGTGGCACCAACCCCAAGCCTGGTGAAATTTCACTGGCACACGCTGGGGTATTATTTCTCGACGAACTACCCGAGTTTTCGCGGACGGTACTGGAAGTATTGCGTGAGCCCCTGGAAAGTGGAGAGGTACGCATATCGCGCGCACGTAACCAAGCCTGTTTTCCTGCCCGATTTCAATTAATCGCCGCGATGAACCCCTGCCCCTGCGGCTATCACGGCAGCGACGCCAATCGCTGCCGCTGCACACCAGATCAGGTAAAGCGTTATCGCAACAAGATTTCAGGGCCGCTATTGGACAGGATCGACATGCACGTGCCCGTCCGGGCCTTGCGCCAAGGGGAATTGCAAAGCAAAACATTGGGGGACGACAGCGCCACTGTGCGCACCCGCGTGGAACTGGCCCGCGCGCGGCAATTGCAACGCCAGGGCAAAGCCAATAACCAACTCTCAGTACCTGAGCTGGAACAGTATTGCGAACTCGCCAGCAGCGATAAAAATTTACTCGAGCAAGCGATCAACAAGCTTGGACTATCGACACGAGCCTATCACCGGGTATTAAAACTGGCGCGGACTCTCGCCGATATGAATGATCGAAGCCAACTCAATACTGTCGATATTACCGAAGCCTTGAGTTATCGCACACTGGATCGCCAACCCGGCAATTAACCCACGTTTAATTGAGCTGCTGGCGTGTAGCTGACTCCTGCAGCCAATTCATAATTTCCACATAGGATTTGGGCGCGGAAAAATAATAACCTTGCATTAAATCGCAACCCATTTCCTTCAGCCAATCCTTTTGCTCTTTGGTTTCCACACCTTCCGCTACAACCAACTTACCGAGGTTGTGGGCAAGAGCGATCATTGCCGATACCAGCCGTTTATCCGTGTGACTGCGATTTAGTTCCTGCAAAAAATTTAAATCGATTTTTACCGTGCTGATCGGCAAACGCTGCAAATGTAAGAGCGATGAATTGCCTGCACCAAAACTGTCGAGCAAAAAATTAATTCCAAAAAATGCCAACGGTCGCATACACAGCGATACCAATTCAATATTGTCAGCAAACACCGTTTCAGTGATTTCAAATTCAATATCACCGGGCTGAATATCACTGTCGGCAAAAATGCGCGCAACTTCGTGCACCAGATTTTCATCTTTAAATTGGCGCACCGATAAATTAATCGCCACCATTAGGGGGCCACCCCAAAACTCCTGCAGGTTTTTCACATCGTTGCAGGCCTGGCGAATAGCCCAGTAGCCAATCGCCGTTAAGATTCCAGTTTCCTCTGCTGTGGCAATAAAATCACTGGCATTTAATAAACCCACGCCGGGTTTATCCCAACGCAACAACGCCTCCAGCGCAACCACTTTACCAGTAGAGACCTCCACACGTGGAATATAGTGCAAGACAAACTGCTGCTTCTTCAGCGCTGCGCGCAAGTCAGATTCCAAACGCAATTGGCGGCGCACATCCTGGTTCATCATTTCAGTGAAGAAACGATAATTGCTGTTGCTTTCCTGCTTGGCCTTATACATCGCCATATCGGCATGTTTCAACAAGGTATCTGCATCGCGCCCCGCTTGCGGATAAATAGCAATGCCAATACTGCAACCGACCACCACTTCATGGCCGTTAATATCGGCGGGCATTTCAATTGCGCGAATAACTTTTTCTGCGATGTGTGCAACATCGGTATTGTTGGCGATATTCTGCAAGAGCAGCGTAAATTCATCACCACCCATGCGCGCGACTGAATCGCTGCGACGCAAGCAAGCATTCAAGCGCTCGGCACAAATACGGATAATGGCATCGCCGGCATCGTGGCCAAAATTGTCATTGACCTGTTTAAAACCGTTAAGGTCGATAAACATTAACGTAAAACTGTTTTTGTCGCGCTCCGCCAGATTGATTGCATGCTCCAGACGATCGCGAAATAAAATGCGATTGGGTACATCGGTGAGCGGATCATAGTGTGCGAGGCGTGAAAGATGCTGCTCCGTTTGCTTGCGCTCAATCGCATAACGCAACGCACGCTCCAGCAGCAAGTGATCGATTTGACCTTTAATTAAATAATCAGCGGCACCGGCGCGAATCGCTTCGCGATCCACTTCGGTTTCCATTTCATCAGTCATCACCACTATGGGAGTTTGGCAAGCTTGCACGCGCGCCGCATTTAATAAATCGCGCGCATTGGCATTGCCCCAGTAGTAATCCAATAAGGCGACATCGTATTCCTGTGAGAGGATTTTATTGAGTGCAGGCTCTAACTGGTTGCACCACACCAATTCATATTCGACGTGGCGAATATGGGACAAAATCTCGGCGATAAGCAGGTATTCACCTTGCTCGCGGTCGATAAATAAAATTTTTATCTTTTTGTCCATCTCTCACCGTCTCTTCCTGTCGCCTGGTTGGCGCGCGTATAAACACTCAACCACCCCATGGTAACAGCCGCTTGGCGCAAACTGAACGCATCCGGATATAACAAATAACCACTACAAACCCGCTACAGTTACCCTGTGGTTATAGCTCTTGAAATCGCGATTGCAAGGCGATTCCAGCTTGCTAGAATGCTCGCCCGATGTTTCCCCCAGGCCATTGCTGTGACCCAACTTAATCCCCGCCAGAAAGAAGCCGTGCTCTATATCGATGGGCCCTGCCTGGTGCTGGCGGGGGCCGGCAGCGGCAAAACCAGCGTAATTACGCGCAAGATCGCTTACCTGATCGAGCAATGTGGTATTCCCGCACGCCATATCGCCGCTCTTACCTTCACTAACAAAGCCGCGCGCGAGATGAAAGAGCGCGCCAGCAAACTGGTAAAAGGCAGCGCCTCCAAGGGGCTGACCGTCTCCACCTTTCACAACCTTGGCCTTAATATCATTCGCAAGGAACACAAGGCATTGGGGTTTAAGCCCGGTTTTTCGATCTTCGATTCCGAAGACGCACGTTCCCTGCTGAAAGAACTCATGTTGAAGGATGGCGACCTGGACAGTGACCACCTGGATTTAGTGCAGCATCAGATCTCCAACTGGAAAAACGACCTGGTGGTTCCCGAGCGAGCCCTGAGCTTGGCGCAAAGCCAAGGCGAGCAAACCATCGCCATGATTTACCTGCGCTACAACCAGGCACTGCGCGCTTATAACGCAGTGGATTTTGATGACCTGATCCTGATCCCTGTGGAATTGCTCCAGACCAATAGCGAAGTACTCACGCGCTGGCAGCGCAAAATCCGCTATTTATTGGTCGATGAATACCAGGACACCAATTCCAGCCAGTATCTGCTGGTGCAGCTCATCGTCGGAAACCGCGGCGCACTTACCGTCGTGGGCGATGACGATCAATCAATTTACGCCTGGCGCGGCGCCCGCCCGGAAAATATGGGCTTGTTAAAACAGGACTACCCCAATTTGCGGGTGATCAAACTGGAGCAAAACTATCGCTCCACCAGCCGCATACTACGCGTCGCTAACCATCTGATCGCCAACAACCCTCACGAATTTGATAAGGCGTTGTGGAGTGAAATGGGCCTGGGCGATCCAATCCGGGTGATCCGTTGCAAAAATGAAGAGGCTGAAGCCGAACGCATCGCCACCGAAATCCTTACCCAACGCTTGCAGAAACAATGCAAGTTCCGCGATTTCGCGGTGCTCTACCGCGGCAACCATCAGGCGCGCCTCTTGGAGATGAAACTCCAGCATCACCAGATTCCCTACAAGATGAGCGGCGGCTCCTCATTTTTTGCCAAGACCGAAATCAAGGACGTGATGGCCTATTTGCGGTTAATCGTAAACCCGGACGATGACAACGCCTTTTTGCGCGTGATCAATACACCACGCCGGCAAATCGGCACCAGCACTCTGGAAGCACTGGGCACCTACGCCAGCGAACGTCAAATCAGTCTATTTGCTGCACTGGATGAGATAGGCCTACAGAGTCGCATTCCGGAGAAAAACCTGGAACGTATCCAGCGTTTTGCGCACTGGGTCAAGCAAGTGGGGCGCAATTGCAGTGGCGACAATCCGGTCAATGCCATCCGTGAAATGCTCAATGACATCGACTATGAAGGTTGGCTGCACCAGAACTCAAACACCCCAAAAGCGGCAGAAAAACGCATGGAGAATGTGTTTTACCTGGTGGAATCCTTGCAAAAAACCCTGGATAAAGCCGACAGTGACGACGAAGATGATAGTACGCGTATGGAGGATGCTATCGCCAAACTGGTATTACGCGATTTGCTGGAACGACAGGAGGAAGAAGATACCAGCGATCAGGTCCAACTAATGACTTTGCATGCGTCCAAAGGTCTGGAATTTCCGCATGTGTTTATGGTGGGCATGGAAGAAGACTTGCTACCCCACCGCAACAGTATTGAAGACAACAATATCGAAGAGGAACGCCGCCTGACTTACGTAGGTATCACTCGCGCCAAACGTACCCTGAGTATGACCCTGGCGGGTAAACGCAAGCAATTTGGCGAGATGAGTGAAACCACCCCAAGTCGATTTCTGGATGAGTTGCCGCCGGAAGACGTAGAGAGGGAAGGCTTTGGCGAGCAGAGTGAAGCCAAGAATCTAGCCAAGGGCGAGGAAACCCTTTCCAACCTGTTGAATTTGTTTGATTGACCTGCATTCAGCAAGTTCGGTGCAATAAAAAAGCGACCTCTGGGTCACTTTTTTATTGGGTTGAGAGCAAATAATTATTTGCTGCCATCCACCATATAATCCACCGCACCTTTGATCTCATCATCAGTACAAGCGGCGCACATACCTTTTGGTGGCATAGAGTTAAATCCGCCCAACGCGTGGGTATAGAGCGTCTCTTTACCCTTGGCGATACGTGGCGCCCAATCTGCCGCTGTTCCATATTTTGGTGCTCCCATCAGACCAGCGCCATGACAGGTAGTACAGAAGCTGCCGAACACATCTTTACCGGATTTTGGACCCGCTGCAACCGCCGGAGCCGGAGCTGCCGCACACTCATCACCAGACATACAGGTGCTGCCTACCGGGGCGGTGCGCGCCTTTACATCATCTTCCGCAACAGCGGTGCCAGCAACCAAACCTGCAACTAACAGAATTCCAAACAGCTTCTTCATGGGGCTCACGGTGATTTCCTCGATGGTA
>JAGKXA010000674.1 GCA_021151615.1 Cellvibrionaceae bacterium | reverse complement strand
CTGTGGAATAGTTGCAGTCGGTTTTTCTTCTTTGATACGCCCGGTTTCAGTGGAATAAACCAGGTGGGAATTTTTGTCTTTAGTCATGATGGATTTTTACTGTGCCAAGTCAAATGGGTTGAAGGTTTTCACCGGAAAATGCGCAAAATCTTTTTGATTGCGAGTGACTACTACTAATTTATGATGTGTTGCAGTTGCTGCGATCATGGCATCTTCATAAAGGCTATCGGTTTTGTGATGCATAAATTTCGCCCATATCCGAAAAACTTCAGCCGTCATTGGAATAATTTTTTGCGTATGCACCAACTGATTAGCCCATTGTTCTATTTGTTCCGCTTTAAGGGTGTCCCTTTCGCGTGTGATTTCGATTCCCGCTTGAATTTCTCCTAACGTCACCGCGCTTAAATACAAATCTGCATCAGCGACGGATTCTACCCACGCCAGAACCCCGCCATGGGGTTTTATTTTACGCAGCTCCGACACTATGTTGGTATCCAATAAATACATCGCTTAAAACTCGATAGAGGGGCGGCGCTTGGTTAGTGTTCGCTCTGGCAGTGGCAAGTCTTGCGGTGCGCTGGAGGAGAGCAATACCGATTTTAATGAGGGGGTTGCATTAATATTTAACCTTTCCCATTCGGCGACTGTTAACACTACGGCAGTTGCTGCGCCACGACGAGTAACCATCTGGGGGCCTTCGTTAATACAGGCATCCAGAAGTTCGCTAAAGCGCGCTTTGGCATCTTGAACAGGCCAGCTATTCATCGTTAACTCCAGGTTGGCTACATTATCTGACTAGTTACCTGACTAGTTTATCGGGGCTTGGTTCTATTGTTCAAGCTGGCTGTTAGAATGCTGCGCACTAAGTTGCAGGAACTTGTTATGACAATTGAAATAAAAGGCCACTGGTCCTCCCACTGGCAGCCGCTGGTGGATGCGTTTGCAGCCAACTTTTCCATGGGGGAGGTTGGTGGTGGGGTTGCGGTGCATTATCGCGGTGAGCTGGTGGTAAATATCTGGGCCGGGCAATGTGCTAACAAATTGGCGGACATTGAAC
>JAGKXA010000673.1 GCA_021151615.1 Cellvibrionaceae bacterium | reverse complement strand
ATACACGCATCACTGCTTCGCGCTCATTACGTAACGGCGCCAGATGAGTGGCATAGGGCGATTGGAATTTATTGGCAATATCGCGCAGGGCAATTAATTGTTCATCAGAACTGCCAAACGCACCCATCACCGATGGCATGCCACCAATTAAACCGGAAGCATGGTCATTCCAGGTTTCCATTAATGCGAGCCAGTCATTGGCTTGCTCTTGCGTATCGGCAATTTTTTTAAATTCACGCGCGTTGGCGGGAATCATAATGTCGGAACCCCAACGGCTAACGCGAATGCGCATGCCCAAATCCAATGCAGCTTGCGCCAATGCGTCGCTGGTGTTGGCAGAACCCAAATCACCCAGTGCGGTGGTGCCAGAGCGTAATTGCGTCCACATACTCCAGCGCGCAATCGCCAATGCTTCTCCGGGTGTTAAGCGTTTGCCAACGCCGGCAATAAAACCAAACATACTGCTCAGTGCTTCAATGTTGCCGCCGTGCGAGTAGGGTGTTGGTTCCATACCTGAATCATCGGGTTGTTCATGATTAGGCGCGACAAAACTTTCATGCCAGTGCGGATTTACAAAGCCCGGTACAACCAATTTCCCTTCGGCGCTGATTAATCGATCATAAGCCGGTGGTTCTGTTTGCGTATCGCCCAATGCAATAATTTTCCCATCACCAACTAAAATCCAGCCATTGGGAATAACACGATTGTGTGCATCAGCGGTATAGATAAATCCGCCTTTAATTAAATGGCGATCACCGGTGTAAGGGCGTTTTTGCGGTTTACTCAAGTCCGCAATTTCTATTGCCGTATTTGCAGATGCGTTATTGTTATCAGTGCTGGCAGTTGCCAGCACCGAACCCATAGAAGGTAATGTTGATGTTGCAAGTGATTGGTCCAACAAGCTTGCCAGCCGGTTGATGCCTTGATGAAAAAAACAGGAGCAAGCCATGTTGTACGTCTCCGCTTAGGCCGGTGTTGCCAGTGATGCAAACACACCATCGTTTTGCATGGCTACCAATGACTCTTTCACGGCGTTAATGGTGAAATCAATTTGCGC
>JAGKXA010000672.1 GCA_021151615.1 Cellvibrionaceae bacterium | reverse complement strand
TTTATAATCCATTACCTGGATGATCCACTGCCTGGTTGTTTAACAAGTAAAAAACAAAATACCAGTAGCTGGCGCAATGCACTGCGTGAAAATATTGATGTGCTTTATCGCCAGGCAGCGACCCCAACAAGTTGCACACTCAGCGGAAATCCTGCTGCGGTTTTATTTCGCGACCAGGCAGAATTGCTTGCCTGTCTGGTTGTGGATATTTGTGCACAGCGCGTTGGGCAACACTGGTGGTGGCGCAACCGGTATTTTTCCAGCATCCATAGTTCGCACCGTATTCGCGAAACACTTATTCAAGATGCTCGTTATATTCCGGCAGTGTTTTCGCACTTGGCCAGTGCCGGTAAAGCGCTTGAGGTTGTTAAACACCTGGAGCCATCGCACGCCGGCGATATCTTACAAGTGTTACTCAGTGAATTTTCACTCAGCGCTATGCGCGAGTTAATGACAGAAGCTGAACGTGACAATGCTGACGTGCAACCAGCAAGTATTTTGAAAAAAAATAACCAGTCACCACACCCTGGGCCAACAATAAAAAGCTCACATTCAATACCGCCCTGGGCGGCATTATTTAGTGAAGATACCTGGCAAGCAGATTTGCAGCACGAACGAGCAGCGCTACTTGGTATTGCACGCACCTTACATGAGCGCCCCGCAGTAATGCGCAACCGAATTTTCCAGCGCAGCTTTGCTCAGTGGTGGGCCAATGAACACCACACTGCAAGCAACTCTGGAAATATTAGCGCGATGCATTCCATGGAGAGCCAGAGCCCAGACTTTTTAAAGAAAGATCGCCTCGCGAAAATCATACCCTTTGCAGCAGACAACAGCCCAAAAGTCTTGCAGGAAGAAATTGCAAAACGCCACCTCATTCAAAAAGAGAGTGCCGTTGATTTAAATCCTTCCTTCATTGGAGAAGGAAATACAAATAAAAATACTCATGGGATGCCCGGATTAACATGGGAAGATTTTTCTCCGCCTGCAAATAAACAGAACCGCGATAAACTGTTTTTACCTAAAAATGAAACAAGAAAAATCGAAATATGTAATGG
>JAGKXA010000671.1 GCA_021151615.1 Cellvibrionaceae bacterium | reverse complement strand
AATTTAGCAACAGCGTATTTGGATGCTGCGGGAAATACGGCGAATATTGCAACAATTAATGATATCCAACCCGCTGCTGATGGCAGTATTGTGATTGATCTTGTTCCCGGTTCGGCAAATACCAATTCCACCAAATTTTATTATATTGGGGCGATGAAAATAGTCAGTCGTACAATTGTGCCTGATTCTTGTGTGGGGGATGATTCCACACTCGATGACAAACTAACAAAATACACTTATGTAGAAGGTGTATCGTCTTACACCATGGGGCATTGGTTATATCGCCCGGCGGGTTATTCCTATGTACCTTGTAAAAAATATCCGTTATTAGTTTGGTTACATGGTCTTGGTGAAACCTGCAGTAATGGTTCATTGGATATTTTAAATAAATCCAGCCTGAATTCACCGGGTTATCAAATTTTGCAGGGCACTGCCTATAGCAACCAGCGGCCTTTTTTAAACGGAATTATTTTGCAGCCACAAACTTGTAGCGGTTGGAACGCATCGAATATTGATGCAATGATAGAATATGTGAAAACGCAAGTGCGTGTGGATGATGAACGCATTTATGTAACTGGTTTGTCGTTAGGTGGTGGCGGTACCTGGGCGTATGCGGCGAGTAAATACACCAAAGTCGCTGCAATTGTTCCTGTTGCGGGAACTGAGTCTGCATTGAGTTCAATTAACGCGGCGAGTCACGTCCCCACCTGGGCATTTCATAACTATAACGATACCAATGTTAAATCCACCAGCCTTGGGCCAGTAACAGATTTATTTCGCTGTAAAAGTCACACGCCGCGTGAATGTACAGTGGAGCATATTGATCGGATGATTCCGTTTGCGACCACCAAAGTAATGCAAAATTATTCTGCCAATGGTGGTGCTACACAAGCGGCGACGGATAGAACAGCAGCCTTGGGAAATATATTGCCCGGTGATTTATTGCCAACCCAATGGAATTGGAATGATGGTCGCGCTCCGCTGGATAATTCGGCAAAAACCCTAATAACTATTTACGCCGCCAGTGGTCATAGCGGTTGGTCGACAACTTATAATTC
>JAGKXA010000670.1 GCA_021151615.1 Cellvibrionaceae bacterium | reverse complement strand
GTGCGATTATTGGTATGCCGGGTATTTTCCATAGCGGGTATTTGGTACTGGTTTGAGAAGAATAGAAGGGTGATGCTAATCCACTCATGCACAAATGTCCTCCGGCTATGGCCATCCAGGGATATTTCATTCTTTCTGCACAAGCGTCGAAAAAAGCAAACAGATTGTCTTTGCCTTCGGCATTCGGCTTGCGTAGAATTCGCTGCAGGGCTGCCGGGGCGCCCGTCTCGCGAAAGCTTAAGCACCCGAATTTAACGCAAGCCCTGCGCTTGCATACCCTCCCGGCCATGAGCGAGCAAGCCGAGTATTGATAGGAGTTGGTATGCACACCGAAAATCAATCTCAACACGCTCATCCTGAAAGCCATCAACCACAAAACTCGCGACCTTCTGAATCTGCTGCAGATTTGGTGCTTCGTATTGCGCGCAATCTTCATCGCGCGGCCTATTCTGAATCGAAAGTAATCGCACTGCCGGTGTTACGGCGCTTGCTGGCAACTGCCACCCTGACTGCGATTTCACTGCCAGAGTTATTTCGCTGTCGCGATCTTATCCAGCGCAAACATATATTGCGTATGCTGGCTGTTGAGGTGGGCTTCAAATGCTGGGAAGATTACCGTCACGCATTGGACGCGATGACTAATGATCAGCTAGCCCATTTTGATCATTTACGACGCTCCGCAGGATATCCAAATCTATGGTTTTCCAGTTACGCAGAAGCTCAGTGCTACGCAAGGGAAAATAATAGCGAGGCATTGCAAGTGGGTGAGCAGGCGGTGGTATTAATCGGGTAATTAATATCCGGTGAGCTGAATTCAGGAATAGGCGGCATTTTTCTATCAAATTGCTTATTCCTGATTTAGCCTGGACTGAGCAATATTTAAAATAGTTAATCTGTTCTTGCTTTTATCCTTAAGGAATTTTCAATTATGAATATTATCCCCAAAGTCGGAATCAATAATATCAAGTTAGGCATGTCCAGAAGTGATGTGCAAAACCTGCTGGGTGTTCCCGCACACAAAGAAAATCTGGCGGAAGAAGAAATTTGGGAATTTGAAAA
>JAGKXA010000669.1 GCA_021151615.1 Cellvibrionaceae bacterium | reverse complement strand
TTGCACTCCACACCGATACTTGCAACAACCAGATCACCGCCAAACACAGAATCGCTGCAAAAAACACGTGCTGGCGCTGTGAATCCGCCAGCAACAATTTCCAGGGTGCGGTTATCAGTGCAGTAAGTAAAGCGATGGAGGCAATGGCGCTACTGGTCCAAAATAACGTAGCGCCGGGTGCAAACAACAGGTTCATGAAATTTGCTTAACCCTGCGCTTCCTTGTGACCCTGCGCTTGCAAAGTTGTTCGAATTTTTTCAGCAGTTTGTTTTAATGCATCGCCATCGGCGTTTTTAGCATATTCAAAACTTAAATCTTTCATGGAGTCCATAGGCACCACATGCAGATGGGTATGCGGCACTTCCAAACCCGCAATCATTAAACCTACGCGCGTTGCGGGGTAAGCAACTTTCAACGCATTGGCAATTTTGTGACTGACTTGCATCAGGTGCGCCGCCAGATCTAACGGCAAGTCACTCCACTGATCAATTTCTTCGCGCGGAATTACCAGCACATGCCCCTGGCGAATGGGTTGAATCGTCAGAATCGCCACTGCTTTATCATCTTTCCACACAAAGTTGCCGGGGATTTTACCTTCCATAATCAGGGTAAATACGCTTGCCATAAAAACTCCTTATCGAGTTGGATTGATAAAAAAAAATTAATACACGGCGAGACCACGTCGCATCAGCTCGCGCGCTAATGTCTCGTCGATCTGGTGGATGGATTCGTTGTTAAATTCGATGAACGACAGCTTGTGGCGTTTGTACAATTGGAGTTTTTCCAGCTCACCGCTGATGACGGCTGCGCGATTGGGGTTTTGCTCCAATTCATCGGCCCAGCACTCGATGCACAAATTCACTTCCGGCAGGTAGAAATCTGCCACCGCTGATTCAGCGTCCCACATGAACAAATAATCGCGCGCGTGGATTACGCGCGCGAGGTAGAGCCAATTGTTGATTCGCCGCTGCACCGGGTTATTGACTTGGTGACCATCCAAGGCTGGATGCCCCTGCAATCCAACATCACCCTTTACTTGCATCAGGGCCGCAATTAACT
>JAGKXA010000668.1 GCA_021151615.1 Cellvibrionaceae bacterium | reverse complement strand
AGATTATTGTGGTTGTGGTGAAAGCTTTAGCGTTAATTAATTGACCGTTACTTAAATTACTCAGGGTCCCTTAATTTGTTGGCAGGTACTTGGAGTATTAACAGTTGTTTCAATTACTGGTTGTTTCAATTGCTGGTGGTTACTTAACGCATTAGGAAATGAAATTTATGTCTGAAAGACGTATGGTGGTGGCACAAGCTGATTGCCCCGCGCGGAGGGTTCCGGACGGTACACCTCTGACTATACCGGAAGGAACTTTCGTGACTATCACCCAGGCCCTGGGCGGTAACTACACCCTGACATACCATGGGCAAATGGTGCGTGTAGATGGTACAGATGCTCATTTTCTTGGGTTGGAATCAGAACAGCTTGAATTTCCAGCGCCTACAGATGACCTTATTCATGAAGATCAGGTATGGCAGGCGTTGGGCACGGTGTTTGACCCGGAAATTCCAGTCGATTTAGTGAATCTCGGGCTAATTTACAGCGTGAATGTGAATCAGGCGTTGCAGCAGGTGGATATCCAGATGACGCTGACTGCACCAGCGTGCGGCATGGGGCCGGTTCTGGTGGGGGATGTGGAATACCGCGTGCGTAAAGTGCCCAATGTTAAAACCGTCAAGGTTGAGCTGGTGTTTGATCCGCCCTGGCAGCGCCATATGATGAGTGAAGAAGCCCAATTACAAACGGGCATGTTCTATTGAGTTTGTAGTGAGTTTGTAGTGAGAGTGTTATGACCCAGTTTGGCATTGACGTAACCACAGATGACATCATTGATAGTCTTGGCTTTTTTGATAATTGGGAAGAGCGCTACAAGTACATCATCGATTTGGGTAAGGAATTACCGCCCATGCCAGAAAGCTTTAGGTCTGAAGAGTTCCTTGTGCGTGGCTGCCAAAGTCAGGTGTGGTTGGTTGATGAACATCGCGATGGCAAATTGTTTTTTCAGGCAGATAGCGATGCTTTCATCGTAAAAGGGCTATTAGGTGTAGTTTTGGCCGCTTTTAATGGCAAAACTCCCGGTGAAATTCTCGGGTTTGACGTAGATGCTTACTTTGGTC